>CACNSW010000022.1 GCA_902623185.1 uncultured SAR116 cluster alpha proteobacterium
TGAGGAGGCGCGTCGTCGTGGCAACTCAGTCTATCTGCCAGATCTGGTAGTGCCGATGCTGCCAGAGGGCATTTCAAATGATTTATGTTCTCTCCGCCCCGATGAGGATCGCGCCGCCATGGTGGCCGAAATCAACATCGACAAAGATGGTAAGCGAACAGATTTTAGCATCTACCGCGCGCTGATCCGCTCGCATACCAGACTGACCTATGATCAGGTGCAGTCGGTCTTTGAGGGTAGCCTCGATGAGGCTGATGTTGGGGTTGGGCATGGCATTTTGCACAACCTGTTCAGTGCCTGGCGGTCTCTTGATCGGGCGCGGCATAAACGCGAACCGTTGGCACTCAATCTGAAAGAGCGCCGGGTCGTGATGAATGAGGATGGTGAAGCCATAGCGATTAGCCACCGCAGCCAAAGCGAATCTCAGCGGTTGATAGAGGATTTCATGATCACTGCCAATGTCGCAGCGGCCGACAGTTTGATTGCCGCGCGCCAGACATGCGTGTTCCGTGTGCATGATTCGCCCGATCCAAAAAAGACAGACAGTCTGTTTGAGCTGGCAGCGACGATCGGAGCTCCATTTGCGAAAGGACAGGTATTGCGTCCCCGTCAATTCAACAGTCTGCTTGCAAAAGTGGTTGACACGTCGGATGAGATGATGGTCAATGAGGCGGTTCTGCGTAGTCAAGCAAAAGCTATTTATAGCATTGATAATATAGGGCATTTTGGCTTATCCCTGCGTAATTATGCGCATTTCACCTCGCCGATCAGACGGTATTCGGATCTGCTAGTCCATCGCGCTCTGATCGACGCCACAAGTACGAAAAAGCCGCCAGGTGATGGCCAGACAGGGCTGTCAACCGACCAAATTGCCGAAATCTGCATTCACATCTCCGAGACCGAGGCCAACGCCGCTGCTGCCGAACGGCGTACCATCGACCGCTTTGCCGCTGCTTTGTTCACAAAGAGGCTGCACGATGTCGTCGAGGGGGTGATTGTCGGCATCACCAGTTTTGGTGCTTTCGTTCGGCTTGAGGATGGCGCAGCCGATGGCTTTTTACCACTGGCCGGCCTGCCCGATGATTTCTATGATCTTGACGTGGCAGGACGGTGTCTAAATGGGCGGCATAGCGGTTGGAGCTTTACCGTTGGCACAGCTCTGAAGGTAAAGGTTGAGGAGGTCACCCCAATAAGCGGCGGCATTCTGCTAAGCTGGATTGAGGGTGGCACGATTACCAAAAAAAAGAGACGCACAGGCTACTCCTCCCGCCGAGAGATCAAACGAGGGAAGGCAGGCGAGCGTTTCAAAAGCAAGGTTGCCAGGCGCAAAGACGCACTAAAAAGGCGATGATCCTGACTTGACAAAAGCCACGTAATCGCGCAGTTTGCCGGCTGATTTTAGTTTCACGTAGTCCCATGCGGCGCAACCACTGGGGATCTGCGACACTTTTTAGGAGCGATAGCCATGGCAAAGCCAGCCACTTTACAAATCCGGCTCGTTAGTACAGCCGACACGGGCTATTTTTATGTAACTAAGAAGAACCCTCGCACGAAGCCAGAAAAACTCGAAGTTATGAAATACGATCCGCGTGCGCGAAAGCATGTACTGTTTCGCGAAGCCAAAATTAAGTAAACAGACTGGCTGCGCCTGGATGCTGGGGCTGTCACTTGACAAAAATATGATTAACGCCGCCGTGCTGTCAGATAACGGCGAGGTTCTTTTTGACTATCAAATCTCTACTCCTGCTGACAGCTATCGTGACTGCCTAATCGCAATATGCAACGCTTTCACTGCAATGCAAACGGAGGCGCCGTCATACCGCCCTGCTGGGATAGCACTCCCTGGTGTTGTACTTAATAACATCATGCAAAATTCACCGCTTAGCTGGTTGAATGACAAGGCCATAAAGCAGGACTTGCAGGCTAGCCTTGGACGTGATGTCGTGATTGGCGGCTATGGTAACTGTTTCACCCTCTATGAGGCATTGTACGGTGCCGGCCGTGACGCTGAAACTGTGTTCGGTATGCATATCGATGCCAATTGCACCGGCGGATTGGTCGCTGGCGGACGCTCGCTTTCTGGCGCTAATGGTATCGCTGGAAACTGGGCGCATCTGCCGCTTCCAGCCCCAATTCCCTATGAGTTGGACGGGCATGCTTGCTGGTGTGGGCGCACCGGTTGCTTGGAAACGTTTATTTCAGCTGAAGGTTTCGAGCAGGATTACTATAAAATCACCGAAATCCGCTCTTCTACTGCCGCAATTGCCAGTGCCGCTACCAACAGTGATATAGTCGCCGAGAGCGCGCTGCAGGTGCTTGAGGACCGGCTTGGGCGTGTCACAGCGGCATTGATCACGTTGGTTGATCCAGAGGTGATAGTAGTCGGTGGTATGGTGGGCACGATAGAACGAATTTACAGAACAGTGCCTCGCAAATGGCCCGGTTACGTCACCGTGCGAGACCCGGTAACACGGCTTTTGCCAGCTAAAGGCGGCGAATTTTCTGCAGCAGCAGGGGCAGCAATATTGGCAAACGTGTAGCTCTGAGAGACACTACTCAACGGCAAACTGGCGCCGCAATGTCTTCAATTTTGGTCAAATCAGCTGCGATGCTGAAATCACCATAATCGATGATGTAATTGCGCACAACTCCATTGCGCTGCAGCGAGAATTTTATCTCGTATTCAGGCTCAGACGTGGTTGCTGCCGGTTTGAAATAAGCAACTTGTATAGGCCAAAAACCGTTTTCACGCAGCTTACCGAAATCTATTGCATTCTCAGCCGTTTGCCAGCCACCCACTACTGTGCTAGTGGTCATCAGCGCATCACCAGGTTCACCGCCGGTAAAAATCGTGGCAGCCAACATAGTCTCGCCGCTATCAGCGGCATCGAGAATGATTTCCATGTGACGCAATGGAAAATACGTATCACTTGGCAGTTTCAGCTCTGCCTCGGGTTCCAGCGAAAAAAAGGCGCGACCACTGTCGCGCGCGGAAAGGTCCGCAAACCCTCCAAAAACCTTACGGCCAAGAAACGTGCTGTCTTCGGTCACATCAAAGCTGAATTTATCACCGCTGTCAGCTTCCCACGACTCAAAATGCGAGAGGATCCGGTCGCTGCCACCGTTGTCATTTATGAATTCGATCGCGTAGTCTTCGACGGAAACCCAGCCATCGCAATCACGCTTTACAACAAAAGCCGATTTGCCGATAACATTGATTATGTTTGAATTTTGCACGCGGTCACCGAGCCGCATCTCATAGAAAGCCTTGTGCGCAGAGATACCACCTGCATTAGCGGCCTGTGCTACCACTACAAAGCTAAAAGCTAGGGCGTATAAAACACTATTTCGATATGTAGACTTCATTTAAACAACCCTCTTGACCTTCCTAGACATATGGCTAGAAACTGTGATTTTCAATAGGTTTGCCTTCACCTCTGTCAATTTTTCCTCTATACCTCCGGCAATTTAGCAAGAACTTAGATCACAAAAACATTGGTAAGCATGTCACGCCCACAAAAAATGCCAAACACCCTCAATCTCAAAACTAGTGAGCCTATCACCAAAACAAAGATGCTCACCGCAGTCACAGAACGCTTTCAGTCAGCATCCTTTCTGGCAGTTGACACAGAATTTATGCGCGAAAAAACTTATTATCCACAACTATGCCTTATACAGATAAGCGATGGGAAAGAAGCCGTTTGCATCGATCCGCTGGCACGAGATATAAAATTGGATGCCCTTTGGGATTTGATGCGTAATAAATCCATCGTCAAAGTATTTCATGCAGCCCATCAAGATCTAGAAATATTTCTAAATTTAATGGGTGACCTTCCCAACCCCGTCTATGATACGCAGATAGCGGCGATGGTAATGGGCCAGGGTGATCAGGTTGGCTACGACAAATTGGTCAAGGCTGTTCTTGACTATGACATCGACAAAACATCCCGCTTCACCGACTGGTCTAAGCGTCCCCTGAGTGACCAGCAGATCGCATATGCTTTAGATGATGTAATTTATCTGGCACACCTATACCCAATAATCATCAAACAATTAAATAAACAGGGACGTGGCGATTGGCTAGCAGATGAATTGGACAGGCTTGCCTGCCCCAATACCTATCAGACGACACCTGAGGAAGCTTGGCGGCGAATTAAGCTTCGCAACATGAAAGCTCCAGCCATGCTCCGCCTAATGCATCTTGCCGCATGGCGCGAGCGTGAGGCACAGACGCGTAATCTGCCACGCAATAGGATTGTACGTGACGAGACATTGATTGATCTAGCTGGCAGTAACCCTGAAAAACGTAACGCCTTTTCCAAGATTAGAAATTTTCCGGGAGGCAATAATGGTAAGTTGATTGATCCAATTCTCAAGGTCCTGTCCGAGGCCGCGGCGGCTTCTCTTGAAGATTTACCGCAGCCTGACAAACGCAAGCGGCTTCAGAAGCCACCAACCGCTATCATGGAGCTGCTGCGTGTTCTGCTAAAACATGTTACAGATCATCATGGTATAGCACCGCGTCTAATTGCCTCGGCAGATGACCTGGAGGCGCTGGCGCTGGATGACAATGCTCCAATCCGGGCACTTGATGGCTGGCGTCTTGATATTTTTGGTGCGCCAGCCTTGAAACTGAAAAATGGCGAGACCGCCATTGCCATTGAAAACAATAAAATCAGGCTTATCGCACTTTAGAGACCACTTTTGGGCGTTGGCTGTCGCGATATCTCCTGCCAAAAGTCTTGCTGTCCAGTTTCCATTACGGACCTTGCTAGGGACAAAGTTATCTCGCTCCTGTTCGCCAACGACAGCCGATCCATCTGCGCCACTATATGCCGCACAGCAGCAAAGGAACGTTCCATCCGGGCAACAAGATACCGAATCACATTGTCTGGCGCATTCAGCTGTCGGTCAGAAAAATTCTTTTTTAACAAGGCTCGTAAAAGCTCGTCATCTGGTCCACTGATTAAAGCTAGATTAACCGCCCGCATTCGAGATGCAAGATCAGGAAGTTGCCAGTCAAGAAGAGCTACAGGCTGTTTACTAATGATCAATAGCGAGCCGCCTTTATCGCGGGTAAGATTGAACAAATGGAACAAATGTTGCTCGTCCAGTGATGTAGTGCCCAGATCGATAATGAAATTAAGCGCATCATCAAGAACAGCAAGATTATTATCAAAACCACTAAGCAACAATGCTCTACTTTTGGCCTGCCAGACAGCTGCTAGGTGAGATTTGCCGCTTGCCTCAGGACCAGCAATGTTGAGCGCACAGAACTGGCCAACCCAATCCGGCCAGCGGTCAATCCATTGCGCAGCAATAGTGTTACAATCACTAATGAGGAAATCACCATGGTGTTCTGTGCTTCGGATCTGCAAATCAAGGGGAAGTTGCTGCATCGGGTTGTTTTCTAGTTTTCTGTCAGCGGGACAACCGACTGGTTGCCGGCATCTGTCATAACAAGCGACAATTCATGTGCTAGAAGTGCATTCTTCACAGCAGCAATAGTTCCCTCGACATTGACCGTGATCACACCCATGGTCATGTCAAGCTTCCGAATACGATAACCATTAAACACTGCAATTTGGTCAAAAGCTGCAAGCCTCGCCGTCCATTCCTCGAGTGACTTGATGGGTAGGAACAAAGTCATTTTCTGGCTATCGTTGCCCGAAATGGCATTGGCTGCATACCAACTAGCCTGGACCTCCAACAAAATCTGTGAGCGAGCAACAGCCAGTTGACCAACGAGATCACTCGAAACTGGAAGATCTACCATCTTTGCAAGTGTAGTAACCAATTCGCCATCTTGAGAAAATAGTTGGCCATCAACCGTCAAAACTGGAATTGAACCATCATAATCAAGACGCGCAATCACCAGCATAGTCTGCTCCGCCTCCGCCAGGGTTGCGGCATAACTAAGCGTGACAGGATTTGCCCGGGCAAGATCCTCAGCTCGCAGACTCCTCTCATTTATTATCGTCGGCTCCAAAAGCACAAAGTTTACCAAGCCGTTAGAGGTTTCGACGGCTTCGCGCCAGCCCGATAGCCAGCTGTTATCACTTTGCCATGCCCGCGCGCCTTCTGGTCCCAGCCAAACTGGTAATACAAGGATAGGAGGACTTCGAAGTTCAGTCCATTTCAAACCGTCCTTACGGAAGGTTGCCCGGAGACGTTTGGCATCAAAACAAAAATTCAACAATGCAATATATCGACCCTCAAGACTATTTTCCTCTGTGATGTGAAAAAAATCAGAAAATTGATCCAGATCATAACGACTCTGGAACTGGCTAATAGTCTTGGGATCGTTCAACAAACGCTCAAGCACCACTGTGAATGCCGTCTCAGCAGCAGCGCGTGTGCCAAGCTGGCGCGCCTCGCCGGCAGTTTCAGCCACCTGATCAATGCTGACATTCTGCACACCAAACTCGGGAGTGCTACAATCTTCAGCAAAAACTGGTTGCGCGAAAAGTAGGAGGAGTATTGCAAAGCTACAAGGCCAGTAGTCGATAGACTGCAACGTGCCCTGCAAAACGCCGGTCCACCTAAAATTAAATGCTTTATATACCACCGCAAAGCCCTATGATACGAAACGTTCGGTCTCTTATACCATTACCGACAGATGAAGCCAGCATGTCAGATAAGTGTCCAAAGAGAAAATCATTGAGCTACCGAGATGCCGGCGTCGATATTGAGGTGGGTGATCAGCTTGTTGCAGAAATTGCCCCCCACGCAAAACGTACAATAAGAAGTGGGGCTGACGTCGTTCTAGGAGGTTTTGGTGGGCTCTTCGATTTGCGTGCTGCTGGCTTTATCGATCCCGTTCTTGTGGCGGCAACTGATGGTGTTGGAACGAAGCTAGAATTGGCAAAGCAAATGGGTTGGCATCGGGGTCTTGGGGTTGATCTAGTGGCGATGTGCGCCAACGACATTCTTGTTCAAGGAGCTATGCCTCTATTTTTCCTTGACTATTTTGCAACTGGAAAGCTGGAGTCAGACGTGGCGACTGAAGTGGTAGCTGGCATTGCCGATGGCTGTGTTGAGGTGGGGTGCGCACTAATTGGTGGTGAAACCGCCGAGATGCCGGGCATTTATGCAGCAGGGTCATATGATCTAGCTGGCTTTTGTGTAGGTGCAGTCGAACGCGACCACCTACTCAAACCAGGAATGGCTAAACAAGGCGACGTTGCGATTGCATTACCCTCTTCCGGCGTCCATTCGAATGGCTTTTCGCTTGTTCGCAAAATCATTGAGATTATCGGCGTAGACCTTGCAGCACCGGAACCCGGGGGGGGTGGTCGCAGCCTTGCCGAAGCGCTTTTAACGCCAACACGCCTATACCAGAGAGCTGTTAGTTGTGCGTTGGCAACAGGCGGTGTTCATGGAATTGTACATATTACCGGCGGCGGGCTAATTGAAAACCCGCCACGCGTCTACGGTGACGATGTTAGCCTTGTTCTCGACCTGGCTGCAAAACCTTTGCCTCCAATTTTTGCTTGGTTACAAGCGGCGGGCAACATTAAAGATTATGAGCTTGCAAGAACCTTTAACTGCGGGATCGGAATGCTGTTATTTGTAGCCCCCGAATGCGTAGATACTGTTATGACCAATCTTACAAACGGTCCAGAACCCGACGCTTGGATTGCTGGTAAGCTAATCGGACGAAGGTCAAAACCATCGGTGATTTTGCGAAACATAGAGATCTGGGCCCGTTGACGATGACCCGTATCGCGATCTTAGTATCTGGCCGTGGAAGCAACATGCAGCGTTTGATTGAAACGTGTGAACGGCAATTACCTGCAGCCGAAGTTGTCCTTGTCGCCAGCAACAAATCCTGCGCTGGAATTGACTATGCCAAGGAGCGGAACATCCAAACAGTATTGACTGACAGGCAAGCCTTTAAAAATCAGAAAGCACAGGAAATAGCTCTCGCCAGTGCTATCGACACAGCGACTGCAGATTGGATTTTTCTAGCGGGCTACATGGCCATTTTGAGCGCCAATTTTGTTAGAAGATATGCCGGCAGAATACTCAATATACATCCGTCTCTGCTGCCTTTATTTAAAGGGCTGGATACCCATAAACGAGTTTTGGATGCAGGCGAAACGCATCATGGTGCGTCAGTACACGTTGTCACCACTAAGTTAGATGAAGGACCAATTATTTTTCAAGCAAAACTAAAAATCAATGAAGACGAAACTGAGCAAACATTGGCTAAACGCGTCCTTAGGCTTGAGCATAAAATTTTTCCTTTCGTGTTGGCCAGCCTCGCTATGGGCATTTTAACAATCACCGACGGCGTTCCGCACTGGCAAAGTCGTAATAATATTCTTGGCTCAGTCGATCCTTCAACACGCGCCTTTTTAGAAGGCCACGCAATCTGGCCTGCACAATGCTAGAGAAGCTGATTCATATGAGGCTAAGCTCAATCGCATGCTCCTTAAACGACAGATTGATTTTGGCCATACAATGCGCGATAACGGTAAAGAAATGTATGGAGGGGAGATATTTAAAATGGATACAAGTAATCTAGATAAGCAGGCCAGAGCTCATCTGGCTATTTATCACAACTTCATGACTGTATCTAAGATTGTCGGTGGTTTAATTATTCTCACTCTTGTTATAATGGCAGCGACCCTGCTTTAGGCAGAACATTGAAGTTTGGAGCACCCACAAATAACAAAAGATGGGTCACACCCGCCTTCTAAAGTCCATATTGCTAGCTAATTATTCGGTAATTTCAAACCCAGCAAAGAAATAGGCGATTTCAATCGCTGCATTCTCAGGGCTGTCCGAGCCATGAATAGAGTTTGCTTCAATTGATTCTGCAAAATCCTTGCGGATCGTTCCCACAGCTGCATCTGCTGGGTTGGTTGCACCCATTACCTCCCGATTCTTCGCAATCGCGTTCTCACCTTCTAGAACTTGCAGAACGACTGGCCCAGACGTCATGAACGCAACAAGATCGTGGAAAAATGGACGCTTGGCATGCACCGCATAGAAAGCTTTCGCTTCGCCCTCGCTCAATTGAATACGCTTTTGGCCAACAATCCGAAGACCCGCGGCCTCTAGGCGGGCATTGATCTGGCCTGTCAAATTACGGCGTGTTGCGTCAGGTTTGATAATGGAAAAGGTTCTTTCGAGGGCCATGGTGCCTCCTTTGCGTTTCATTAAATTTTGTCTGGTATTGCGTGTGTACGCTTAGATTGACAGACGCCGTCTAGGCTAGCCAAAAAAAAAGCTACTCAAACACCAATACGGCGCTTTAATAGGCAATGAAGTTTGCGTTTACAAGTCTCAATTTTCGTATCACTGTCACTTCGCGTTTAGTTCCGTCACATCAGGCATTTTTACACCATCTTCCGTCATCCAATTGAGCGTAATATCCAAGCTGTAAAGACGAATTTTTACTCCATTCCTTCCATTGTGCGCGGGCGCCAGTAGTTTGCGCATTTGAACGACCATCGAACATATTGAACACCCGCTCAAAACCTTCGAGATTTGGCGGCTTCTGCCCATGAACCAAGAACAAAAACGCCGCGTCAATCGGGTTATGAGTGGGGTCTGTTGAAATCCAAACTGGCGCTACCTCAGATCCCTTAGCATTATTCAGTCCATGTGGAATCCACGACGCTGCTTCATAGGTCCACAACGCCTCATCGAGTGCCCTTGCTGCCGGCTTTGGGCATAAAATCAGCGCAGTTTTTCCGGTCGCAATCGTTTTACCCAAGAGCAGGATTATTGCTGTTTCAAGATCAGAGTGAGTCAAATGATAGAAATCAACTTGGGTCATTCGTCGACTTCATATCCCCAACTTGAATTCAAATCTTTTTCGCAAGACTGACATCCCCCCATTGGTCGATTAGGCTGTTTAGCAGTCTTACGCCAAAGCCCGTGCCTCCTTTTGGCACGGTTGCCGTTGCTTTGTCCGACCAAGCCTTGCCGGCAATATCAAGATGAGCCCAAGGGGTGTCATCAACAAAGCGTTCGAGGAAACAAGCTGCAGTAATCGATCCTCCATAAGGGCCACCAATATTTTTCATATCGGCAATATGTGACTTTAGCATCTTGTGGTATGCATCACCCATCGGCATACGCCACAATTTTTCCCCAGTTGCTTCGCCAGCAGCAGCGAGTTGTGCAGAAAGATCGTTGCTGTTCGAGAACATGCCGGCATATTCCTTGCCGAGTGACACTAAAATGGCGCCGGTCAATGTAGCGAGGTTTATCATTGCCTGTGGCCTAAACCTTCTTTCAGTGTAATGCAATGCGTCAGCTAATACTAGGCGGCCCTCAGCATCGGTGTTTATGACCTCAATAGTCTTTCCGGACATGGCAGTAACAACATCACCCGGACGTTGGGCATTTCCGTCAGGCATGTTTTCAACCAAGCCAATCACTCCAACAACATTACGCTTAACTTTACGCCCAGCGATAGCACACATTGCACCAGTCACTGCAGCAGATCCGCCCATGTCCCATTTCATATCTTCCATACCCTTCGGTGGCTTCAAGGAAATTCCACCCGTATCAAAGGTCACTCCCTTGCCAACAAACGCCACTGGCGCCTCGCTACCTCCCCCTTTCCAATTCATCACGACCATCCGGGACTCACGGCGACTACCCTGGCCGACACCAAGCAGGGCGCCCATCCCAAGTTTTTCCATCTCTGCCTCATCCAAAATCTCAATCTCTAGGCCAAGGGCAGTTAATAACTCGCACCTATCAGCAAAAACAACAGGATATAGCTTGTTGGCTGGCTCAAAAACCAAATCACGGGCAAGGCTAACACCATTTACCAGTGCATTACGGTCCACAATAAGAGGATGCTGGTCATTGACCAAATTGGCGGTGAGAGTAAGTGAGACGCTTTCACTTACGCTGTCGGTCTCAGTAAAGTAATCCTCAAAATGATATGCGGCCAGCCGCATGCCTAAAAAAAGATCAGCAATAACCTCATTGGCCAACCGATGCTCAGGCATATACCCACGTTTCTGCGCTGTAGCCTCTAATGCTTTAAAAACTGCTCCGCCAATATCCTCAGCATCACGGCCAGCTTCTAGGCCTTCACCAATTCCGACGAGAAGAAATGTGCTTGTTGTGCTATATAACGTCAGGCTTTCTCCCTTTTTGCCTGTGAATTGTGCTGTTCCCATTGCTGCAATCAGTTCGGCTGCTACTGCTTTTTCAAGATGAGGAATTATTTTTGCATTCTCACCAATCAAACAAATCGATGCAAAATCCCCTTGAGGCGTTGCGTCGGAAAAAGAAATATTTAACTTATTGGTCATTTATTCACCTAACTATTTTTTGCATTTTTGGGCTAATGAATTTGGTCACATGAATTATAGCGCAATAATATTGAACGCCGATCAGTCACAGTAACTTGACCTTAATGAAACGAAGTGTCGATTAGCTATCTAATTTTTTCTTTGAGCGGGGGCAATCAATGTTTTTGCGTTTTAATATGTCTATATGTTAATCAAATACGCAAACGTCAATGGACAAACCATGCTGCTCAACCGATATATTTTCGTTCAACTGTTGCGCACAACATTTGCCGTCACTTCCGTAATTATAAGTATTTTTTGGCTATTTCAAACTATACGTCTGCTGGAGATGGTGATCAATAGAGGTGCAGCATTTAGCGATTTCATAATTATGTCGCTAGCGGTTATTCCGCTTTGGTTAACGATTGCTCTCCCCATCGGCGCTTTTGTCGCCGTTAATTGGGTTTTTCACCGTATTTTGGCGGATCGAGAACTAACGGTGATGCAAGCGATTGGCCTAAGTCCAATGCAAATTGCGCGCCCGCCTATCGCACTCGGTGTAATTATCAGCATAACCATGCTGGCAAACTCTATATATGTTTTGCCAAGCTCATTCGCTGTTTACAAGGAATTACAATACAACATCCGAAATACCATTCCGGCAATACTACTTCAGGAGAATGTTTTCATTGACGTCGTAGATGGAATGACCATGCTCATAAACAAGCATGGTAGCAACGGTGTGGCAACAGACGTCTTTATTCACGATGCAAGGAACGAAGGTAAAATAGTTACCGTAATAGCTGAAACAGGCAAATTTGAACAGACAAACGGAACACCTGCTTTAGTTTTACGGAATGGAAAAAGAGCGGAACTGGCTGGTAATACAAAAAATAGTGCAATGCTTTTTTTTGACAGTCATACAATGTCAATCTCGGCGTCCGCAGTTCCAAAATCTGAGCGATCGCAAATTGACATGAATGAAGACACAATTACCAATCTGTTTGATCCGGAAAAATCCCCGGGACCAGACTACCTTAATCAACGTTTGGCTGAGGGGCATTATAGAATATTGTCACCCTTTTTGGGCTTAACGCTTATTTTATTTGCCACTGCAATTATGCTTCGTGGACAAATAAGAGGCGATCTTTGGGGACGTAGAGCAGCTGCGAATATTATTTGCGGTATCGGAGCGATAATTGTTTTGGTGATGTCAAGAAGCTTGGTCACTTCGTCACCAGAGCTTTTTCCTGTAATGTATGCGTGCGTTTTGATCCCAATTGGCACCTGTCTTTGGTCACTAAATGGAAATTGGCGAAAAACCTTATCACAGTTACACATAAAAGAGACGAAAACATGAGTAACATGTCTGTTTTTGGGTTGTTGTTTAGATATTTTGCAAAACAACATCTGGCATGGACAAGTCTTTGCATTTTTAGCCTAACTGTTGTGGTATCCATCATTCAAACAGTTGAATTAGTCAGACGTGTTAGCGTTCTCAAAAACAACACCATTGACGTTAATTTCTTTTTACTCTCACTTATGAATCTACCCACAGTAATGGACGTAGTGTTACCCTTTGCGATGTTAAGTGGTTCAATGCTTTGTTTTAGCTCTTTTAACAGAACAAATGAATTTGTTGTTGCGCGTGGGATGGGGACATCGATTTGGAGTGCTTTGAGCCCACTACTGGCGTCAGCTTTTTGTGTGGGTCTATTTTTTGTTATGGCCATCAACCCGATCGGGTCGTTTACTTCAAAACAATATGATAAGCAAATGGTCACGATTTTTGGCACCGACGATCGCAATCTATCGGTTACAGCTGAGGGAATTTGGTTGAGGGACAGGCAAGAAGATCGCCAATTAATTATTCACGGGGAGTCTTTAGATGCTAAGAACATTAGTATTATCAATCCGGTAGTTTATTTGTTTGAGGAACCAGATGGATTAGAGGCCCGATTACGTGGCAGTGTCATGTTGCTGACAGATACAGGATGGCTAATCGAGAATGCGATTGCTTGGGATAACAATGGAAGTATAAAGGACCTGGGCACGATTATGCTCGGGACAAATATTGGCACGTTGGATATTGAGAGATCGACCGAACCTCCTCACACTATACCCATTTATACTCTGCCAAGTTTTATACAGATGTTAGAAAGCGCAGGACTGCCTGCAATAAACCACAGCATACATTTCCATCAACTATTGGCTTTGCCAATATTAATGGTAGGTATCACTATGTTAGCTGCTCGCTTTACCCTTAGCAATGTTAATCGCGGTAAGCGTATGCAGCTTTTTACTCGAGGTGTCTTGATTGCAACCGCCATTTTCGTTTATGGCTATTTTTTGCAAATACTGGGTGCCACTTATAAGGTACCAGCATTTATAGCTGGTTGGGCTCCGGCAATAACGTTCATGCTTGCTGGAGCAACATTATTAGCACGACTTGATGAAAGTTAAGGACGGCCGTCAATGAAACGATCATGTGGTTTTGTTCTCGCGATTTTTGCACTTTGCTGGCAATCTGCTAACGCACTTGCTTCTGTTTGGATTGTGGCAACGGTTAACGGCGCGCCAATAACAAGTTATGAACTAGAGCAACGTGCCTTAGTACTTAAAGAATCCACAAACATCGAAATCAATGAAAAAACTGAAAGGTTGATTAAAAGTGACGCCCTCCAAATGCTTGTAGATGATAAACTCAAGAAAGGGGTCGCTCTAGATAAAAGTTTGACTCCCGTTAGCGAACTGACGTCAAAAGCACGAAACTTAGTTGATGAGGTGTACGCCGAGGGTGATAAATCGGGCATTGCAGTGTTAAGAGACCTTGGCATTGACCCAATGACTGTACAATCAACAATCATGATTGACATTGTTTGGTCTGAATACATACAAAAAAAATATGTCGACAAATTCGCTGCGATAGAGTCCAAAATTGATGCCGAGATAGATCGAATTGCTAAGAACGCCAGTCGGCCACAAATAAAACTTAGTGAAATTGTTCTTTTACCGACGCCGAATCGCGATTTGAAGACTACTGTGAATGTCGCCAATCAAATAGTTAACGCTATCAGAAAGGGTGCTAGTTTCAGTGCTGTTGCGCGACAATACTCGAATGCAGGAAGTTCTGAACAGGGAGGAAAAATAGGATGGGTGCTCGTTGACCGATTACCTGCGCCGATAATAAAAGAATTTGAAAACATGGCAAACGGGGAAATTAGCAACCCTATTCAGCTTGATGGTGCTGTATTTATTTTTTGGAAAGAAAGCGAACGTAAAAATGGGTTAGCCGATTTGTCCCAAACTCGTGTCTGGCTGGCTCGCGCGATCGTAAGGTTGCCAGAAGATGCAAATAAAGCCGACCAACTTGAAGCTGGTGCCAAAATACAGCGTGACATAGCCACGGTGAAAAATTGCATGGAGCTTGAAAACCTTAATAAAAGGTATGGCTCGCAAGCCGTGTCACGACTCGATAATATGCTCCTTGGAGACCTTGCGCCAGAAATGCAAGCTCTTGTTACTCAGCTCAAGGACAATGAACCTAGCGCGCCTATTGCCTTTGCAGAAGGCGTTGCAAGTATGATGGTTTGTCGCCGTGACAAGCCTGAGATAAGTTTACCAAGCCGGGATCAAGTCCGCAGGATTAAAATTGATCAGTTATTTGGTGACCTTAGTGAGCGCCACCTCCTGATGTTACGTCGTAGTGCCATCATAGATATGCGCGATTAACTAATAATGAGTTTTTCCCATAAACCCCCTATTTTAGTCACCCCTGGTGATCCGTCTGGCGTTGGTGCGGAAATATCTATTCTCTCACTAAGAGCAGGTTGCACTGATTTTTGTCTGATTGAGAATGCAGAACGTGTAGCTAGAATTGCGCAGTTGTTAGAACTGGACATTGATATAAAGATACTCTCGCATCCTAGTGAGTTTTGCGATAACAGTAACGCCCTTCAAATTCTCAATATCGACTGGCAAGTAACACCTGTTGCGGGCAAACCAAATGCCGCCAACGTACCGCAGATCATTGAAGCCATTAAAGCAGGTGCAGAATGGGCACAAGACGGAACAGTGGCGGCGTTGGTAACTAATCCGATTGCAAAGGCAATGCTTTATTATGCTGGCTTCGCCTACCCGGGGCATACCGAATTTTTGGGCAGTATGGCACCTGCTTGCCCTGGTGGACCAGCAATGATGCTGGCGAGTAAAGATTTCCGTGTTGTTCCTGTAACAATCCACATTCCATTATCTGAGGTATCCTCTACATTAACGAAACAGTTGATTGTCGACAAAGGCCGCCTTGTGGCACGCACTCTGAGCACCCAATTCGCTATTGCATCTCCACGCCTAGCAATCTGTGGACTAAATCCACATGCCGGCGAGCAAGGGAGCATAGGCAAAGAGGATGCAGCAATTATTACCCCCGCAATCAAGCAGCTTCGTGCCGATGGCATTGATGCAACAGGTCCACACCCAGCCGATACCTTATTTCATGACGACGCCCGAAAGACCTATGACGTAGTGCTTGGAATGTACCATGATCAGGTTCTTATTCCTCTTAAGACCGTAGATTTCTTCAGTGGCGTTAATATTACACTGGGGCTTGATTTCATCCGCACATCACCGGACCATGGAACTGGCTTCGACATTGCCGGAAAGGGAATAGCGAAGCCCGACAGTCTTATAGCGGCTATCAAAACAGCTCATGTCATGGCTGGTCATCGCGCATCCTGTCACAGTGGGATGAAGAAATGATAGAAAGAAAGCTATTTGCCGCCGAGATCGAACAGAGCAATCGACGAGTTGATGCGCTACCTCCGTTGCGAGCACTTGTCGAGTCGCTAAATTTGAAAGCTCGCAAATCGCTTGGTCAGAATTTTCTATTCGATTTAATTCTCACTAGCCGCATTGCTCGATCGGCGCGACCATTAACGGGAACTACTATAGAGATTGGCCCTGGGCCAGGTGGACTAACCCGAGCAATTTTGCTTGAGGGCGCCACCAATCTCATTGCCATCGAGAAAGACTGCCGTGTTAGGCTTGTATTACAATCACTTTTGGCGGCAGCCGGCAAAAGATTGACATTGGTTGAGGATGACGCGCTCACATGCCCAATCTGGAATATGGGCACAAGCCCGAGACGCATAATTGCCAACCTGCCCTACAATATTGCAACGACGCTACTTATAAAATGGCTAGAGCATTCCTCTAATTTTGTTTCCATGACACTGATGTTTCAACGCGAGGTAGCGCTGCGCATTACGGCACGCCCTGGCGACAAAGAATATGGCCGATTGAGTGTTCTGGCCAACTGGAAGGCTGATACCGAAATTCTCTTTGACGTGCCGGCTTCCTCTTTTTTTCCGCCGCCAAAAATTACTTCTTCAGTGATACAAATCTTGCCTTTAGCAAAGCCAAGATTTGCCTGTAGTCAAAACTACCTCGAGGATGTAACACGCCATGCCTTTGGCCAGCGCCGTAAAATGCTACGTACCTCATTGAAATCCATCGGTGGACAGGAATTGCTTGTCGAAGCGGGGATAAACCCCGAGGCGCGCCCACAAGCCCTAGGGATCGCCGAATTCTGCTCTCTTGCACGTTGCCTAGAGTCAAGAGACAACCAGAAACAGACCTAGTAGTGTTTTGATACCTCTACTGGCTTGTGCGCAATTTCTTAACAAAATCTGTTAAACCGACCTGTCTGTCACGCTTCAGGCGTTCGGCCGCTAAGATAGCTTTGATCGATGCTACAGCAATGTCGATGACATGATTGACGACGATGTAATCATATTCACGGTAATGGCTGATTTCATCAGATGCCCTTGCCATTCGGTTGGCAACGACTTCGGCCGAGTCCTGTGCACGCTGACTGAGGCGAAGCTCCAAGTCGCGTGTTGACGGTGGCAAAATAAAAACTGAGACCAGATCATCACGTTTTGAATCTGCGATTTGTTGCGTTCCCTGCCAATCAATATCAAAAAGCACATCGCGTCCCGCCTCGAGCGCTTTTGTCACCGCCCCCTTGGGGGTACCATAATAATTGCCAAACACTTTTGCATATTCCAAAAACTCGCGATTATTAATCATGATACAGAAACTTTCATAGTCGACAAATTGATAATCTTTACCCTCGACTTCACCCGGGCGGCGCTTGCGAGTGGTCGTAGAAACTGACATTTCAAGTGCCGAATCCTCTTCGAGGAGCCGGTGAGCGATTGATGTCTTGCCAGCCCCTGATGGCGATGACAAAACTAACATCAAACCACGTCGACCAATCAGATTAATGGGTTCAGTCATTTCCTGCCTTGTCTCTATCTTCATTAGACGAGGATACGCCCCCTACTGCGTCGTGACTCCCTGCCTCTTTCGAAATAATCTTACATTCTTGTTGTGGGCGTCCAGTGTTTTCGCAAAAAGCAGCCCACCTTCACCGTCTGAAACAAAATACATATTTGCGGTTTTTGCTGGATTTAGTACGGCGTCAATCGACTCACGGCTAGGGTTGCAAATAGCGGTTTTAGGCAACCCTTTTATAACATAAGTGTTCCACGCCGTTCTGCGTTTAAGATCGAATTTCCGGATGATACGAGAGGGATTACCTTCAACGCCATAAAGAACAGTAGGGTCAGATTGAAGACGCATTCCGCGTCGCAACCGGTTGACGAAGACACCGGCCACTTCACGACGGTCAATGCTGTCACCGGTTTCCAACTCAACTATCGACGCCAAAATCAAAGCCTCCTTTGGTGTGCTGAAAGGCAAGTTTGGGCTTCGATCCAGCCAAGCTTCAATGAGTTCCATTTCACGTTTTTGCTGCATTCTATCAAGCAAAGTCTGGCGAGGTGTTCCATAGGTAAAAAAATAGGTCTCCGGCAGAAGGCTGCCTTCATCTGGCATTGTTATGACCTCGCCCGTAAGATTTGACAGGTCACCCAGAAGCCCAATAACATCGGCTACCGTCATTCCCTCAATAACGGTCAGACGTCGCTGATGACTTTTACCCAGATGAATGAGCGCCAACGTGTCGGCAAGACTCGTCTCAGCTGGTATCAGATATTCCCCCGCTTTTGGCAGATAACTGTCACCAGCGAGTAATTTCGCTACATCATAGTGAAACATTTCCGCGATTACTCCAGCGCGCTTTAGGCGCTGACGGATAACGGCATGCCCATCACCAGATTCTATGATCACGAGAACGTCGCTATTATGTGGGCCGCGCTCTTGGAGTACCTTTGATTGCCAATGCCACAATCCAATTGTTACAACACCCGTGATCACGATAGCACCAACGACCGACCGGATCAAATACCGAAAGGCACGAGCAGTCATCAGTTCAGTTCACCGACAATCAACGAGGCATTAGTTCCACCAAAACCAAAGGAATTAGACATCGCATTGCGGACTTTGCGCTGCTTAGCTTCTAATGGCACCAAATCAAAACCAGCAACATCGTCCTCAGGGTCGTTCAAATTAAGAGTTGGCGGTACCGTGCCGGTTTGCACGGCTTTGATAGAATAAATTGCCTCGATTGCGCCGGCAGCACCAAGAAGATGACCAGTGGCACTTTTAGTGGAAGACATAGAAACCGTTTTGATAGCATTACCCAGCAGGCGGGACAACGCTCTGGCCTCGATCAGATCACCGAGCGGTGTTGATGTTCCGTGAGCGTTCACATAATCGATCTCCTCAGGCAACAATTTAGCTCGCTTTAACGCCGCCTGCATAGCTCTAAAACCGCCATCTCCATCCTCGGCCGGCGCTGTGATATGATGAGCATCACCTGACATCCCATATCCCTTTATTTCGGCATAGATAGTCGCGTCCCGTGCCTTCGCATGTTCAAATTCTTCAAGAACAACAATACCGGCGCCCTCACCCATAACAAACCCGTCACGGCCCTTGTCCCAAGGCCTTGAAGCAACCTCTGGCATATCATTATAACCTGATGACAAAGCCCGTGCTGCAGCAAAGCCTGCCATACCAATACGACAAACAGCAGCTTCAGCACCGCCAGCTACCATGACATCAGCATCATCAAGTGCAACGATACGTGCAGCATCACCGATTGCATGTGCTCCGGTTGAGCAAGCTGTCACCACTGCGTGGTTTGGTCCACGGAACCCATATTTGATAGAAACATGACCGGAAATGAGATTAATCAATGCAGAAGGAATGAAAAATGGGCTTATCCGTCGTGTTCCCCGCTCATTCATCAGTTCATCTGTCTTTACAATCGTATCAAGACCACCAATGCCTGATCCGATCATCACGCCAGTGCGGTTCTGAGACTCGACATCCTCTGGCTTCCAGCCTGAGTCCTCAACAGCCTGAATAGCAGCAACAAGACCAAGCTGGATAAAACGGTCTTGCTTTCGTTGTTCTCGTTGATCAATCCAATCATCAAGATTAAGTCCACCAAAAGCTTCACTAGGTGGCACCTGCCCAGCAATGCGGCACGTTATATCAGAGACATCGAAGCCATCGATGCGCGATATGCCGCTTTTTCCATTTGTAATCTGGGACCAGTTATGGCCAACACCAACCCCGAGTGGGGTAACCATACCCAGACCGGTAACAACAACACGGCGCAAGGCGAGCCTCCGGACAGGTTTCAATCATAAGCCATTCGACCCCATCACGCGCTCAAGGTATACTGAACCTAGAGGCCGAATACGAAGTAGGTAGCTTAGGAAGCGCTTTCTTCGAGGAAAGACACAGCGTCCTTCACGGTCAAAATACGCTCGGCAGCATCGTCTGGAATTTCGACGCCAAACTCTTCTTCGAACGCCATGACCAATTCGACGGTATCCAGACTGTCGGCACCAAGGTCATCAATGAAGCTCGCGCCCTCAACAACCTTATCAGCATCAACACCAAGATGTTCAACCACAATATTCTTAACACGATCTGCAATATCGCTCATTTACGCCCCCATTTAGACGGTTACAGTTACCCCTGAAGACAGGAGGAAATAGAAAGATGCGCGGCAATAACATAGTTTTTTACGTGGCGCCACCCCGAATAATGTCATTCGCCATTACAAATAACTACAGAGGCTAAATCATAGCATAGCCATCCCGCCATTGACATGGATTGTAGCACCAGTAACGTAAGCCGCTTCGCCGCTAGCGAGATAGGCAACCGCACCTGCAATTTCATGGGGCTGGCCAAGTCGTGCCGCTGGAACACGATCCATAAGCGCAAATTTCTGGCCGTCATTTAACTGCTCTGTCATCGGTGTCTCAATAAAACCGGGGGCAACAACATTTACAGTCACACCCCTGCTAGCAACCTCTTGTGCGAGTGATTTGCTAAAGCCAATCAAAGCAGCCTTTGAGGCAGCGTAGTTGGTCTGACCCGGGTTACCCGTAACACCAACAATCGAAGAGATTGAGATAATCCGTCCGTGACGCGCTTTCATCATACCCCGCAGCACGGCGCGACACAAAATCATACTGGCAGTTAGATTGACATCAAGTACCTTATCCCACTCCTCGTCTTTCATTCGCATCGCAAGATTATCTTGGGTGATCCCGGCATTATTAATCAGAATTGATATTGGACCAGCTTTTTCAGTTGCCTCAGCAACAATGTTTGAGACCGCTTTGCGGTCGCGAAGATCAGCAGTAACAACACTGGCACGCCCGCCAAGTTCTTCCTGCAGTGTCGCCAACCGTTCCGCACGTGTCCCATGCAAAATAATGTTAGCACCCTGTGCGTGCAAAGCTGTTGCAATTGCCGCGCCGATACCTCCACTCGCTCCTGTTATGAGAGCTGTCTCGCCTGACAAATCAAACATTAGTATTCCTCAAATCTGTCGTGGGCCGCCAAAATGAACTATATCGGACCCTTGACGGTGCTACCGGACAATAGTCAATGGCAAATGCTCGCGCAAGTACCGTCTGCAACGCAGTTTAGAACCTGACTCCCTTAGAACGCATCGAATCGAGGCTCTGCTTTATCAGCGTTAGACTGACAGCAAAATTGACCCCGGCGTCAATATCCGCCTCTTTCGTAAAAATACCATCAACCATGCCGATAAGTCGGCCATCAGCGCGTACCAATGCACCGCCAGAAGCGCCAGGATTAACAGCCGCATCAGTCTGTATGAAATCCTCAATTTCATTAAATCCAACATTGCTTCGCCCAATTGCCGAGACAACACCACAGGTAAAAGACACCCCAATGCCAAAAGCATTAACTAAGGCACAGACATGATTGCCGACTGTTGGATTCTCTAAAGCCAACTTAATTGGTTGGAAAGTTGGCGTAATATGGAGAACGGCAATGTCACGGAGTTTATCAATCCCACGTAAGTCCGCGAGATAGCGATTTCCTTGAGCATCAACTACTTCAATTTTTACGGCTCGTGCAACAACATGCGCCGCAGTCAAGACATAACTACCATTTGCCGCCCGAAGTGGGTACACGATGCCGGTGCCCGCTGGTGCAACGCCGGGAGGTGCGCCAAACCCTGGCCGCGCATAGCCTGGCCAAGTCGGTTCAACCATCAAGACCGACTGCTTGGCCGCATCCCAGGTCTGTGGCCCATGATCGGCAATGGCAGCAATTCCCGGATAAAGCAACAATGAGATAGTAACAATCGTGACGCGCAGGAAGCCAATCATAGACGAAAGCCAGCAACTACAAATCATCGTCGCACACATAAATAACATCCCGAAGATAGTTAGCATAGCCTGATTATATAATGTTTAATCTTGCCACGCATTTTACATATGCAGAAAATTTTGGATGAGTCAGCTGAGTTTAAAAGCCGTTTAAAGTCGGACGTTTTCACCGCTATAAACCGATGCCGAGTCCATTCCCGTGCTTACCAATACATAATATGCGACAATAGCGATAACAACGGCAACGCAGCCGCTGATTAGAACCATTTTCATAACTGCTGTACTCCCTTTAAAGTTTTCATATCACCATTAAAAGACCGACTCAATCCGCAGGCATGGTTGCCTGTTTTAGGAAGGTTACCAAATCACGCCTGTCTTGGGGGTCTTTCATCCGCTGTATTGGCATTTTTGTGCCTGGTGTTACGATATCAGGTCCCTCATCGAAAAGGCGACTAATCGTTTTTTCATCCCAGACGATTCGTGATGCCAGCAGTGCCTCGGAATAGGGATAACCATCGAGCGTACCTGCCTCCCTTCCAAAAACACCAAACAAGGTTGGACCGGCACGGCGTTTGCCGTCCTTTTCAAGCGTGTGGCACACACTACATTTACGGGCAAATTGCTTCTCACCATTAGCCATAGCCACGGTAGGGTGGAAACGACGAGGTTTTCCTGGCGTTTCAAGAAATTCAGGCGGAAACTCCAGGATGGACCATTCTGTAATGTGGTCATCAAGACTGCCAATGATCAATGTGTCACCATGCGGCATTAAAATCATGCTCCAGACAGGGCCATTTGCTGCCCTAAATTCACGAAAGATGCTCCAGTCACGGGTATCAGCAAGCATAATCCGGCCCTTTGCGGTTCCAAAACCGATCATATTGTCTTCCGCGTTGTAATGCATTGAAAGCACAGGTACTCGCTCTTCACCAAAACGCAGCAATTCTCTCTGGTCGGAAAAACGGACGACATACATCCCACCATCCGCTGTACCGTAGGCCAACATATCGCGTTTTTCATCGATTTCAAAAACACTGATACCCCAACCATTACGGATCAACGAGCGTTGATACTCCCCTGTTTCTAGCAACCAGCGCCGGATGGAGCCATCGTGACCGCCGCTATACAAATGCTTCATATCGGACGAAAACTGCACAGTATTGACAGGACCCTTGTGTCCGGTAATGAAACGGTCAAGACGAGGCTTAGCATCATTTTTCAACTGCCAGATGCCGATAGAGCTATCCCAACTGGCCGACGCCAACTGACTACCATCAGGCGCAAATGACAGGCCTACTACCTTCCCTTTATGGCCAGACAGGACAATTGGTTGAGCATCATCCCTGTTGTTAGTGACATCTTCCATGCTCCATAGCAAAATTAACCCATCATCTCCAGCCGTTGCCAGTTGTTTGCCATCTGGGGAGAAGGTAGCAACATTAACTGCAGCTTCATGTCCGAAAAGTGTCGCTAATGGTGCTATTCGGTCAGTCGACCAAACAACAGCGGTATAATCGAAACTCGTACTTATCATAGCGCCGCCATTTGGCGCGATTGCAAGCCCCTTAACCGGTCCTCCATGTGCGGTGTAGGTTTCCATGGAGCGAGCATTCTGCAAAGAAAAAAGAAACGTACCCATGGCTAAAGACAGAGTCATTAGCCACCTCGATAGCCGTAATTCACCTTTTTCTATACCCGACATGAGGAGCCAAAAACCCCTATTCAGCCGGTGAAGGCGCTTCCTTTGCCTTTTGCTGCTCTTCCTCTACCCAAAGATTATGGTGCTCCTTAGCCCAATTAAGATCGACTTCGCCAGTATGCATAGCGTCGATGGCGCCTTCCATACCCACTGAACCGATATAAATGTGAGCAATGATCATCGCAATGAGCACAAGAGAAACCAGTCCATGCCAAAGTTGGTTGTATTGTTGCTCTTGCATCGGTGTCAGATCGGTTGGAAGACTAAGACCGACATTATTCAACAAAGAGAAGGTGTCCGCAAACATCGTCGTCTGAAACGGAAACATCAAAGCAATACCTGACAAACTCACAGAAAAACCACCAATCATAGTAATCCAAAAAATGATCTTCTGGCCTGCATTAAACTTTTTTGCTGGTGGGTGTACACCTTTCTTAAATATGCCGCCACCCATCCGTAGCCACTGCAAATCAAGTTTGGTAGGAATATTATGACGAACCCACAAAAGGAAAGAGAGAGCCAGACCGAGCATAAATGCAAACGCCAGGTAATTATGTGCATATTTACCCCCGGTAGTAAGCGCTGAAAACGCCTCCGGGCCTATCACTGGCAAAATAACATATCGGCCGTAGAGTAAATTCAAACCGGTAAGACCAAGAACAACAAACGAGCCAGCCATCAACCAATGTGCGAACCTGTCTATTGAACCAAACCTTACTATTGTTTTGTTAGAAGGTCCTTTTTCTATCCTAATTTTACCCCTAATCATATAAAACATAACCAGGACAAACAGCATAATAAAGATTAAAAAACCCCCGATTGTCGACAAAGGCCCATTACGGAGAGACCGCCAATTATCCCCTTCGGATTGGATCATTACGGCGCCCAACTCATTTTTCATCGACACCGACCCAGCATTTCCGGTACGCACAAAACGCCATAAATCAGCGTCAGACTTTAGGCCAAGAGCCTGGCCAGGGACTTCCCCCTGTTGTTGTGCGACAGCGGAAGAAGTCAAAACAAACATACCAGAAAAAAGAGTTACGATGACGGCAAAGACGGCGAGAATTCTGCTGATCATTTCAAAGTCTCCCTGGAAAACCTGATCAATAATTACTTTGGAAACGAGTTCGACTAGTAAGTTCTCTTAGCTGTTCATTATTCAAGGACGCATCCACTTTGCCCAGATAAGTCCCTTTTTCGTAATTGAGGGGTCTTCCTCGCTCTTCTTCCCGGCAGGCGGACATGCCTGATGCCAAAGAAATTACTAACAGAAAAAAAGCTGATTTTGTCAAAATATGACGCATCTTAACCCGCCCACATTCTAACGGCCCTTGTTAGGGGACGATATTTGAAAAAAAATGCGAAACCCCGATACTTGTAGGGAGTTTCGCACAGTTTGTTTTGTCAGCTCTTGATAGAGTAAGCGGTGCCCCAGCCCCATGCGCCGGATCCGAAACCTCTTGCCACAATGCGCTCCCGGAAGATGTTAGCGACTTGATCGCCGTCACCAGCTAACAAAGCTTTAGTCGCACACATTTCTGCGCATATCGGAAGCTTGCCTTCAGCAAGGCGGTTTCCACCGTACTTTTGGTATTCTGCTGAAGACAAATCCTCCTCTGGACCACCCGCGCAAAACGTACATTTGTCCATTTTCCCGCGTGATCCGTAGTTTCCAGCCTGTGGGAATTGAGGTGCTCCAAATGGGCATGCATAGAAGCAATACCCACAACCAATGCAAAGGTCTTTTGAATGCAACACAACCCCTTGATCTGTCTGGTAGAAACAATCTACTGGGCAAACAGCCATGCAAGGCGCGTCAGAACAGTGCATACAGGCGACAGAAATTGATCGCTCCCCGGGCTTTCCATCCTGAATAGTCACTACACGACGGCGATTAACGCCCCAGGGAACCTCATGTTCATTCTTACATGCAGTGACGCAAGCATTACATTCGATACAACGCTCTGCATCACATAGGAACTTCATTCGTGCCATTATTACCTCCCTTAAGCCCGTTCGATTTCACACAGGGAACATTTTGTTTCCTGCATCAAAGTCACAGAGTCATAGCCGTATGTAAAAGCAGTATTAGCCGCTTCACCAAGTACGTAAGGATCTGCTCCTTCTGGATACTTGGACCGAAGATCCTTACCCTCCATATGGCCGCCAAAGTGGAATGGAAGGAAGGCGACACCTTTAGCAACACGCTCAGTAACCATAGCCATCACCTTAATACGTGCACCTTCTGGGGTCATCACCCAGACCATATCACCATCACGAATTTGCTTTGTGTTGGCATCAAATGGATTCATTTCAACAAACATGTCCTGCTGAAGCTCTGCAAGCCATGGGTTGGAACGGGTTTCATCACCACCACCCTCATATTCAACAAGCCGTCCGGAGGTGAGGATCATAGGAAACTTCTCAGTATGATCAACATCTTGAATTGACTTGTAGAGTGTCGGCAAACGATAAAGCTTGCGATCTGAATAGGTCGGATAATCAGCGACCAAATCACGGCGCGAGGTGTACAGAGGCTCACGATGCAGGGGGATCGGATCAGGAAATGTCCAGACCTTCACCCGTGCTTTAGCGTTACCAAACGGCGCACAGCCATGCTTAATGGCAACGCGTTGGATACCGCCTGAAAGGTCAACCTTCCAGTTGGTCTTATCACCAGCCACGGCATCGATTGCTGATCGCTCCTCCGAAGTCAAGTCACCGTCCCAGCCAAGCTTTTTAAGCATGCCCATGGTGAATTCCGGATACCCGTCCTTAATCTCGGATCCAACCGGGTATGAACCCTCTGCCAAGAGGTTTTTGCCCTCATGCTCAACACCAAAACGGGCACGGAAGCAAAGACCACCCTCTGCCACAGGCTTCGAGGTATCGTAAAGATTTGGCGTACCTGGGTGGCCCATCTCTGCCGTTCCCCAACAGGGCCAGGGCAGACCGTAATATTCACCATCAAGTTCACCACCTACTGCTTGTAGTGTAGTCTTGTCGAACATGAACTGATTGGCCATATGAGCTTTAATGCGCTCAGGAGACTGACCTGTATATCCGATGGTCCACATACCACTGTTGAACTCGCGAGTTACGTCCTCAACGTACGGCTCGTCATTCTCGATCTTTATTTGCCGGAACATTCTGTCTGCAAAACCGAACTTCTTTGCAAACTTGTATATTATAGTGTGGTCAGGCAGCGAGTCGAATGACGGCTCAATGACCTTTTCACGCCATTGCAAAGAACGGTTCGATGCAGTAACCGATCCATACGTTTCAAACTGTGTTGTTGCTGGCAACAGATAAACACCATCTGTACGGTCAGACAGCACAGCTGATACGGTCGGGTATGGATCAATCACAACCATGAGGTCGAGCTTCTCCATAGCTGTCTTCATTTCCTTCATGCGGGTCTGAGAGTTTGGAGCGTGTCCCCAGAACACCATTGCCCGCAAATTATCAGGCTGGTCCATGTTGTTCTTATCTTCAAGAACACCATCGATCCATCGGGACACCGGGATGCCCTTGAGGTTCATGAGGCTTTTATTTTTCCCGTCTGATCCTTTAATCGAGTCAAAGCGACCTTTCAACCAGTCTATATCCTCGCCCCAAACTCGAGCCCAATGCTTCCAGGCACCAGCAGATAGACCATAGTAACCAGGCAATGAATGCGATAGCACACAAAAGTCGGTAGCACCCTGCACATTGCAGTGACCGCGGAAAATATTTGCGCCACCACCTGATACACCCATGTTACCAAGGGCAAGCTGCAAGGCGCAGTAAGCACGCGTGTTATTATTACCATTCGTGTGCTGCGTTCCACCCATACACCAGATAAAAGTACCGGGCCGATTGTTTGCCATAATCTTAGCCACGCGCTTAAGCTGTGATCCAGGGACGCCAGTGACCCGTTCTGTTTCTTCCGGGGTCCATTTCTTGACCTCGGCCATCACATCTTCCATCCCATAAACGCGTTGACGAATAAACTCTTTATCCTCCCACCCGTTTTCAAATATGTGCCACATAATACCCCAAATCAGGCCCACATCTGAGCCAGGGCGAAAACGCACATACTCGTCGGCATGCGCTGCTGTCCGCGTGAAGCGCGGGTCGCAGACGATTATTGGAGCGTTATTTTGCTCCTTTGCCTTCAACACATGCATCAGCGAAACAGGGTGCGCTTCTGCTGGGTTGCCGCCGATTATAAAAACTGCTTTTGAGTTGTGAATATCGTTGTAGGAGTTAGTCATCGCGCCGTAACCCCAGGTGTTTGCAACA
>CACNSW010000023.1 GCA_902623185.1 uncultured SAR116 cluster alpha proteobacterium
GCTCTATCCAGCTGAGCTACGAGCGCAAATGTAATCTCCACAAGTCATCTTACTAGAAAAAGTGGTAAATCCAAAGTATGCATAATTTAATGAAGTTCGATAGATGGCGCGCTCGGGAAGATTCGAACTCCCGACCCCTAGATTCGTAGTCTAGTGCTCTATCCAGCTGAGCTACGAGCGCATCCTGCTGGCACCGTTTGCTTCGGCACTCTTAGCATTTTGCGCAACATAAGCCAACAAATCCGTGTATGCAACCCCTTTGTCCAGCACTCGAATTCTAACAGCAATCCTTCGCTGACCCTGCCTTAGCCGTTGCAAATCGCTTGGAAAAAATCACCAGAATTTTGTCGTGCACATTATTTCACCAAATCGCCTTGTCATTAATCATCTAAACACTAGAGTCTATAGCTTATTCGCTTAGCTCATAAGGCCTTTAACATGTCAGAATCCTACCAAAAATCATTTCCTGTATCATGGGAAGAACTTCACCGAACTTCAAAGGCTCTTGCTTGGCGGCTACTTGAATTGGGCCCATTCATCGGTGTTGTGGCAGTGACGCGAGGCGGCTTAGTGCCTGCAGCAATCGTTGCACGGGAACTAGAAATTAGAATTATCGAAACCGCCTGTATATCCTCCTACCACGGGCAGGACCGTGCTAATCTTGAAATTCTGAAATCGGCTGACACGGCTGACCGAGGTAGTGGCTGGTTGATCGTCGATGATTTGGTTGATACCGGCGAGACTGCAAAGGCATTGCGCCAAATGATGCCTGAGGCACATTTCGCTACGGTCTATGCAAAGCCAGCAGGCCGGCCACTTGTCGATACTTTTGTAACAGAGGTATCGCAAGATACTTGGATTTTCTTTCCATGGGATATGGAGCCGCAACCTTCGACACCAATAATCGGGCGGGGAAACTAAAAAAGAATTGAACTTTGGCAAAAGATAAAACTTAAACCTACTAACATACCTAAATGAGAGTATCAGTCTCTGAGCAGCTCACCTAGAGGAATACCTGAAGTTCCTGTTCGTTGGCAATTTTTGTCAAACATCTGTTTTATGAGCCTAACGTGAACCATATGTCAAAAGACATATGGGCAAAAGACATTGACAGCAAGCCGTTTGCCGCATAATAACTCGATATTATGTCTGTCCAAATATTGTTTCAGGGAGCCCAATTATGAAGCGAACCTATCAGCCAAGCGTTTTGGTTCGCAAGCGTCGTCATGGATTTAGGTCTCGCATGGCCACTGTTGGCGGTCGCCGCGTTATAAGGGCACGTCGTGCTAAGGGCCGCACGCGCCTATCTGCTTAGCAAGCGGGACCGCGACCGGTGTCCAAGGTAACTAGCATTCCGTCGCGAGCAGGTTTTTTGCGGGCCCGCACTCAAGGCTGCAAGGCGGTCTCGCGGGGTGTTGTTATGCAAGCTGCTCCCAACCACACAGCCGAGTGGCGCGTCGGATTCACAGCATCTAAAAAAATTGGTAATGCCGTCACCCGTAACCGGGCACGTCGCCGCCTAAAAGCAGCCATGCATGAAAGCCTGCAACCTGTAGCTCGCGCGGGTTTCGATTATGTGATGATCGCCCGATATGAAACGGCGAAGCTTGAGTGGCAACATCTTGTCACTGATGTCAAAAAAGCCATTGGCTATCTGCACGGCCAGATTGACGGAGAGGATGTCAAATACAGCGGCGAAAAACATTCAAGTGATGGTGGGCGAGCCTGATGGCAAATTGGGAAAGTTTACCAAAAATTTTTACGTGTCTCTCGGTTAACGCCGTTCTGCGCGCATTTTTATGGCTATATCAGGCCTGTATCTCACCCTTTTTGGGTGCGCAATGCCGGCATCTGCCAACCTGTTCACAATATGCGATAGACGCATTAAACCTTCATGGACCCTTGCGCGGATCGTGGTATACGCTAAGACGTATCATGCGTTGCCATCCACTGGCGCCACCCATTTTTGACCCCGTCCCACCAGTCTATTCTGGCGAAGGCGATACCGATGCAAAAAAGCGCACTCCTGCCGATGGGCACGGCAGCGAATGCCGTAGCGCTCAATGAGAAAGTCGTTGTAATGAATTCCGATAACCGCAATTTGCTTCTTGCCGTTGCTCTTTCGATGGCTGTTCTGTTTGGCTGGCAAATTCTTGTCGTTGGCCCTGAAATAGAAAAAGAATCCATGCAACAACAATTATTGACCGAACAACAGGAAAAGCGGGTGGTCGCAGACAGCGGAACGCCAACAGCAGTAGGTGCACAGCCCAAAACTAGCGTCACGCCCTCGGCAACTTCGGATACGGCAACCGCCGTCGGTAACGAGGCAAAACGAATTCTTATTGAAGCGCCCCTCGTCAGCGGCTCTTTCTCCTTGCAAGGAGCCCGCATTGATGACGTGGTCTTGACCGATTACCATGAAACACAAACCCTTGGGTCAGAAAATATTCACTTCTTAAAAAAAATCAGCAGCAAAAATCCATTCTTTGCCGAATTTGGTTGGGCTGTCTCGGACACGGAGCTAGACATGCCGGGGTCTGATACCCTTTGGGCTACCAGCGGTGATATACTGACCCCAGCAACGCCCGTCACGTTGACATGGGACAATGGCAAAGGCCTTGTTTTCACCCGGACAATCGCCATCAACGAAGACTATGTCTTCAGCTTTGATGACATGATAACCAGTAGCCTAGACACTGCACTTACCGTTTTTCCTTATGGCTTGGTCCGCCGCCACGGAACGCCACCCACTAGTGGCATCTACATCCTTCATGAAGGCGCCCTTGGCGTTTTTGATGAAACGCTGAGTGAAGAGGATTATGACGACATTAAGGACGCAGATGGCGGCGTCTCAAAGATCAATCCAGAACAACCTGGTGGTTGGATTGGTTTTACCGATAAGTATTGGCTGGCGGCAGTGCTGCCGGATCAGGAGCGCAATTACTCTTTTGCTTTCAAATCACTTAATGGCCCGAAAGACAGGTATCAGGTCGATTTTATTGACGCTGCCGGCATGGTTATTGAACCTGGCGGCAGTGTCACCTCAAAAAGCCGTCTTTTTGCCGGGGCAAAAAAGGTCACTCTCCTTGACCACTACACCGAAGAGTTTGGCATTCCAAATTTTGACCTCGCTATTGATTTCGGCTGGTTCTATTTCCTGACCAAGCCATTCTTCTATGCAATCAACTGGCTAAATGGAATACTCGGTAATTTCGGTCTGGCAACAATGGCGTTTACCGTTCTTGTTAAACTCGTATTCTTTCCGCTTGCCAACAAGTCCTACCGTTCTATGGGCAAAATGCGTTTATTGGCGCCGAAAATACAGAGCCTGCGCGAGCGCTATAGCGATGACCGCATGGCGCTGAACAAGGAGATGATGGCGTTGTACAAGGCAGAACAGATCAATCCAGCGGCAGGCTGTTTACCAGTGCTACTGCAGATTCCCGTTTTCTTTGCTCTATATAAGGTGCTGTTTGTCACGATTGAAATGCGGCATGCACCCTTTTTTGGCTGGATTACCGATCTGTCGGCACCTGATCCAACATCTATTTTCAACCTTTTTGGTATTCTGCCCTATTCAACGGATTTCTTGCCGGCCTTCCTGCAATTGGGTATATGGCCTATTCTCATGGGTATCTCGATGTATTTGCAGATGCGGCTTAACCCAGCACCACCCGATCCGATTCAGGCCAAGGTTTTCCAATTCATGCCACTTTTCTTTACCTTTCTGCTGGCCACCTTCCCAGCGGGTTTGGTAATTTATTGGACATGGAACAACCTACTTTCCATGGCACAGCAATGGTTTATTATGAAACGCGTGGCGCAGAGCTGACATCAGAACAGCTGGAGGCAGGTCGGCTGCTTTTTGCTAGTCAATGTGACTTCGTCGCTGCCGCCAACAACATGCCGACCTTGCCACCAATCTCTTTGCCAGAGGTAAGTTTTGCTGGTCGGTCAAACGTCGGCAAATCGTCACTGGTAAACGCATTGACAGGACGCAAGACGCTGGCGAGAACTTCGCGGACGCCAGGGCGCACACGGCAATTGATCTTCTTTGAACTTGCACAACGACTCCAACTGGTTGATCTGCCTGGCTATGGCTACGCATCAGCCCCAAAAGCCGAAATCAAGGCTTGGACAGATTTGACCCGAAAGTTTCTTGCCGGCCGCACTTCCCTAAAGCGCGTCTTTTTGCTGATTGACTCGCGCCGTGGGATTGGCAGGGCTGACATGGAAATAATGGAATTACTTGATAACACAGCTGTGTCATGGGCTGCTGTCCTAACCAAGGCGGACAAACTTAAACCTGAAGAGTTTGAAGTGGTATGCGAGGCCACCGAGACTACAATATCATCACATGTTGCGGCTTTTCCCGAGTTGTTTATCACCTCTTCCGAACGGGGTGATGGCGTTGAACATTTGCGAGGACATCTTGCGATGTTTGCCAAAAACTAGACATTTTTCGCAGCCTATCGGGCGATGTGGGGCTTGCGTATCTAGCTATAATACCGATATTTTGACTGGCACAGTCGGTTCGCATACGGGGCGGCCTGACATCACTCTGTCCCGTCTGAAACTCATCGCTGACTCAAGGGCGACACAATGGATAAATTGCAAGACACATCGGCGAACCAATTTCTGGAAAAGGCAAGCATGCTTATTGAAGCTCTGCCCTTCATGCGCCGCTATTCAGACAAGACCATTGTGGTAAAATTTGGTGGCCATGCCATGGGTGAGCCTGAATATGTGAGCGCCTTCGCATCTGATATCGCGCTGCTCGATCAAGTGGGCGCCCGGCCAGTCGTGGTGCATGGTGGTGGCCCACAGATTGGTGAGATGCTGAAAAAGCTAGAGATAGAGTCGAATTTTGTCGACGGTCTACGAGTAACAGACGAGGCAACAATATCTGTTGTCGAAATGGTTCTGGCCGGCGGTATCAACAAGGCACTTGTTGCCGCCATTACAACGGCTGGCGCCCGCGCTGTTGGCATCTCCGGAAAGGATGGCGGCTTGATTATGGCGCGCAAGCTGCTAGCACAGGCAAAATCAGCGGGTAGTGCGATAGAGAAGGTTGTTGACCTTGGCTTTGTTGGCGAGCCCTCAAAGATCAATACCGACGTTCTGCAGGCACTAAGTGAGAAAAATCTGATTCCCGTTGTGGCCCCAGTTGGTGGCGGTGAGGATGGGATGACATATAACATTAACGCTGACACTGCAGCAGGAGCCATCTCTGCTGCGCTTGGTGCCACACGGATGTTGATGCTGACAGACGTTCCCGGCGTTCTCGACAAAGTTGGCAATCTGTTGTCCGAACTCACAGTCAGCCAGGCAGAGAGCCTAATCCATGATGGTACGGTGTCCGGCGGTATGATCCCAAAGGTTGAAACATGTATCCAGGCTGTTCACGGTGGTGCCGAGGCCGCGGTTATCATGGATGGACGCGCGCCGCATGCATTGCTTGTCGAGTTGTTCACCGAACATGGGATGGGCACCTTTATCAAACCCGACTAGATGGTTGGTTGACCAAAGAATTAAAAGATGGAGTTGAAAATTATGACGCAGACTTTTCCTTTGGAGGAAATAAAGGACTGGATCTTTGACCTCGACAACACGATTTACCCCGCTCGATCCAACCTGTTTATCCGCGTTGCCGTGCGAATCACCGAGTTTGTAGCCACTCATTTTAACGTTTCAAAGGATGAAGCGCGCGTAATTCAAAAGGATTTGTTTCAGCGTTACGGAACAACAATGCGTGGCCTTATGGTTGAAGAAGGGCTTGAACCAGATGACTATCTACATTTCGTGCATGACATTGACGTCACTGATTTGCTGCGTGAGACTGAACTGGAAGCAATGCTTGCCAATTTGCCTGGCCGCAAACATATCTTTACCAACGGCACAGTGTCGCATGCGGAAAACATCCTGAATGCCTATGGTATACGCCATCATTTTGAGCATATTTTTGATATTGTGGGGGCCGACTATGTGCCCAAGCCGGAAGCCCATGCTTTCGCAAAATTCATGGAAAAAACCGGCATTGATCCGCATAGCGCGGTGATGATCGAAGATATGGCACGCAATCTTGAACCGGCCGCAGCCATGGGTATGCGCACTGTCTGGCTGACAAGTGACTATGAATGGGCCATAAAAGGCGCCGAAGAGCCTTATGTGCATTATATTAGCGAGGATCTAAAGAGCTTTCTTGCGCCGCTGACAGGGCAAACCCTTGCCAATCAGGCGTAAATCACCGATATCAGAAACCAAAGCAGAATGTGGCTCGATGGAAGACCTGCCCAGTGACCAGGAGACCAAAATGGACAAAGCACAACTCAAAACTGAAATCAATGTTGCCTGGGATAATCGCGAAAACGTCAGCACCCAGACAAGCGGCGCTGTCCGCGAGGCTGTGATGGCAGCGCTAGACATGCTCGACAGCGGTGTCGCCCGGGTTGCTGAACCTCTTGGTGATCATCAGTGGCAGGTCCATCAGTGGCTTAAAAAAGCCGTGTTATTGTCGTTCCGCCTGAATGACATGGCTTGTATAAACTCTGGCACATCCTACCCGAATAGTGGCGAGGCTGTGTGGTGGGACAAGGTACCTTCAAAATTTGCCGGTTGGGATGAAACCAGGTTCCGTGCTGCAGGGTTTCGCGCGGTTCCTGGCTGTATTGTCCGGCACTCTGCCCACATTGCGTCTGGAGCCGTGCTGATGCCAAGCTTTGTCAATCTTGGCGCTTTTGTCGATATTGGCACCATGGTTGATACATGGGCAACTGTTGGCTCGTGTGCGCAGATTGGCAAGAATGTCCATTTGTCAGGTGGTGCTGGCATTGGCGGTGTCCTTGAACCTCTGCAGGCTGGCCCAGTAATCATCGAGGATGACTGTTTCATTGGCGCCCGCTCCGAGGTTGTTGAGGGCGTAGTTGTTGAGCGTGGCGCTGTTCTGTCCATGGGTGTATTTATAGGCGCCTCAACAAAGATCATTGACCGTGTGAGTGGCGAAGTTCACACGGGCCGTGTGCCAGCCTATTCGGTTGTTGTGCCTGGCTCGCTGCCAGGCAAACCACTTGCCGATGGTAGTCCGGGGCCGTCACTATCTTGTGCTGTGATCATCAAGCAGGTAGATGAGAAGACCCGTTCCAAGACTTCGGTAAATGACCTTTTGAGAGATTGATGGACAAAACCTCACAAGCTGTTCTGCTAGCACAGAGGCTCGTTCAATGTCCCTCTGTGACGCCGGCGGAGGGTGGTGCACTCGATTTGCTTGAGGCCGAACTGACAGCAATGGGTTGTGCCTGCACGCGCCTGCCATTTGGCGAGGCTGAGGAACGTGTCGACAATCTATTCGCCCGTTGGGGTAAGGGCGGTCCGCATTTTGCCTTTGCTGGCCATACCGATGTAGTGCCGCCGGGTGATGTTGTTGCCTGGACCTATGATCCGTTCGCCGGAAAGATTGTTGATGGGCGGCTTCACGGTCGTGGAGCAGCTGACATGAAGGGCGGTGTTGCTGCTTTTGTTGCCGCTACCGCGCGATTTTTGCAAACGCCACCACATCAAGGCTCGATCAGCTTTCTGATCACGGGTGACGAGGAAGGTGATGCCATCAATGGCACTAACAGAATGATTGACTGGGTTCGCGACAATGACCAAGTGCCTGATATGTGTCTTGTTGGCGAACCAACCAATGTCAGCGAGATGGGTGACGTCATAAAGAATGGGCGTCGTGGCAGCTTGTCTTGCAAACTGACGGTGACCGGCATTCAAGGACATGTTGCCTATCCGCATCTTGCTGACAACCCATTGACGCATCTGCTGGCGATGCTTGCGCCGATTAATGGCTGTGAGCTTGATAGCGGCACAGAATTTTTTGACCCATCGACAGCGAATGTAACATCGATTGATGTTGGCAACGAGGCCGTTAATGTCATTCCGGCAAGCGCAACAGCGCAGTTCAATATCCGCTTCAATACCAAACACAGCGCAGACAGCCTGATCGGCTGGCTCGAGGAACATTTTGACCGTGTTGGCGACACCTGGGAAGCGCGCTGGAAAGTAACGGCGCACCCATTCCTGACACCGCCTGGTCGATTGACCAATATGATCGCTGAAGCTGCTGAGAAAATTGTTGGGCGCAGGCCAAAACTGTCGACCAATGGTGGCACGTCAGATGCGCGGTTCATCACCAATGTCTGCCCGGTTGCCGAATTTGGACTGGTCGGCAAGACCATGCACAAGATTGATGAGCATGTGGCGGTGGAAGATATTAACTCGCTTACCGATATCTACACCCATATCCTAAATTCATTCTTTGAAAAGGTGAAATGATGCAGCATTACGGCCTGACATTGGCACCGGGCGTGTTGTTCACCTATATCAAGCGCACATTGCTAGTTATGCTTGGTAAGCTCTCCATTGATGCCGCTTTTCAGACCAACATTCCCGGTCTGTGGCAGGCGATCTGGGCTTCAATGATCTTTACCTTCTTGGTGTCAGTATACCCAGGTATCCAAAATGGCCTAACCCTCCTGTTCGCTAACATGTTGATGCAGATGGTGGCCGTTCTGGTCATGGTGTCTTTATTCATTGCGGCGCTGCGTGCGCTGCAACTTGAAGCACGCATGTTTGCTTATATTGTGCCTTTTCTGTGGATCGAGAATGTCCAGCATTTATTAGCAGGGATCATCCAGAATTTCGTGATCGTGTCTACAAATCCAAAATTGCTGATCCTCATCACACCAATCATCGTGTGGACAATCTATTGGCTCTGGCGCCTTGGCAAAGTGCAACTGCAGCGTGGTGGATGGGTTGCAACTGGCTTTCTCACACTATCATTCGTCATTGATCTACTGCTGTTCATTATTGTTCAGATCAGGATGCACATACCAGTTAGCTAGGACCAGTTGATACCTGCATAATTCACCCTTGAAAGATACAGGCCCTCCGCAGGAGCTGTCGGTCCGGCTACCGATCGGTCGCGCGCTGCAAGCGCTGTGCTAACATCATCGGCGCTCCATTTACCAGCGCCAACAAGAGCGAGGGTGCCGGTGATGTTGCGCACTTGGTGATGTAGAAATGAACGCGCGGCAACATGCAGATGTATTTCTGCTCCAACAATTTCGATGCGCAACTCGTCAAGCGTGCGAGTTGCGCTTTCTGCCTGGCAGCGGGTCGCCCGAAAGCTGGTAAAATCATGTTTGCCAAGTAATCGGCTGGCTGCCTGTTGCATAGCAGCCGCATCAAGCGGTTGTGGGTGGTGCCAGACACGTCCAAGCGCTAAAGCAGGCGGCGTCTGTCGTGCCAGAATTCGATACAGATATTTGCGACTTGTAGCAGAAAACCGCGCATGAATGCTTTCCTCAACAGCCCGCGCCTGCAGTATAGTAACTGGCCAATCGCCCATCAGCGCGTTAAGTGCTTTGATGACCCTGTTTTTGTCAAATTTTTCAGGCAGATCCAAGTGTGCTACCTGCCCGGTTGCATGTACTCCTGAGTCGGTTCGCCCGGCGCCCTGAACCTGAATGGCATGCCCACATAGCTGGGATGCTGCCTCCTCAATCACCTGTTGGACAGAAATGCCGTTGGCCTGTCGTTGCCAACCAACGAAAGGTGCGCCATCATATTCAATACTGATGAGAAAGCGCTGGGTCATGATGGAGTCATGTCATGCTGCGGGGCAAAGACGTGGCCGGGCGCTATCTCCTGCCCATTCAAAAAGTCGCGCGCATCCATTACCTTCTTTCCTGCTGGCTGCAATCGGGAGATTTCAAGAACCCCATCGACTGTTGCCACTCGCATCTGCCCTGCCTCACCAAGACCAATAAAGCTGCCAGATGCTGCATTGTCTGCCCTGCCGGTCATGGGCCTTGCTGCGGCAATCTTGATTCGGCCCTTCGGGCCATTGAACCAGGTCCCAGGATAGGGCGAAAATGCGCGTATTTGGCGATCTGTAATTGCAATTGGTGCGTTCCAGTCAATGGCACATTCAGCGGTGGTAATCTTTGTTGCATAGATCGCACTTTCGTCATCCTGTGCCCGTGCCTGCGCCAAAATGTCCGGCAAGCCCGCTATGACTTTCTCCAGCAGGTCTGCATTCAGTTGGGCAAGCCTGTCATGTAGGGTGCCAGCAGTTTCATTAGCCGTTATCTCACAGCCTAGTGTGGCAATCACCGGTCCCGTATCCAGGCCAGCCTCCATACGCATTGCCGATATACCGGTGTGTGTGTCACCAGCGGCGATTGCCCGCTGGATAGGCGCGGCACCACGCCAGCGTGGCAACAACGAGGCATGTCCGTTGATGCAGCCATAGCGTGGCATATTCAAGACCGATTGTGGCAACAACAATCCATAGGCGACAACGATTAGAACATCGGCGTTCAATGCGGCCAGTTCGTCGAGCGCATCAGCAGATTTAAGTGACTGTGGCGAATGGACGGGTAAGGCAAGCTGCTTTGCATATTTTGCAAGGGGAACCAGTTGCTCATTCATACCCCGGCCAGCTGGACGGGGTGGCTGGGTGTAGACTGCAGCAATCTCATATAGGTAGTTGAGCCGAGCTAGCGAAGGAATAGCAAACCTCGGGCTTCCCATGAAGACAATGCGTTTTTTTTCGCGGGTCGACCTAATCATCAGCCTACCGACCTCTCGGGGCGCCACCAGTGGATTGACGCATTTCCTTCATGAAGCGGCGCACGATCATATCGCGCTTAAGCCTTGAGATATGGTCGATGAATAGCACCCCATCAAGATGATCCACTTCATGCTGGACACAGGCGGCAAGCAGCCCCTCACACCTCAGGTACTGTTCCTCACCAAAGATGTCGATATACTTGACCTCAACGAACGCAGGCCGTTCCACATCAGCTGTTTGATCTGGTATCGAAAGACAACCCTCCTCGAGAACGGCCAGCTCTTCTGATCGTCTGACAATTTCCGGATTGATCATCTTTAACAGCCTCGAGTCCTCATCTTTACCGCAATCCATGACGATCAAACGATGGTTAATGCTGACCTGTGGAGCGGCAAGACCTATCCCAGGCGCATTATACATGGTCTCCGCCATATCAGCCAACAGTTGCAAGACCCCGTCCGTGACTTCGGGCACCGGCTTTGATACCTTTCGTAGGACGGGATCTGGGATGGTGATAATTGGAATGAGCGCCATAGCTCGCCTCTGCTTGTTCGGATATGTTGAAACAACAGGCTCCAACATTGTCAATCAGTTAGGCGATGCCGCCGTTGCAGTCAAGCCATCGGCATGCAACACTTGGCTCAGTCAACGCAGTAAAAACAAGAGTCCACTCAACATGTCTGGATTTTCTACTCTTATTATCATTGCACTTACCGGCATCATCCTTTTGTTAATCATCATGCTACGTCGCTCACCAACAAATAATGATACAAGCCTTGCCGAAGTGCGTGGCCAATTGGCGCAAATGGCAAGCCAATCAAGTGAGATGCAAAAGGTGTTCGCCAGCCAGATGGCGGAGTCCGAAGGGAGGCTTGGCACACGTCTTGAAAAGTCATTACGCGACCAGAATGAGCGCACGACCAAATCCTTAACTGGCATGGCTGAAAAGCTTGCCGTTATAACTGAGGCGAACAACCATATTTCACAATTGTCAGGCCAAGTCACACAACTGCAGAACATCCTTTCAAACAAGCAAGCACGCGGCAGTTTTGGTGAGGTTCAGCTGGAAAATCTTGTACGGGATGCACTCCCTGAGAGTGCCTTTTCGTTCCAACATACACTAAGGAATGGCCGTCGAGTAGATTGCTTCATCACTATGCCAAACCCTCCAGGCTCGATCTGCATTGACTCTAAATTTCCTCTGGAGTCCTTCCGTGCTCTCACTGGTGCAGCAGATGAAGCAGCACGGGATACAGCGCGACGGTCACTCGAGGGTGATGTCAAAAAACATATCAACGACATTGCCCAGAAATATATTGTGCCTGGCGAGACAGCGGAAAGCGCCATTTTATTTTTGCCATCAGAATCTGTGTATGCAGAAATCAATCTCCAACTGCCCAAACTTGTCGAAGCCAGCCGCCGGGCGCATGTCTACATGGCTGGGCCAGACAATCTGATGCTGATTCTCCACACGGTCCGAGCCATTCTAAGGGATGCCCAGATGCATGAAGCAGCCGGCCAGATCCAGAAAGAGGTGGATATGATGATACAGGATGTAACCCGACTCGATGACCGCGTTGCCAAACTCACCAATCATTTTCAGCAGGTCGAAAAGGATATAAGCGATATCCAAACTTCTACGCGTAAGATCACCTCCCGGGGGCAGAAAATAACCCACATAGAAGTGGCGGAGGAGCGGCCTGTATCACCAGTGGCAGACTCCACTAGCCGCAAGCCCGATCTACTCGGCTAGCCCAGTTTACCCCGTGCTTTCAGCGCCTGTGCCAAGGTTCCGTCGTCAAGATAGTCCAGTTCTCCACCGATTGGCACACCATGCGCCAGACGCGTAACCTCAACCGGCAATCCCGCGAGGCGTTCCTGGATATAATGCGCAGTTGTCTGGCCGTCGACCGTTGCTGAAAGCGCTAAAATGACCTCGGCCATTTCAAGTTGATCTGCGCGCTTGACCAGCCAATCGACATGGAGCTCCTCGGGGCCACGGCCATCAATCGCGCTCAATGTGCCGCCAAGGACATGATACAAACCGCGAAAAACTGCCGCCCGCTCAATAGCCCATAAACTTCCAACATCCTCAACGACACATATAATAGTACGGTCCCTTCGGGGTTCAGCACAGATTTTGCAAATATCACCAATATCAAGATTGCCACATTCCGCACAGGCACGGATGCGTGTCCCTACGTCATTCATTTCACGAGCAAGTGGCACCATTAGCCGTTCACGATTCTGCAGCAAAAACAGCACGGCACGACGCGCAGATCGCGGGCCAAGCCCCGGTATCCGAGCCATTTTCTTGATCAAGTGTTCAACGGCATTGTCCATCTTATGGCCAGTCAATTTAAAAAGGTAGGTTCATGCCAGGTGGCAGTGGGAGGCCACCAGTTAGATCCTTCATCTGCGCCGCCATCTCGGCTTCAGCCTCTTGCTTGGCGTTGTTTATGGCCAAACAGACCATGTCTTCCAAAACCTCAATTTCACCCGGAACAAAAGCCGCTGGATTGATCGAGACAGATTGCACAAAGCCCTTACCATTGACGGTCACGGTAACAGCTCCTCCACCCACTGATGCGGCAAAGCTAGCCTGCTCCATTTCGCCCTGCAAAGCCTCCATACGTTGTTTCATTTCCTGAACCTTTTTCATCATTCCGGCCATGTTGCGCATCATTCGATACTCTTCCCATCGGTCACCAACAGTTCACTGTTTAGATTATTATCCAGATTATTGCTGCGCTGACCCGTTCCCATTGCCTCGATCGTCTCAATTGTTGAACCAGGGAATAGCGTCAAAATAGTCTTGACTAGCGGAGTTCTGATAATTTCATCTTTGAGTATGTCGGCCTCTTCTGCGCGCTCCTCAGCCAAGGTTTTGCCGCCGGGACCATCAGAAACCGAGACCAGCCAGCGCTGTCCAGTCCATTGAGTCAGATATTTTGCCAGATCACCGATCAAAGAATCGGGAGCTTTATCGGTCAGTTTAACTTCGAGTGATCCTTGATGCAGTGAAACAAGACGCAGATGCGTACGGACCCGCGCCGCCAGCAATATTTCATCATGCAATTCGGCCAGAAGTGCGATATCTGCAAGGCTATTAATAGGTTTTGCTAGCCCATCCTGTTTGGATCTGGACTCTGGCTTGTCTTCAGCCAAAGCCCGCTGCTGTCCACCATTGCCATACGCATTCCCGGCTGTCGTGGGGTAAATCATCGGCCTAGACGCGTGGGTAGTGGATTGATCCGCCAATGCTTTGTCTGGAGAATTAGTTGGCGATTGAATAGTGGATAGATCCTTTGCTTTCCCATAAGAAGCGTTTGGCAGCTTCTGCAGGATGTCCGCGGGTGTTGGCATATTAGCCGTATGAGCGAGCCGGATTAACAGCATTTCAAGAGCGGCTGCCGGATTCGGAGCCTTACTAACCTCCTCATGCCCTTTAAGCAGCATTTGCCATGCCCGGCCTAGCTTGGCAATGCCCAGATCACCCAGCGCGGCAATGCCGGGGCGTTCACTCTCAATCAGGTCAGCAAGATCTACGCCAGCGGCAGCTAGGCTTGCCTGGTGGATAATATTTAAAAGGTCAGCGACCACCATCTCGGCTTCCGCACCATTCTTGTAAACATGTTCAAACTTTGCCAGCGCGATGGCGGCTTCACCATCAAATAAAGCACTTAGAATGCTGAGCGATTCCCCCCGACCAGGCCGGCCAAGCATGTCATTGACAGCATCCCCAGCCAAATGATCCCCAGTCATGGCTGCTGCCTGATCGAGCATCGACAATGCGTCCCGCACAGAGCCCTCAGCCGCCTCCGCGATCGATCGAAGAGCAACCTCATCATAGTTGATGCGCTCCTGATCACAAATTTTTTGAAGATGCGCCTCAAGCGTTTCAGTTGACACGCGGCGCAAATCAAAGCGTTGACACCGGGATAGAATAGTCACGGGTACTTTGCGGATTTCGGTTGTTGCAAAAATGAATTTGACTGCCCCCGGTGGTTCCTCAAGCGTTTTAAGCAACGCATTAAATGCGCTCTTCGACATCATATGCACTTCGTCGATGATATAGATCTTGTAACGCGCAGATACTGGGCGATAGCCAACTCCTTCTATGATCTCGCGCGCATCATCCACACCCGTGTGGCTTGCAGCGTCAATTTCTAACACATCTACATGTCGCCCCGAGCCAATTGATCTGCATGGCTCGCAGTTACCGCAAGGTTCCAGCGTTTCCACGCCGTTTCCGTCCACGCCTATGCAGTTAAGTCCCTTGGCAAGTAAACGTGCCGTCGACGTTTTGCCGACACCACGCACTCCTGTCAGAACAAAGGCATGTGCAAGCCGCTTAATTTTCAGCGCATTTCTTAGAGTACGGACAAGCGATTCCTGGCCAATCAGGGCCGCAAAGTTTTCTGGTCGGTATTTGCGTGCAAGAACGCGATAAGCTGTTGATGCCTTTTGGCCCATTGTCGACGACCTGTCCTCCCAATCAGCTAGCGGAAGACTGGACGACCCATGAACAGTCCACTGCGGCTGCTTCCTTTCGGACCTGACCGGATTGGTGGGTGACATGTCCACCCAGACTTCCTAATATCTATATGAAACAAAGCTGGGTTTTGGACAAGCAAATTATCACCGGCGTATCCGATCACAAATGCATTTCATCCCCACGTTATTGCAGTAATCTACGCTAACTCAAATCACTTGTCGCACGGTTAGCAGGATAGCAGCCAAGAATTCTGACTTCTCCCTCTTCGCAATAAAACCGTAGTTCTTCCATCGCTTGTGTCATTGCTGGTGATTCGGTATGACCCTCAACATCGACATAGAATTGTGCGTGATCAACAAAGCCCGGACGCATATAGCTCTCCAGCTTAGTAATGTTGACTCCATTAGTGGCAAAACCTCCAAGCGCCTTATAAAGTGCCGCCGGAACACTGCGTAGACGGAACACCATCGTCGTCAGCATAGCCTCACTACTCAAGGTGGGCATTTGCGGCTCACGCGCCATAATCAAAAAACGCGTGGTGTTTTGCTCTGCATCCTCAGCCGAGGTGACAAGCACATCAAGACCATAGATTTCACCCGCAAGTGCCGAGGCAATGGCCCCAACCTTTTTATCGCCCCGCGCTGCGATATCCTTCGCGGCACCGGCGGTATCTGGATGAACAATAGGTTGCAGGCCTAGTGAGCGCAGCCGTTCCCGGCATTGAGCTAAACCCTGTGCGTGACTGTGCACCTCTACCAGATCATCAAGCTTGGCACCACGTGGCGCGAGCAAATGGTGGTTGATCGGTTGGAAATGTTCACCAATAATGTGGAGACCCGATTCTGGGAGAAGATGATGGATATCCGCAACTCTACCAGCGATGGAATTTTCGACAGGAACCATTGCTAAATACGCGGTGCCTTCCTGAACGTCAAGCAACATATCCTCAAATGACTCACAAGGTATAGGCGTCATCTCAGGTTTAACTGCCAGGCATGCCATATGCGAGTACGCACCAAGGCTGCCCTGAAATGCTATATTGTTGGCTGCGTTGCTCACATTTTATCTCCATCCCTAAAGGCAACTTTAATGTTGTTCCGTCTGCCTCATATTGGCGGCAGTATCAAGACGCTTGCGGTCGCTGTCAACGCCAGGTAAGGGCGTCGGTAGGAGCAGGTTTTTAGGTCAATGGCCCAATCGACGGCGTGCTGCATCCAAATCATCCTCAGTGTCGACCCCGCAGGGAACCGACCCAATTTGGGTGACCGCAACGGTCATTCCCGCTTCCAGAGCGCGCAGCTGTTCAAGCTTTTCCACTTTCTCCAATGGCGAGGGCGGCAAAATGACAAATTTGGAGAGCGCACTTCGTCTCCAACCATAAACACCGATGTGGTGGCTATATTCCCTTGCACCTGCGGGAATAGGCGCCCGACTAAAATACAGTGCGCGGCCAAACCGGCTGGGAGTTGCTGTCGCCTGTTCGGTGCTTGTGTCCCAGGCAATTGCCGCCTTAACAACCTGGGGACGGGCCGCTTCTTCGGCGGTAGAAGGCGTTACCAGTGTCGCCAAGTCAGCGCCGCTTCTGTCCAGCGCTGCGACGAGCGCCGCCGGAATTGCTGGATCCATCTCAGGCAGGTCACCCTGTAGATTGAGAACGATCTTGAAAGATTCGTCAGGGTCAATGATCTGCAGCGCTTCGAAAACCCGGTCTGAGCCTGAGGGATGATCATCTCTGGTGATCACCGCCTCACCGCCTGCAGCCCGGATCACATCGGCAATTTCCTGATGGTCGGTGGCGACATAGACTGGTGCGATGTCGGCCGCGCTGGCGCGTTCCCAGACGTGTTGGATCATCGGTTTGCCGGCAATGTCTGCCAGCGGTTTGCCTGGCAATCGGCTCGCCGACATTCGGGCAGGGATAATGATAATTGTGCTGTCCGCGCTGCTCATGATGCGGCAATTCATCACATATTTGGGTTTTTGCATAGTGAAAACGCGTCGCTAGGCTAGGAAGGGCTTGAGGGGGTCATCTATATTAGGTAAATAATCTGGTACCGGGGTGGCCGTTGTCACCGATGGTCTTAACATCACGCTTTGGCGTGGTCCAATGTGAAGGGGAGCCCCTGTTGGTCAGGGGAAGACAGCATGGATGAGTTGGGTTTCAACAAATTATTTGCCGGCGTTCTGCTTGCGGGTTTATTGCTTATGGCCGGAGTCAAATTCGCTGACATTCTGGTGCCACATACTGAACTGGCGGAAAACGCTTATGTAATCGACGTTCCTGAAATAACGGACGTGGCTGGCGCCGCCCCTATTGAGAAGGGTCCAGCACCAATTCTTGCCCTACTTGCTAACGCCGACCCGTCGGCTGGTGAAAAGCTGGCAAAAAAATGCACAGCCTGTCATGTTTTCGCCGCCGATGGCGCGAACAAAGTTGGCCCGGTTTTGTGGGGAGTGGTCAATACCGCGAAGGGCGCGGTTGATGGGTTTTCATATTCAGCAGCCCTCAGCGGCTTTGGTGGTGTGTGGGATTACCAGTCGTTGAATGCCTTTCTGGCGAAACCAAAAGCCTATATTTCTGGAACGAAGATGAATTTTGCCGGACTGAAAAAGCCGCAGGATAGGGCTAATATGATCGCCTATCTGCGTCAGCAGGCTGATGCCGCGGCAGCCCTGCCGACAGCCAAAGAGATTGCAGCTGAAAGTGAGAGTTAAGCCAACGCATTCACGGATCCACAGCCAGCTTGATAATGCCGAGCTGGCTGTTTTTCTCTCAGATCTTGCCGCTGTCAGTCGACCCATCATTTCACGGTGGTTTCGCGCACGCCCCGATATCGAAATCAAACCCGACACATCCCCGGTAACCATTGCCGACAGGACTGTGGAGCTTGCTCTGCGTGACGCCATCGCCAGACGCTTCCCGGGCGATGATATTTTTGGAGAGGAGCATGACGTTACCCGTGGTGATGGCAGTACGGGCTATCAATGGGTGATCGACCCCATTGATGGGACAAAGGCCTTTGTTTCGGGCAAGCCAACCTTTGGCTCGATTGTTGGCCTACTTGATTACGGTCGACCAGTTGCCGGGTTTTGTGATGTGCCGATGTTGGGTGAATGCTATCTTGGCGTTGGTGAGGCCGCGTGGCTCAATGGCTTGCCCATTTCGGCCAGCGCATCGAAGGACCTTGCCACATCGAGACTGGCGACTACGTCACCAGACGCGTTTTCCCCTGATGGACTTGCTGTCTTTCACCGCATTAGTGCGCTGGCAGGAATCACGAATTATGGGGGCGACTGTCACAATTATGTACTTCTGGCAGCAGGGCATATTGATCTAGTGATCGAGGATAGCCTTGCACCACATGATATAATGGGCATCGTCCCCATTATGCGGGCTGCAGGTGCCTGTGTGACAGACCTAAGGGGAAATCCGGTGCGCTACCCACAAACCACAAACCTGCTTTGTGCTGCAACGCCAGAATTGCACGCGGCAGTTCTTGCCATAATCGGAGACAGTTTTTAGAATTCCTCTCGCTAGAGCCAAAGCAGGCAGGGATGATATTGGGACAAGAGATTATGATTACGATTGGCTTTTATGGCGACGCGGAAGAGGCAGCCATGTGGCAGCAGTCACTAGCTAAATTAGTGCCTGGTTGCCAGGTCGTTGATTTGCTCTCTGACAGCGGCCGCATGTGCGACCTTGCCCTTGTGTGGGCACCGCCGCCGAATGCCTTGACCAACCTTCCGAATCTCAAGGGCATCATACTTCAAGGCCAGGGAGTTGACCATATGATGGCTGATAAGACAGCGCCACGGGACATTCCGCTGGTGCGGTTAGTTGATCCGGACATGTCTGACGCATTGAGCCACTGGGCGATTTTGAATGCATTGGATTTCTGGCGAAACGGCCCACAATATCGTAACCAGCAGCGACAGCGTAAATGGACACCGCTTAAACAGCGGCGCAGCAGTGGTGGCATTGTTGGGGTGATGGGTGTTGGCGCCATTGGTTCAGTCATTGCCAGCCGATTTGCAGCGCTGGGCTTTCAGGTCCGCGGCTGGGCACGCACGCCGCGTTCTCTTGAGGGGGTTGAGATATTTGCCGGGCTGGAAGAGCTGGGTGCTTTTGCTAATGGGGCTGAGATCATCGTTTCGGTGTTGCCTCTAACCCCGCAGACTACAGCCATCATGAATGAAGATTTCTTCGGTCGGTTGGCAAAGGGTGCCTTTATCATCAATGGTGGACGCGGGCCGCAGATCGATGATGATGACCTCCTGGCTGCGTTGGAGTCAGGCCAGCTTGGCGGTGCAGCGCTTGATGTGTTTAGAACCGAACCACTGCCAGCGGATCACATTTTCTGGTCACATCCCAAGATTTCTGTCTGGCCACATATTGCCGCGCAGACCAACCCTGCCACTGCCGCGCAGCAAGTTGCCGACGCCATTACCGCACTGATGACCGGAGAGGAGCCGGCAAACCGGGTCGATTGGGTCCGCGGTTACTGACCCTGTTTTTCAGTTGCAAGCTGTTCGATATAGCAAAAAATTGCTCGCAGCCCCATTGCCTCGCCACCCCGTGGTCGTCCTGGCCGGCCACTCAGATTCCAGGCCATCACATCGATATGAGCCCAGTTACTATCATTGCCAGCAAACCGCCGCAGGAATAGCGCTGCAGTGATGGCACCCCCAAAACCTGTGCCGCCAGTGCTAGACAACGTCACATACCCGTTATCTAGATGTCGGTCATAATCATCGAAAAGCGGAAGTCGCCACAGGGGATCGCCGACTTTGCTGCTGGCGGCGAGGATCTTCGCAGCGGTGTCATCCCGGTTGCAGAACAATGCTGGCAATTCGGTACCAAGCGCCACCCGCGCTGCGCCCGTCAAAGTGGCAAAATCAATGACAAAATCGGGGGCTTCCTCACGGGCAAGCGTGAGTGCATCAGCGAGTACCAGCCGCCCCTCGGCATCGGTATTGCCAACCTCGACCTTAATGCCGGCGCGCGTGTCGATCACATCAAGGGGCCGCATTGACCGATCAGAGAGCGCATTTTCCGCAGCGGCGACAAGCACCCGCAGCCGGACAGGTAGACTGGTCGCCATAATCGCCATGGCAAGCCCCAGTACCGTGGCCGAACCGCCCATATCCTTTTTCATCATTTCCATTGCCTTTGATGGTTTCAAGTCAAGGCCGCCCGAGTCAAAGGTGATGCCCTTGCCAACAAGGGTGATTCTTGGCCCTACATCGCCCCATGTAAAATCAATCAGACGCGGTGCTATTTCGGCAGCGCGTCCAACGGTATTGATTGCTGGAAAGGAGGTCTGTAATTCATCGCCGCTTATTACGGTGATTGCAGCGCCAAATTTTTTGGCAAGGTCGATTGCACTGTCCTCAAGACCCTGAGGTGTCATGTAATTTGCAGGCATGTTGATCAGATCGCGGCAGAGCCAAACACCTTCGACCAGTCCAAGCAGGCGGTCAGCGCTGACCCCTTCAGGAATGGCCAGACGTTTTAACGTGGTCTCGCATTTATCACTCTCACCATTCTTGAAACTGTCAAAGCTATATTGCGACAGGGCCCAGCCAAGCAACAGCATTTCACAGGCCATTGCATTGAGCATCGTTCCCCGGTTGGGATCGATGTGCCATCCCCCTGGCGGCAAGGCCTTTGCAAGACCGGCACCATCCCAGATATCATGCTTGCCAATGACGCCAATGGCGATATCGATACCGCCATCTTTTCCTGGAATGACCAGTGCCGTTCCCGCCATGCCGGAGAAGGCCTGCGCCCTAATCCAGTTCTTTGCAAATGGTTCAGCAGCGTTACACCATTCTGTCCATACATCAGCATGTACTAACACCAGTGCGTTTGTCCCATCGGCTGTTTCTTGCAAGCCGAAATCCATAAAATTACGTCTCATTCTGGCATCATCTCCATTAACGAAATTCATTCGATCCCGATTATATTATTCTTAAATGGCGAGCCGAATGACCTTTGGCAATAACAGCAACAAAGTGAGACCGCGCATGCCCAGCCAGAGTGTAAAGGCTGCCAACAATCCAGGAAGCCCATACGGCGCCGCCAACAAAATCAGGGCAATAAAAACAGTCATTGAGACAAACATGGCGTTGCGCATATCGCGACTACGTGTTGCACCGACAAATACACCATCCATCTGAAAAGCCAAAAACGCCGCAATTGGCATTACTGCAACCCAATTCCAGTGTAACGCCGTAAGCTCAATTAGCTGCTTTTGATTAGTCAACGCCCTGATAATTGTCATCTCACCAGCAAAAATGACTACGCCAATCACGAGGGCCGATGCAAAGGCCAACGCATTCGTTCGCTTAATCACAAGAGCCAACATGTTGGAGTCCTTCCGTCCAATGGCTTCACCAACAAGTGCTTCAGTTGCATGTGCATAACTATCCAGTCCAAACGAGATCATTCCAAACATCACCATCACCAATTGTGCTGCAGCTAGCTCAACATCGCCAAAGCCTGCCGCATTATTGAGAAAAATTGCTTCGCAAGTGAGCAGCATTAAAGTACGTAGAATTAGATCAATGCTGAGCGAGAAAAACTGGCCCAAAGCATGAAGGTCAAGCCAAGCGGGATTTCGCATGAAAAAGCGGGACATTGAGCCGCGCAGCATTTCCCTCCATTGCCAGCCAATTAGCCCAAGTGTGAGGGTAAACCCTAGCCATTGCGCTGCCACTGATGCAAGGGCAATACCCTCTATCTTCATCCCAAAACCAACAACAAAAAAAATGTTAAGTATAAGGTTACTAATATTAACAACTATAATCTGCGCCATACAAAGGCGCATCTGCTGACGCCCAAAAAGGCAACCTAAAAGCACCATATTCCCAAAAGCTGCGGGCGCAGCAAACAATCTGATTTCTACATAGGTCTGCATATGGGTTTCAACGCTATTGCTTGCTGCGAATAGATTGGCTGTGACCTTGTGGATGACAGGTGTGGCCAGTATCGCTATAGCCCCCAGGATAAAAGCGATGACAAGTCCTCTGATTAGGAGATTCTCAATTTCCGCCTCATCATTGCGGCCATGTGCCTGCGCCACTAATCCTGTGGTACACATTCGAAGAAAGCCAAATCCGAAATAAAGAAAGCTGAACACCAACGTGCCAAGGGACACACCTCCAATGTAGGCTAGGTTGGGAATACGCCCCATCACTGCCGTGTCGACAGCGCCAACGAGGGGTATCGTTATATTGGCCAAAAAAACAGGCCAGGATATTGACCATATATGAAACCATGATGCCTTTTGGAGACGTATTGCTCTTTCTTTTTGTAGTTGGGTTTCGTTTTTCATCGTTTTAACCCAATTAATTGTAGCTGCCCAATTAATATCAACGCCAGTGAGAGAATCACACTATGTCACCCTGTTAGTTTCTTGCTCCTGAAACACAAGACTCCAAGCAATGAGAAGTAATCTCGTTAAACTCATGATCAATTGATATGGCAAACACCGTTAAAAATGGTTTAAACAGGAAGCATGTAGACAGCAATACTAGTTGCTAAGGAACCTTAAGGAAAAAGCGTGTCTTTTCTGAACAAACAATCTACCTTGATTATGGTGCTTGTGATGCTGGCGGCGGCCGTTCTGATTGGCCACCAGACATTACCACCGATGGATCGGGACGAGGCCCGATTTGCACAGGCCAGCAAACAGATGCTGGCCAGCGGCGATTACGTAACCGTGCGTTTTCGGGATGATCTGCGCGCAAAAAAACCAGCTGGCATCTACTGGTTGCAGTCGGCGGCAATCACGCTGTTCGGACCAGATGATATTGCATCCTACCGGTTACCAAGCCTACTGGCTTTTCTTGCAACAATCTGGGGCACATATACTCTGGCATCTTACCTTTACAGGCAACCTCGCGCCCTGCTCGCTGCCGCTCTTCTTGGAGCTAGTCTTCTCGCTTTTGCCGAAGCCCATTTGGCCAAGACCGATTCGGTTTTGATGGCGCTTTGTCTGGGCCAGCAATTGGCGCTTATGAGGATCTATCTGGCTTTACAGCTCGGGCGCGCACCACCCGAGCGAAGCTGGCTCTTTTTCTGGATCTTCATGGGTGCGGCCATCATGATCAAGGGTCCTATCGCGCCGCTCCTCGGTATTGCAACTATCAGCTCGCTGTGTTTGTGGGATCGATCTTACCGCTGGCTAGAGCAGCTTCACCTTGTGCATGGCCTGTTGATACTGGCTATGCTTACAATGCCATGGGCAATTCTTGTGACATTAGCAACCGATGGCGCGTTTTTAGATGCCGCGGTACGCGACGATTTTCTGGCCAAGGTGAAAGCGGGGCAAGAAACACATGGGGCCCCAATTGGTACCTATATGTTGCTTTTAGGGCTGCTAATATGGCCAGGCTGCATTCTTTTACCGCGGGCGGTGGCACAGATGCCTACATTGCTGGCACATGCTCAAAGCAGATTTTTGATAGCATGGATCTTCCCGTTTTGGCTTCTGATCGAACTCATCCCAACAAAATTGCCGCATTATCCACTTCCCATCTTTCCAGCACTTTCAGTGCTGCTCGTTTGCGCGGTTGATGTGCCTTTGCCAGGCAATCCGAAAGGCCAAAAGCTACTTCATAAAATGCAGTACTATCTGACATTGAGTGGTGAATATGCGATGCTTGGGATTGCTGGACTGCTAGCGAGTGTTGTTTTGTGGGCTGCCATTAATC
>CACNSW010000024.1 GCA_902623185.1 uncultured SAR116 cluster alpha proteobacterium
CGGTCTCAACGATCTCCAAGATCTGGGACTTTAAACTTGGATTAACATCCTCTTGTGCTGGCGAGAGTTTTTCATCTCGCACAGTCGGCACCGCTTTAACTGTGTGCGCTATCTCGGCCATCGTAGCACTGATCTCAGCTTGTTTTTCATGTAAAAGACTTGAGTCATCGCTATCAAGGTCTGGATGACCATCAACGAAATATTGGTTATCTTTTAAAGCTAAGTAGTATAAGTCAGATATTCTTTTCCTGAGGCGGAGGTTTTGTTCTGGTATTTCATCCACTTGCTGAATTGTCGACGCTGATTTTTTTATTTCCTCGTGTGATTTAGCGTCTGAGTTGTTGATGCTCATACTTTTTTCGATTGAGTGAATTGCATGCACGGTCTTTATGGTTGTGCTCCGCAGCTCTGTTTGTTGCAAGTCGGTGTTATGTAACTTCAGATCAACGATGGTTTTTTCACCTTCTAGCTCAGCCTCAGCCTGCTTAAACAATGCATTAATTGAATCTAATTTTTCTTGTGAAGTCATATAACGTTGAGACCATACCATTGTGTAAACAATAGAATTCTATGATGAGGTAACATTACATGATGTTTGTCAAATCACAAGATATAGTGTGTCTTGCTGTTTAAACTAGCACAATTTGATTCATTTCAGTCACCTGAAATGCCATCTTGAGAAATAAAATAAAAAAATTTTCAACCAGCTTGGATTAACAAGCGTGGGACATTAAATAATGGACGTCTTTTGAATTTTTTGGTGACCTCTTTTGGGTCTGCGTGGGGAAAACAATGGTTGAAGAACAAGGTCAGGAAGAAAAGAGCCAAAATACTGTGCAACATGACAGTTCCGTTGACGAAGAGAAAACAAAAACTCAAGTTGAACCAAACTTAGATGATAGTGATACAAAAGAGCACGACGACGTTGAATATAACTTAGACGACCTTTTATCAGAGCGTGATCAACTCAAAGACCAACTTCTCCGCGCTATGGCCGACACAGAAAATATGCGTCGCCGAACTGAGCGTGAAATGCAGTCAGCCCGAAAATATGGTCATACAAACTTTGCAAGGGATTTGGTGGGCGCGATTGACAATCTAGCCCGTGCAATTAAGGCAACTGAAAATAGCGAAGCGGACGAGAGTGGATCTGAACATGCACTGCAAGGCCTCATCAAGGGAATTGAGCTTAGTTGGACAGAAATACAGTCTATCATCGAAAAGCATGGAATCAGAAGGATCGATCCTGTAGGTGAAAAATTTGACTACAACTTGCATCAAGCAATGTTTGAGCTACCAACAGATGAGCATGAGCCAGGTTTAGTTGTCGAAGTTGTTCAGCACGGTTATGTGCTGCATGACAGATTGTTACGACCAGCCATGGTGGGTGTGTCCAAACCACCTGACAGTTTACCTAAAGAGGTAGATGCAAAGGCTTGACACAAGTATGGATGTTCAGGCCTTGCATGATAAATTTGTAGCCTTATATGGGAAATATAAGATAAAGAGCATGACAAGGTCTTCAGGTGCCATGGGCACGATCGGTCAAAATGCCGGGGAGGCGTACCGACCAACAAACGGTCGTTGATGCGCCAAAAGAGAGGAGCATTAAAATGGGTAAAGTTATTGGTATTGATCTTGGAACAACAAATTCCTGCGTGGCCGTGATGGATGGATCTGAGCCCCGCGTCATCGAGAACGCAGAAGGTGCTCGTACCACACCGTCGATGGTCGCGTTTGCTGATGACGAAGAGCGCCTTGTAGGTCAACCGGCCAAACGTCAAGCTGTCACTAATCCGGAAAAGACGTTGTTTGCAATAAAGCGCTTGATTGGGCGCCGTTTCACTGACAAAGCAACAAAGAACTTCGCTAAGCTCGTTCCCTATGAGTTATTTGGCGCAAAGAACGGTGATGCTTGGGTGAAAGTGGATGGTGAAGAGTTCTCACCGAGCCAAATTTCCAGCTTCGTTCTGCGGAAGCTTAAAGAGGACGCTGAAGCGTTTCTTGGTGAGAGTGTCACACAAGCAGTAATTACGGTACCAGCCTATTTTAACGACGCCCAGCGACAGGCAACAAAAGATGCTGGCAAGATTGCCGGTCTCGAAGTCTTAAGGATTATTAATGAGCCTACTGCCGCCGCGCTTGCATATGGTCTTGACCGAAAGGAATCGGGGCTGATTGTCGTCTATGATCTTGGCGGCGGCACCTTTGACGTTTCTGTGCTAGAAGTTGGTGATGGTGTTTTTGAGGTAAAGTCCACTAACGGCGACACATTTTTAGGTGGCGAGGATTTTGACCATCAAATAATCGAATTTCTGGCCGACGAATTTAAATCGTCTGATGGCATTGACCTTCGTGGAGACAAGTTGGCGCTTCAGCGTCTAAAGGAAGCTGCAGAGAAGGCGAAAATTGAACTGTCTGCATCAATGCAAACAGATATCAACTTGCCATTCATTACGGCCGACGCTAACGGGCCGAAACATTTAAACGTCAAGCTTACACGGGCCAAGCTGGAACAGCTTGTTGATAAACTTATCGAGCGTACAATTGTTCCCTGCAAGGCTGCGTTGAAAGATGCCGGTGTGAAGTCATCTGACATTGATGAGGTCATACTTGTTGGTGGTATGACTAGAATGCCGAAGATAATTGATACCGTAAAGGAGTTCTTCAATACTGAGCCACATCGTGGTGTTAACCCAGATGAGGTGGTGGCATCAGGCGCCGCAATCCAAGCAGGTGTCTTAACTGGTGACGTAAAGGACGTTCTTTTGCTCGATGTCACGCCGTTGTCACTTGGCATCGAAACGTTGGGCGGTGTGTTTACGCGTTTGATTGACAGAAACACGACTATCCCAACAAAAAAGAGCCAGGTGTTTTCAACGGCTGACGACAATCAGTCTGCTGTAACGATCTCTGTCTATCAGGGTGAGCGTGAGATGGCTACTGACAACAAGCATTTGGGTCAGTTTAATCTTGAGGGAATAGCCCCGGCGCCCCGTGGCGTACCACAGATTGAGGTGACTTTTGATATTGATGCCAACGGCATTGTTAAGGTTAGCGCTAAAGATAAAGCCACAGGCAAGGAGCAGGAAATCAAAATCCAGGCATCTGGTGGTTTGGATGACATGGACATAGAGCGAATGGTTGAAGAAGCCGAAGCAAACGCTGAAGAGGATAAAAAGCGCCGCGAGTTTGTCGAGACACGCAATCAGGGTGAAGCACTCGTCCATGGTGCGCGCAAGGCTATTGATGACCTTGGCGACAAAGCAGATCCAGACGCAAAAAGTGAAGTGGAGAACGGCATCGAAGCGCTGCAAACTGCGCTTGACGGCGAAGACATGGAAGCTGTCAAAACAAAATCTGCTGAATTGTCACAGGCAATGATGAAGATGGGTGAAGCAGCTTATCAAGCGGAGCAAGAGGTCACCAACGATACCGCGCCAAACGAGCCCTCGGCTTCGGACGACACGGTTGTCGATGCTGAGTTTGAGGAAGTTGAGGGCGATGCAGTGGCTGGCGAAAAGAAGTAAAGTTTATCCAAACCCAAAAGCTGGGGCAGGCATCCTGTCTCGGTCCTTTTGATCACAGACGGCAGGCATCATGAGCAAACGTGATTTCTATGAGGTCTTGGGCGTCTCGCGAGACGCTGATGATAGAGTGCTGAAATCAGCCTATCGCAAGCTTGCCATGCAAAACCATCCTGACCGTAATCCTGATGACGAAGCCGCTGGCGAGCGGTTTCGTGAGGCATCCGAAGCCTATGATATCTTGAAAGACCCACAGAAACGTGCAGCCTACGATCAGCTCGGCCATGCTGCCTTTGAAAATGCCGGCCAAGGATCGGGCTCTGGTTTTGGAGGTGGTGGGTTTGGTGGCGGGGGTTTTGCTGACATCTTTGACCAGATGTTTTCGGAGTTTTCTGGCGGTGCACGCAGTGGTCAGGGGCAAGATCGTTCAGGTAGTGATTTGCGCTATGATATGAACGTTTCGCTGGAGGAAGCTTTTTCGGGGTTGCAGAGAGACATCACGATCAATATTCCAGTATCATGCGGTAAATGTGATGGCTCCGGTGCTGCTGGCGGCAGCAAACCCAGCACCTGCGGTACTTGTGGTGGTACCGGCAGGGTGCGTGCGCAACAGGGATTTTTTGCTGTGGAGCGAACCTGCCATGCCTGTCAGGGAATGGGCCAAGTGATTTCCGATCCATGTAGGGAATGTAGTGGAGATGGTCGGGTGCAGCAGAGCAAGGTCCTATCCGTTTCGATCCCTGCCGGCGTTGATACTGGCACCAGAATCAGATTGTCAGGCAAGGGTGAGGCTGGTGTTCGTGGTGGGGCGGCTGGAGATCTCTATATTTTTGTCTCGGTAAATTCACATATGATTTTTACCCGGGACGGTGCCAACATTTTGACAAAAATTCCTGTGCCGATGACGGTGGCTGCTCTTGGCGGTGCGATTGACGTGCCAACGGTTGAGGGTAAAATGGCGCGGTTGTCTATTGAGGCAGGCACACAATCCGGTCGGCGCTTCAGGATGCGTGGCAAGGGTATGCCAGTGCTGCGCCGCAGTGCAAATGGTGATCAAATTGTTGAGGTGCAGGTTGAAACGCCGACCAATCTGACTAAAAAGCAGAAAGAGCTTTTGCAGACCTTTTCTGAGGTTGGAAACACGAGTCCCGAAACCTCAAGTTTTCTTGATAGGGTAAAAAAAATCTGGGCTGACAGCTGACGGCAATACCATTATCCGTCGTGGTCCGTTCGTGAATGGGAGCTGCAATTCATAGGTTGCTAGTCACGCGTCGCTGCATATAGTCTTGTATTAACCCATTCAGAATAGAAAGACACTTGATGAGCAAAGCCACAGTGAAAATCGCTATTCCGGGAGCCGGTGGCCGTATGGGTGGCATGCTTATTCGCGAGATTGCTAAGGCCGAGGATCTACAGCTTGTTGCGGCAACGGATCGTTCAGGCAGTCTGGCAATTGGCGAGGATGCAGGTCTGTTTGCGGGCCTACGCGAAAATGGTGTGATTATTGGCGAAGATCCTAAGATATTGTTTGAACAGGCTGATGTGGTGATCGACTTTTCCAGCCCAGTAGCCAGTCGTGCGCATGCTGATCTTGCCGCCAAGACAGGGATTGCGCTGGTCGTCGGCACTACTGGCCTGGCGCCGGAAGATGAAGCGATATTAGAAAAAGCCAGTCAGATGGCAGCGCTTGTCTATTGCGCTAATACATCGGTTGGAGTAACCCTGCTTGGTCAGATCGTGGAACAGGTTGCGGCGCAGCTCGCCGATGACTGGGATATTGAGATTGTTGAGGCGCACCACCACCATAAGGTTGATGCGCCTTCGGGAACAGCGCTTGCGCTAGGCAAGGCTGCGGCGCGTGGCCGCGGTGTTAAGCTGGAGGCCGTTGCCGATCTGGTGCGTAAAGGCCAGACAGGTGCCAGAAAACAGGGTGATATTGGTTTTGCCGTATTGCGGGGCGGCGATGTTACCGGTGAACATTCGGTGATTTTCTTCGGCAAGTCTGAGCGTGTCGAAATTTCTCACAAAGCTACTGACCGGGTTATTTTTGCGCGCGGTGCATTGCGCGCGGCCAGGTTTGCTGCCATTACAAAGCCAGGTTTCTATGATATGAAGGATGTTCTCAAAAATTAGAACATGGCGGCACGCCAGTGAGAGCGGCACAGAGAGATATATTTTTCGTTACCGCCAATCTCCACCTGTGCTCCATCTTTGATCACATTACCAGCCTCGTCCTGACGAACCACCATCGTGGCTTTGCGCCCGCAATGGCAGATTGTGCGGATTTCGCGAAGATTGTCGGCGATTGCCAGAAGTCGGGCGCTGCCAGGAAACATATTGCCTTGAAAATCGGTGCGCAGCCCATAGCACATCACCGGAATGTTAAGCTCATCAACAATCTGTGCTAGCTGCCAGACTTGATCATCGGTGAGAAATTGCGCCTCATCGACAAGGACGCAATTGATTGCTGTCTGCATGTGATGTTTTGAGACCAGCGCCTCCATGTCCGTCGAATTAGAAAAAACAAAGGCATCAGCGCTAAGGCCAATCCTTGAGCCAATGCGACCTTTACCATGCCGCCCGTCCAATGCAGCGGTTAGCAACAGGGTGTTCATCCCGCGTTCCTCATAATTGTGTGAGGCTTGGAGCAATATGGTTGATTTGCCAGCGTTCATTGCTGAAAAAGAAAAATATAACTTGGCCATTTAACCTTATCCTGTATTAGAGGCCTTATTGTGATTGTAATTCCATTTTTTGTTAACGAAAAACCCTCTTCTGAATGGAAAAATCACTTCATTCGCGATAGTTTTCTTCGACATATTGTAATCGGGAACCCAATCATGTCAGTTCAAATCCAGAATAACGTTCATGTCCTTGACCATCCACTTGTGTCGCACAAGCTGGCAATCCTAAGGGCTAGAGACACACCGCCCCACCATTTTCGGCATGCGTTGCATGAGCTGTCCTGGTTACTAGCCTTTCCTGCATTGCAGAAGCTGCGAGTAACATCAGTTGAGATTGAAACACCACTCGAAAAAACAATTGCTGCCGTGATGCGTGATCCCAAGCCTTGTCTGGTGTCAATTTTGCGTGCTGGCAACGGTTTGATTGATGGTTTCAGCCAGATCTGCCCCGAAGCCAGCGTTGGTCATTTGGGTCTTTATCGCGATCACGATACGGCCAAGCCGATTTCTTATTATTCCAGCCTTCCTGATGAAATGGAAAAACGACAGGTGATTCTTGGCGATCCAATGCTTGCAACTGGTGGCAGTGCGATGATGGCTATCGAAACACTGCAGACAATGGGCGTGACAGATATCGTTTTTGCCTGTCTTGTTGCTGCCCCAGAGGGCGTCGCTGCAGTCCATGGAAAATTTCCAGATGTGCCGATTGTGACAGCGGCACTTGACCGAGAACTGAACAAGATGAACTACATTTTGCCGGGATTGGGTGATGCAGGTGACCGAATTTACGGAACTGTGAGGTCTTAGCTTAGATTTTTGGGCCCAAAACTATGTGGCAACAAAACACCAAGCGTGAGGTTGGCCAGTAGGTTGTTAGCGTCGCAAATTAGAACTGGTGTCTCATCTGTAGAAAATTCCCGGATTCGCTGTCGGCAACCTCCGCAGGGTGTGCATAGCTGGCTGCCATCACCACCAGAAACAGCGATCTTGATGATCCTGGTTCCACCCTGCTGCACCATCATTGCAATCGCAGCCGTCTCTGCACAAATTCCATTTGGATAGGCTGCGTTTTCGACATTTTGGCCCGTGTGAATGCGTCCATTTTCATCGAGAAGCGCCGCACCAACCTTGTATCCAGAATAGGGCGCATAGGCTTTTTTTCTGGCGTTGGTTGCCGCGGTGATAAGAGTATCGTTGGTCATTCTTAGCGCTCCTTTAAATAGGGCTCACCAATGGCGCGCGGTGGCATGGCTTTGCCAACAAAACCGGCAAGTAAAATCACGGTCAACAGATACGGCAGCGCCAGGATCAAATCAACAGGCGCTTCGCCGATAAGCGGCACTTCAACACCTTGCAGCCGTGAGGCAACAGCCTCTAAAAAACCAAAAAGAAGACAGGCGAGCAAGGCACCGCGTGGCTGCCATTTGCCAAAAATCATTGCCGCAAGTGCGATATAGCCTTTACCGGCGGTCATCTCACGAACAAAACCACTACCATGTGCTGTCGACAGATAGGCACCCGCCATGCCGCATAGAACGCCGGCAATGATAAGGGCGAGATAGCGTGTTCTGGTCACGGAAACGCCAGCACTGTCAAGCGCTTCGGGCTTCTCTCCAACGGCGCGTAGCCGCAGACCAAAGCGGGTGCGTGTTAGGATGAAGGCGGTAAACAGAACCGCGGTGAGCGCGATCCATACAAGAATATTGTGTCCTGAAACGACCTCACGATAGATTGAACCAACAAAAGGCACGCCTCCAAGATGTTCGGCCAATGGCAGTTCAATGGGTCGAAAACGCTCAACGCGGGCAAGATTGGGGGTTTGTCCTCCCTGCTGAAACATTGCAATGCCAACAGTGACTGTCAGGCCAGACGCTAGTATATTTATTGCAAGACCGCTGATTACCTGATTGCCGCGCATGGTGATTGACGCCAACCCATGCAGCAGACCAAGAAGTATGGAAACGCCAATGGCGGTAATCAAGCCCACTAGCGCAGATGATGTCAGAGCAGCCACCGCGGCTGCGGCAAAGGCTGACATGAGCATTTTGCCCTCAAGCGAAATGTCGATTACCCCGGATTTTTCCGAGAAGATACCCGCCATTGCGCACAGGATCAGCGGTGTGGCAACGCGCAAGGTGGCGTCAATGGTAAGTAGAAATTGTAACCATAGATCAGCCATGTGGCTCTCCACCGCCAATCCGTGGCGTCAGCAGCGCTCCCAGAATATACGCCAATGGCCGGTTGAACATATAGGCAAGTCCGCCGGAGAACAGGATGATCAGACCCTGAATAAGCAAAACCATCTCTCGCGTGATCGTTGAAAATTCGAAATCAAGCTCAGCTCCACCCTGATAGAGCGCGCCAAACAGTAGGCTTGCAAGAATGATTCCCACAGGATGGTTGCGCCCCATTAGCGCAACGGCAATCCCAGTGAAGCCATAGCCTGAGGTAAAGCCAAGTATCGTGCGATGCTGAACACCGAGAATTTCGTTGATTGCCATCATCCCCGCGAGTCCGCCAGAAATGGCCATCGTAATGATGATGACGGTGCTTACTGGAATGCCGGCATATTCGGCGGCACCTGTGCTGTGGCCCGTCGCCCGAATGGCATAGCCAAGGCGCGAGCGCCAGATCAGCAACCACACCCCAACGCAGGCAAGCAAGGCCACAACAAAGGATAGATTTAGCGGCGAGCGTGCCATTTCCATGCCAAAGGCATTGGCAATATCATGAATGAATGGTAGCTCGGCATTTGCCGAGAAGGAGCGAGTTTCCGGTGACATTTGCCCTGGCGCTTTCAACCGGCCAGCCAGCAGCCAGACCATTATTGAGGCTGCCAGAAAATTGAACATGATGGTGGTGATAACGATATGACTGCCGCGTTTGGCCTGCAGATAGCCCGGAATGGCGCCCCAGACAGCACCAAACCCAGCTGATGCCACTATTGCTAACGGTATAAGAACAAGCGCGGGAAACATGCTGTCAAACATCAGACAGACTAGCCCGGCTCCCAAACCACCAAGATAAGCCTGCCCTTCTCCTCCAATATTGAACAGCATCGCATGAAAGGCCACAGCAACCGCAAGACCCGTGAAGATGAAATTAGTCGCATAATAGAGTGTATAGCCAAGCGATCCCTTATAGACAAAGGCACCCTTGACCATCACCATCATCGCCTCAAACGGATTCTCACCAATAATCGCAACGACGATGCCAGAAACAACAAGCGCCGTTAGAACATTGATCAAGGGGATCAACCCAACATCAGCCCAGCGCGGCAAGGCATGGAGTGACCTCATGATCTTACTCTCCTCTGTGATATCGCCACGCCTTCATCGGTTGTGATGCCAGCCATCATCAGGCCAAGCCGCTTCTCATCGGCATTATCTCGTTCCAGCTCGCCGACAATTTGACCGTTATTCATCACCAGAATCCGGTCGGAAAGGCTCATAATCTCGTCCAACTCTACCGAAATCAGAAGTATTGCGCAGCCCGCATTGCGTAGCGCAATCAACTGTTTGTGGATGAACTCTATCGCGCCAATATCGACACCACGTGTTGGCTGGCCAACAAGCAGCAATTTTGGCTGGGTTGAAATTTCTCGCGCCAGCACAATTTTCTGCTGGTTGCCACCAGAAAAATTGGCGCTTGCCAAGCTAGGAATTGGCGGACGGATATCAAAATCCTGCATCCGTTTGGCGCAATCTGCCTCGAGCCGCGACGGACTCAGCCACCATCCGCTGTTTTGATGATGCGCGCCGCTAAAACCAAGAATCATTGACTCAGCTGCAGAAAAGGGAAGGATGATCCCGCGTTTGTGACGATCCTCTGGGACATGAGCCACTCCAAGGGCGCGCAATCTCGCCGGATTGGACGGCTGTTGCGCGGTGATATTGCTCGTCCCCACTTGAAAAAAGCCACTTGTTGGCGCGGTGATCCCAGAAAGCACATCAAGCAATTCTGATTGGCCATTGCCTGATACCCCTGCAATGCCGACGATTTCACCCGCCCTTAAAACCAGAGAAATATCCTTGAGTTGGTTAATGCCACTCATGGTGGTCAGGCATAAATCCTGCGCCTGCAGAACTGGTTCGCCCGGGGTTGCTGGCGTGTGGTCAACTTCCAACAGCACCTTGCGGCCAACCATGAGTTCGGCAAGCTCAGCTGGAGATGTTCTGGTGGTCTCGAGGTGGGCCACCATTTCACCACCCCGCATAACCGAAACATCATCGGTAATTGCGATGATTTCCTTAAGCTTGTGGGTGATCAGCAGGATTGTAACACCCTTTTTGCGCAGGGCACGCAAGATCTCAAACAGCTGCTCAGTTTCCTGTGGGGTCAGGACACCGGTTGGTTCATCGAGGATTAGAATTTCGGCACCGCGGAACAGCGCCTTCAAAATCTCAACACGTTGTTGCAGGCCGACCGGCAAATTTTCGACAATCATGTCGGGGTCCACTGCAAGACCGAAATCCTGAGATAATTTGTTCAAGACCTTGCGCGCCTTCTTGGCGCCGGTCTCAATGCTCAAACTACCCTCATGGCCAAGCATGACATTTTCCAGAACACTGAAATTAGGCACGAGCATAAAATGCTGGTGAACCATACCGATCCCTTTGTAGATGGCATCGGCCGAACTGCGGATTGTTGTGGTTTGGCCATTGATACTGATTTGGCCACTATCTGCAGAATAAAATCCATAAAGAATGCTGACGAGGGTGGATTTTCCAGCGCCATTTTCGCCAATGATTCCGTGAATATGGCCAGACATAACCTCAAGGTTAACGTTCCTGTTCGCATGAACGTCACCGAAACTCTTGTTGATCGCGGATAATTTAATAGCCAACGGTGGGGCTGAATCACCGTTAGCCATTGGTGACGAATGGGCCATCACATGATTACAGTGGATGGAACCTTAATATGGGCAGCTCTCATCACTGAAATAGTCGTGAACCTTCACCTTACCTGATATGATGTCGGCGCGCGCTGCCTCAATAGCAGCCTTCATGTCGGCATCAACTAGGCTTGCATTGTTTTCGTCAAGCGCCCAGTCGACACCGCCCTCGGCGAGTCCGAGAACATGGACACCTGCCGAAAAATCACCATTCTTTACGTCCATGAAGGTCTCATAGGCGGCAACGTCAACGCGCTTGAGCATTGAGGTTAGAACGCTACCAGGTGCCATGCCATTCTGGTTCGAATCAACGCCGATCGCTAGCTTGCCCGCATCAGCAGCTGCCTGTATAACACCAGCTCCTGTTCCGCCAGCGGCATGATAGACAACATCTGCCCCACGGTCGATCTGTGACTGGGTCAACTCGGCACCTTTTGCCGGGTCATTCCACGCGGATGGCGTCGTGCCTGTCATGTTCTGAAACACCTCAGCATTGGCATTTACAGATTTGACGCCGCCAACATAGCCACAGCCAAAGCGGCGAATCAAGCCGATATCCATGCCGCCAACAAAGCCAACCTTGCCTGTCTTTGAGGCTTTTGCCGCAGCAACGCCAACAATGTAGCTGCCTTCATGTTCCTTGAAGGCGTATTGGCGCAGATTCGGCGCATCCAGCCAGGACACATCAATGATCGAGAATTTTGTGTTGGGAAATTCAGCGGCAACCTTTGAAATGGCATCAGCTTGGGCAAAGCCCACACCTAGAACAATCGTGGCACCGCGCTCTGCCATGCGACGCATTGCCTGCTCGCGCTGTGTCTCGTTAGTGACTTCAAACTCCATCACCTCGATGCCTGTTTCTTCGGTAAATTTCTTCACGCCATTGTAAACACCTTCATTGAAGGATTTGTCGAACTTTCCGCCCATGTCATAGATGACAGCAGGCTTCATATCTGCGGCAAAAGCCGTTGTGCTAATGGCTATCGCAGCTGCAGCAATCATAGTTTTAATACGCATCATCATTTACTCCCTTTATGACGCAGTCTTTGATTTCAGGCCAATTTCTCTGAGTCTTTCTTGTAGATAATCATCGGCCGTAGTGCCCGGTTTCAGTAATACCTCGGGCCGCGGGTGCAGAAACATAGGCATAGAATAGCGCGACTGATTCTGCTTGGCATCTGGATTTATCACCCGATGCGTTGTTGATGGATAATAGTTCTTACTTGCCATCGCCAGCATATCACCATTATTGATGGTAATCATGCCATCATCGCACGAAATATCATGCCAGTTGCCGGCGGCATCCTTTGCCTGCAGGCCGGGTTTTGACCCAGATAGCAGCAGGGTAATCAGATTTATGTCCTCATGTGCGGCCGCTCGGATAGCATCCGGTTCAGCGTTCTCAATCGGTGGATAATGCAGGATACGGAGTAGGCTCTGGTTGCTGCCAGTCATCATTTCATCAAGAGGTTGGAAAAAATTCTGCCTAATATTCTCTGGTGACTCCTTTTGGATCCAGGACAGCAATTCCACCCCAAGCGACTGAAGATCGGCATAAAGAGCCGTTGTTGCAGTACTGAGCGCATCGGGCATTGCAGAGTCGGGATAGACGTGGAAAAACTCTTTCAAATCCTTTACTGGCGAGTCTTTGGCATTTTCTGAGCGAAAGGCAAAATATCCGTCGTGGCACGGCGGCTGAACAGCATAGGCAAATTTTTCATCACGTGCAAAAAAAATCACCCCACCTGTCATAAATATCGGCAATACGGTCCTTCGCAATGGGATGATTGGCAAGAACAGCAAAGCCCGTATCTCGCAGAGATCTGTGTAAAGCGGCACTAGCGGCGGGGCTCTGATAATCTATAGTTTCAACATTCATTACCTAACCAGCCTTTCTCTTCTCAACTATGCTATCTGCATTTGCAACGAGTCCCAAGAATTTTTCCCGTGCTGCCAGATTGTCAACGCTCATGGCAACTTTGACGGGCCGCCTGTCTTGCTCTTTATAAAGCCTTGTTCGTCCAATCTCTTCACCTTGGCATACCACCGCCATTGACACCATCTCAAAGCCGAACAGATGTGCGTCAGTGATGGCCAGAATGGCCGAGGGATCATGCATGAAACAGGATCTGATACCGGTTTTACTCTGATGAAAATCAAAATAAAAATTGGACGCCTCATTTAAAAAACCACCGATATGTGGTGACCGGCTGGAGAGAAAGGCAAAATCGTCTGGTGTGCATTGCGTGCGCTCGGTGACATCAAGCCCCACCATCGTCACATCCCAATCGGCGGCAAAAACCCTGTCCGCGGCGTCTGGATCATTCCAGATATTGGCCTCAGCATAGTTGGTAACATTGCCGTGATAGGCAAAGGAGCCGCCCATGATGACGATCGTTTTCACATTATGGACAATCTGCGGGTCAAGACTCAGGGCCACGGCCAGATTTGTCAGTGGACCAACAGCGCATATGGTGATTTCGCCGGGTGCTGCAGCACAGCTCTCACAAAGAAATTGGGCCGCCGAGCGCCTGTCGGCGGTGCCTAAAGGTGAGGCTGCAGGGACCCTTCCAAATCCCTCGGCTCCATGCACAAAATCAGCTGGCGGTTCTGGTTTGCGGATCAGTGGGGTAGCCTCTCCCGGCGCGATGATTGTCGGATAATGCGCCATTTCCGCGAGTCGCAGGGCGTTTCGCGTTGATCTGTCAGTGGTCACGTTACCGAAAATGCTGGTCAGACCGACAACGTCTATGCGCTCGTCCGCAAAGGCCATGTGAATGGCCATGGCGTCATCGATGCCGGGATCGGTGTCGATTATGATTTTATGTTTCATCGCTAATCAGTTTATCTATCAATTTTCTTTAACGAAAGCTAATACATCTTTACGGGAGGGTATAGCTGTTGCGGCACCAGCAATTGTCACCTGCAATGCTGCCGCAGCACTGGCAAGCTGCAGCGCTGTCTCAACCGCATCACCAGCGGCCATCCCCGACAGGAAATAGCCAAAAAAACAGTCACCCGCGCCAGTGGTGTCCACCGGCTCAACAGCGAATGCTGGCTGATGAAAACTGCCGGCTGTACCGATATAGTCAGCACCTTCGCCCCCCTTTGTGATCACCAGATGCTCGAGGCCAATAGTTTCTGGTGCCCTGCCACTTGCTGTTGCAAGGGCTGCTGCCTCTCCCTCATTGACAATTAACAGGTCACAATGGGGCAGAATAGCCATGGCCACATCCTCCTCAAAAGGTGCAGCACTGTAGGCAATTTTCAACCCTCTCGCCTTTGCCGCCTTGGCGAATTCAAGAGCGCCATTGGTCTCGTTCTGCAACAGTACCCAGTCTAAGGGCCTAGCGTTATCAAGTGCGGAAAGCACCTGTTTCATGTCGATTGCACGATTGGCACCTGGATAGAGCAAAATCTGATTCTCACCCTCATCATTCACGCTGACGATAGCATGGCCGGTTGGTTGCGTGCATTCCTGCACAAAAGTCATGCTGACCCCCCGCTCCGCCATTTCCACAAACAGCCAATCATCGGCTGGGTTGGCCGCGCCAATATGCCAGACTTTTGCCCCAGCCGACGCAAGAGCAATCGATTGGTTGGCACCCTTTCCTCCGAGAGCCCTCATGAAGGAAGAGGAGGTTAGCGTTTCCCCGGCCGCTGGGAAATGTGATACTCTGTAAACCAGATCAATATTGATTGACCCAAGATTGAATATGGCCATGATTTTGCGCTTTCAATGTCCGGCGGCAACAACGATGTTCCCTCTAAGACTAGCCGCTGTTTGGAGGTGCGTGCAAACCTTTTGATGGCTGATATAAAAGACCATTGAAAACCGATGGGAAGTCAGAATGAAAGCAAAAAGCACCCGAAAGATGCGGTTGGACCGGATGGCCATCTGTTTTGAACGACTCGCAGCCAATTTGCCGGAACCTAAGACAGAATTGGAGTTTTCCAGCCCTTATACTCTGTTGGTTGCGGTCGTGCTGTCGGCGCAGGCAACGGATGTTAGTGTGAACAGGGCGACCAAGGGGTTGTTTGCCGTAGCCTCAACCCCGGCGCAAATGGTGGCGCTTGGCGTTGATGTCATAAGTCATCATATCCGCACCATCGGCTTGTTCAACACCAAGGCAAAAAACGTCCACCGCCTCTCAGAAATTTTGATTGCTGAACATGACAGTAAAGTGCCAGAGAACAGGGCATCGCTCGAGGCGCTTCCGGGGGTTGGAAGGAAGACAGCAAATGTTTTGTTGAACGAGGCTTTCGGCCATCCAACGATTGCCGTTGATACGCATATTTTTCGTGTTGGCAACAGAACCGGAATGGCACCTGGGAAAACACCGGATCATGTTGAGCGTGAATTGTTACGTCGCGTTCCTGACAAATGGAAGCGCGGGGCGCATCACTGGTTGATCTTGCATGGCCGATATGTGTGCAAGGCTCGCAAACCGGCCTGCAGCCTATGCAAAATAAGCGAATGGTGCCTTTATAAGGACAAGACCGTCTAGACGTTGGGCGCAATCAATGCACCGATTTGTTTCTGACAGCTTTCCTCATCGATCATCTGGTTAATAAATGGCGAACGCCAGGCCCACTCTCTAACTATATAGTCATCACCATTGAGATACATGTAGAAATCAGTCACACAGGCTTCTAGCCGATACTGCCATATCACAACATTGGCATCAGAACGCTCAAAATCCGGCTGACCAAAGCTTGTGTTAAGATCCTCAAGACTTTGCCCAATAATAGTCTGAGGATGAATCGGGTCTGGCGTGGTTGGCGCTTCGGTGACAACGATCTGCTCCTGCATGCCCTTCTCGGCTGGCTGTATTGCGACAATTTCCGTCTCAGCAGGTGTGAGCTCCAAAATAGTGACGAACTCACTCTCAACGACTTCCTCGCTCTTGGGTTCGGCAAGGTTAGCGATTTGGAAGGTGTTGTTCTCTACTAGGGTTGTGGAGTCCAGATCTACTTCTGCTTCCGGTTTTGCAAGCTGGGCAGTTTCATTGCTATTCAGTTCCATCGCCTCTATTATTGGAGATCCTGTCGTGGTTAGTGTGGTATTTTCATGCTCGACCACAATGTCTTGGTTTTTTTCAATAAAAGCCACGAAGGCATCAAGGCTGCTGTCTTCAGAGACAATGACAGTCTCCTGCCACTCTACGTCGTCATCTGCAGCCTTATCCTGTGAGGCTTTTTCTAATATGGGGAGGGTTGTTTTTAACGTCTGCAAGCCTGTTTGGATATTGGATTGCGGCTGACAGGCTGTAATCAGAGCGGCCATCAACAGCGGACCTAATATACGGTGCATCGGTAAATAATCTCTCTTTTTGTTTTTCTTGATGGTTCATGGTGTTTGCAAAAATTACTAAAGCATAGATGACAGCTTTCATTCTGTCCAAACATCAACTGAAAAAGGTAGGTTTTACATTCAATTTCGATCTTGTTGACATTTGGTATTTTCTTTAGGGTCCCGGGCGTGTGAGAATTTGTTTAAGGGTGTGAATTTTATGGAAAAGACAATTGACGTTTTGGCTGTTGGCAACGCTATCGTGGACGTTTTTGCTACTTGTGATGACAGCTTTCTTGGTCAACGTTCAATTGGAAAGGGAATGATGAATTTAGTTGATGCGGAGCGTTCCGCTGCTTTGTATGCAGATCTCGGACAAAGCGAGAAAATGTCGGGCGGATCGGCGGCAAATACGGCGGTTGGTATAGCCGCATTGGGTGGCGAGGCGGCATTTACCGGACGTGTGCGTGATGATCCATTAGGCCATGCTTTTTGTGATGACATCAAAAATGCTTCTGTCCTTTTCAACAATCCCCCGCATGTGGATGGTTCTCCAACAGCGTTGTCAATCATTCTTATTACACCCGATGCAATCCGCTCAATGAACACCTATTTGGGAGCTTGTATCGAATTACAGCCTGAGGATATCCTTCAGACGGACGCATCTATGGCGAAAATCATTTATCTTGAGGGCTATCTTTTTGATGCGCCCGCCGGCCCTGCAATTTTTGCTAGAGCGGCTGCCCTCGCTGCGGCATTTGACTGCAAAATCTCTTTGTCACTCTCAGATCCTTGGTGTGCTGAGCGACACCGCGATGCGTTGACTGATTTCATTAAAAACCATGTCGATATTCTTTTCTCAAACGAGGATGAAGCGAGCAGTCTTTGTAATGCGCCTGTTAAAGAGGCAACGCGCATTTTGATGGAACGTGTTGATGAGGTAATTGTAACGCATGGTGCAAAGGGTGCATTTGTTGGCAACAGCGTTGATCAGATCCAGGTGGCGGCACGTCCGCTTGGTGAGGTCATTGACACAACTGGCGCTGGCGATCTTTTCGCTGCTGGCTATCTTTATGGTCGCACCAGCGGATACTCGCTGCAGGACTCAGCCAACATTGCTAGCATTGCGGCAGGAGAAATCATTTCGCATGTTGGGGCTCGTCCGCAGGGCAGCCTGAGGGCGCTAGTCGCACAGATGGTCTCCTGACGAGCCGCGCCAAGGTTGGTCAGCGCAAGGCTTCGTAGGCTGCAAGTGAAGCGGCTTGAACTATGTCATTGACCGAAGCACCCATCTGGACGATCTGAAACGGCTTCTCGCCGCCCAGCATCATCGGACCTATCACTGATCCCTCAGCTAGTTTCTGCATTAATTTGAATGAAATATTCGCAGAATGCAGCCCCGGCATAATCAGTATATTGGCAGGGCCAGACAACCTGCAAAATGGATAGCGCTGCTGCATCAGCTGAAAATCAAGAGCCACATCGGCTGTCATTTCACCATCATATTCGAATTCTGGATTTCGTGCATCTAGGGTTTTGATGGCACTGCGTGCCTCTGCACTGATCACCGATTCTGGATTACCAAAATTTGTGAAGGAAAGTATCGCAACCCGTGGGGTATGACCCATCTGTTTAGCCTTTGCAGCGATTGCTTCGGCAATGTCTGCCAGTTGTTCACCAGTCGGACGCTCATTAACTGAGACATCACCGACAAAAAGAGTCCGACCTCGAGAAATGATCATTGAGGCGGCAACAAAATCACTATTGGCCAGTGGCCTGATCACCCGAGTTACATGTTCAAAGCTAGGTCGGAATGATCGTGTCAGGCCTGTGACCATGGTGTCGGCATGACCTTTGATTACCATACAGGCGGCAAAAACATTTCTATCAAGGTTTACCATTCGCTGGCAATCGCGCCTGAGGGCGCCCTCTCGCTGCATTTTTCCATAAAGAAAATCGATATAATCTTCATTGTGATTAGAAATTTTTGCATTCGTAATGGGAATAGTTTCCGCACCCTCTAGACCAAGCCGCTCTATTTTTTCAATGACCCGATGCTCACGACCAACGAGAATCGGGTTACCATATCCGGCGTTGCGGAAAGCAAGGGCAGCACGGATCACCCGCTCTTCTTCACCCTCGGCAAAGACAACACGTTTGCGATTAGCAGCAATCCGATCATAGATAACCTGCAGGGTTGAAGCTGTTGGGTCCAAACGCGCTGAAAGATCTTTTCGATAGCTTTCGAGATCTTTAATTGGTTTTTTGGCAACGCCACTGTCCATTGCCGCTTTTGCAACCGCTGCCGAAACTGCCACAATCAAGCGTGGATCAAATGGCGCAGGAATGATGTAATCCTCACCATATTGTAGCGCCTGCTCGCCATAGGCCTCAGCCACTGAATCAGGAACATCCTCACGTGCCAGCATGGCAATGGCTCTGGCCGCAGCAATCTTCATCTCCTCGTTGATCTTACTTGCACGCACGTCAAGGGCGCCGCGGAAAATATAAGGAAAGCCCAAAACATTGTTGACTTGATTTGGAAAGTCTGAGCGCCCAGTTGCAATTACAGCATCGGGGCGGACAGATTTGGCCTCACCAGGCATGATTTCAGGAACTGGATTGGCCATCGCGAAAATAATTGGTCTTTCGGCCATTTTCTCGACCATGTCCGCAGTCATAGCACCTGCCACTGAGAGCCCGAGGAAAACATCTGCGCCTGCAAGCGCTTCTGTCAGCGAGCGAGCCTCGGTGTGTACTGCATGTGCTGACTTCCATTGGTTCATTGATTTTTTGCGACCCTGAAAAATCGGACCTTCACGGTCACAGACGATCACATTTCCAGCTGGCACGCCCATCGTTTTTAGAAGTTCAACACAGGCTATTGCCGCTGCGCCGGCGCCATTGCTAACAACCTTTATGCTTGCCAGATCACGTCCTGTAAGATGCAACGCGTTAATCAGACCAGCAGCGACAATTATAGCTGTACCATGCTGATCATCATGGAAGACCGGAATGTCCATTTTCTCGCGCAGTTGCTGTTCAATGATGAAACATTCTGGTGCCTTGATGTCTTCGAGATTAATTCCCCCAAAGGACGGCCCCATCAATGAAACTGCATTGATGAAAGCACCGGTGTCAGAGGTATCCAGCTCTAGATCAATCCCATCGATATCAGCAAATTTCTTGAATAGGACAGCCTTGCCCTCCATAACTGGCTTGGAGGCTGCAGCTCCGATATCGCCAAGCCCCAGAACCGCCGTGCCATTTGAAATTACAGCAACCAAATTACCTTTGGCTGTATAGTCATAAGCGTTGTCAGGGCTGGCTTCGATAGCAATACAGGGAGCGGCCACGCCGGGCGAATACGCCAGCGAGAGATCATGCTGGCTTGTCAGCGGTTTAGTTGCGCTGATCTCCAGCTTGCCAGGGCGCCCGGTCGAATGAAAGGATAGCGCTTCTTTATCAAGGTTTTTGTTTTTTTTGGTCATAGGGTCTCACCGGTGGGTGGCGTTGTCGCATCGCTGGTTATTAAAAAGAAACATTACAAACGGGTTTGGATACAGTCCACCATTATTGGTAATGAAAATTGAATGAAAGCCATTCTATCTTGGAGGAATGGTGCTACATTGTTGTAAAATCTAGGACCGGGATATGAATCAGGCGCAACCAAAAACAACATGGCGAAATGTAAAGTCACCGACACCAATGATCGCCCAGTATCTGGAAGTCAAGGAGAGTCAGCGGGATGCGTTACTGTTCTACCGAATGGGTGATTTCTACGAGATGTTTTTTGAGGACGCTGAAATTGGCGCAAGCGTTCTTGGCATTACGCTGACCAAACGGGGTAAAAGCGAAGGTGATGACATTCCGATGTGCGGGGTGCCTGTTCACTCTGTCGACGGCTACTTAGCGCGTTTGATTAAGTCTGGCCACCGGGTCGCTTTATGTGAACAGGTTGAGGATCCGGCCGCAAAGAAACAGCGGGGCGGCAAGGGGCCACTCAAACGAGCAGTTGTCCGTGTTTTTACCCCAGGAACATTGACCGAAGATGAGTTGCTTTCACCGCGCCATCATAATTATCTAGCTGCTCTTGGTAGATCCGGCGATACAACAGCGTTGGCATGGGCCGACATGTCAACTGGCGATTTTTTGGTCAGGGAGATTACTGATACAGGACTTGAAACGTTAATCGCCCAAGTTGACCCTTCCGAACTTGTTGTCCCCAACAAATTTGTCACTCCCGACTGGCTCAAGAGGTCATCTGTCTGCCTTTCAGAACAGGCGCTGGCACTTTTTGATTCTACAACGGGTCGCAAGATGCTGGAATCATTCTATCAGGTTGGAAGTCTCGATGGGCTTGGGGTCTTCTCGCGGGCAATGTTGTCAGCGGCCGGTGCGTTACTTGGCTATCTCGAAACAACACAGATTGGTAATATGCCGACACTTGGCCGTTTGCAGACAGTTGCCAATGCAGATTACATGGAGATCGACCCGCCGACTCGCCGGTCGCTGGAATTAACAAGGACGTTAGCAGGTGAGTCGCGAGGTAGCCTGCTGCATGCCATTGACAAGACAGTAACAGCGGCTGGTGGCCGCTTGCTTGCTGAGCGTTTAGCAGCGCCACTTGTCGATGCTGAAGGCATTGTGCGCCGACATGAATTGGTTGCCTGGTTTTTACAGCATATGGATATGTGCGAGCAGGTTCGCCAGAAATTGACAGGGCTGTCCGACATGGAACGAATCATGGCCCGCCTGTCGATGGGGCATGGTGGCCCGCGTGACTTGTTAGGTCTTGCTAATGGCCTTTCTAGCGCCAGCGAGATTGTTACTATAGCTGCAAAAGTAAGAGCACTTGCTGAACCTTCACAATTGCGTGAAATTTATGACGCTATTATGGCTCCAGCGCCGCTGGCTGACCAGATTGGCCCTGCGTTGGCGGATGATCTTCCGCTACTTGCACGCGACGGTGGCTTAGTGCGTCGTGGCTATGATTTAAATCTTGATGAGATCTGTGATCTCAGGGATGAGAGTCGACGGCTGATTGCCGCGCTGCAGCAGCGTTATAGTACTGAAACGGATGTTGCCTCACTGAAAATTAAACATAATAATGTGCTTGGCTATCACATTGATGTCCGGGCCAATTACGCTAATAGGCTGATGCAGGCCGAACAGTTCATCCATCGCCAAACAACGGCCCAAACAGTTCGCTTCACCACTACTGAACTAGTCGAAATGGAGCGCGATTTGGCCAGGGCTTCCGAACGTGTACTGGCTAGGGAGCTTGAAATTTTTGACCAGCTTCGCGGCACCATACTCTCGCAGGCGGGTGCGATTTCTAGAGCGGCGCAGGCACTTGCGGTTATTGATGTTGCCTGTGCCGCAGCGGTTCTTGCTGTGATGACAAACCAATGCCGACCAGAAATCCGTAACAACGTAGATTTCCAGATTGAAAAGGGTCGGCATCCGGTCATTGAGTCAATGTTGGATGGCGCTAACGCCTTTATTCCGAATGATTGTAATCTCGGTGTTGATAACAATTTATGGCTTTTAACTGGCCCTAATATGGCTGGAAAATCGACGTTTCTGAGACAAAACGCCCATATCGCGATTATGGCGCAGTCTGGAATGTATGTGCCAGCAGAAACGGCGGCAATCGGCATCGTTGATCGGATTTTCAGCCGAGTTGGTGCGGCGGATGATCTGGCAAGGGGGCGATCTACATTCATGGTTGAAATGATCGAGACAGCCGCCATCCTTAATAGGGCAACAGATAAATCGTTGGTTATCCTTGATGAAATTGGTCGCGGCACAGCCACATATGATGGTCTGGCGATAGCTTGGGCAACTCTTGAGCATCTGCATGAGGTATCAGCATGCCGAACTTTGTTCGCCACGCATTATCATGAACTAGCATCGCTGCAGGTTCGGTTGCATCGTTTGCGTACTTTCTCAATGCAGGTGCGTGAATGGCAGGGATCGATAATCTTTCTGCACAAGGCGGTAGCTGGTTCTGCTGACCGTTCCTACGGGGTTCATGTAGCGCGCCTTGCTGGCCTGCCGACTCCGGTCGTGCAACGGGCTGAAGAGATCTTGGATCAGCTTGAAGCTGGCCAGCATGGCGCCGTGGACACCGAGGCAATGAATGATGTGCTGCCCCTTTTTGACAGATCATCGGCCGGTGGAAATGAAAGGCCATTAAACACCAGTGCATCTGACCCGGTGGTTGATGCGCTTGACGACATTTATCCCGACGCACTGACACCGCGTGAAGCTCTAGAACTTATTTACTGGCTGAAGGAAATGCGGGTGGCAAAGGCCAGTAAGACATGATAGCTGGTTATAATTTTGGGAAATCGGTGGCCAGCGACTATCAAATCCATGCAAGCCCTTGGCGGCGTTGGCTGCGACCGTTAAAGTCGGTGCAGGAGAGTTCATCTCCGCCTTTGGATATTGTGCAGCTTGAAACGGCTATTGACTCGGCGATTTCTAGCGCAGACGCAAAATTTCGCAATACTATATTGGGAACTGCCAAAACGGCCCTTTCATCTGCTCGGAAAACCCTTGCAAGTGAATTTGAGACACATAATGATGGCGCTGTATATGTAGGGCGGCATGCCTGGATCATGGATATTCTAGTCAGATTTATTGTTGCCCAAGCTAGCAGACGATTTGGCCTCGACCATAAGAAACACCGGATGGTGGTTGTTGCGGTTGGCGGTTATGGACGGGGTGAACTCGCACCGTTTTCGGATATCGATATACTGTTTCTGAAACCTGAAATTTGGAAACCAGAAATCGAGAAAACCATTGAATTCACTCTTTACCTCCTTTGGGATCTGGGTCTTAAGGTTGGCCACGCAACCCGGACAGTGCGCGAAACCATTGACACGGCAAAAGCTGACCAGACCGTACTGACTGGTCTCCTTGAAATGCGGAAAATCATTGGCAATCAACAATCATATACTAAGCTTGAAAACGCCGTGACAACTATTGTGGCAAAGGTAAAAACGCGTGATTTTGTTCAACAGAAACTGACTGAACGAGATCAACGCCATGCTCGATTCGGCTCAACGCGTTACGTCGTCGAGCCGAATATCAAGGAGGGCAAGGGGGGTCTGCGCGACTTGCACACATTGTTCTGGATTG
>CACNSW010000025.1 GCA_902623185.1 uncultured SAR116 cluster alpha proteobacterium
CGCTAATCAAATCGCTGGAAATTGCGAAGAGTCGTATCGAGATAATGATCGACAAGGGCATGGACAATGATGCAGGAATGCTCAAGCGCCTGATTTGCATTGCACAAAAACGTATTGCCGAGATCACGTCAGGTGAGAAGCCGGCATTGGTTCCCGATGAAAATGCCAAATACGTTGCCGAAGTTGTTGTGGATCTGGCTCAAATTGACGAACCAATGATCGTTGACCCCGATGTCAACAATGCTGATGTCTCGAAGCGCTACACCCATGATACGATCCGGCCAATTTCCTTCTATCAGGCTGAAAAGAAGGTCGATCTCGGCTTCGTTGGCTCTTGCATGGTGCATAAGGGCGATGTGAAGATTGTCGCGCAAATGCTTCGTAATCTTGAAAAGACAGTTGGTAGTGTCGAGTTCAAAGCGCCACTAGTTTTAGCGGCCCCAACCTACAATATAATTGATGAATTGAAAGAAGAGGGCGACTGGGGTATTCTGCAAAAATATTCCGGATTCGAATTCGATGATTCCGCACCAAAAAATGTGGCGCGTGAGAATTATGAAAATATTCTCTATCTCGAAAGGCCCGGCTGTAATCTTTGCATGGGCAATCAGGAAAAGGCGGCAAAGGGTGATACCGTTCTGGCTACCTCGACCCGCCTGTTCAAGGGTCGTGTGGTGGAGGACTCTGCTGAAAGGAAGGGTGAATCTCTTCTAGCATCAACGCCAGTTGTTGCTCTGTCTGCTATTCTCGGTCGGACACCCACTATTGATGAGTATAAAATCGCTGTTGAGGGAATTGACCTGACAAGTTTTACACCGCCGATTAACAAATCTTTGACCACTGCGTTGGCGCCTCTCTAGTTTTTGATTACCCTCGCGCTCTAATGAGGTAACCAGTACATCTAAAAAACTTGTCTGTTTATACTAGTTGGGGTTTTTGCTGAAGCCTAATCAGAAATCCGGTGCGTTACGCTAAAAATACCGCTAAGCTATTTTGTCCGCTCCCTTATTATGCAGTTTTTCGCTGATGTCAGTTTCCAGATTGTCCGACACTAAGCCCCGCGCGTCTGCAATGCGGTCTAATGCTTTGGTGACTGTTGTCCTTGGTCCAACCAATACTGGCAAGACGCACCTAGCGATCGACCGGATGACTGGATATGCCACAGGTCTTATCGGGTTTCCCCTGCGGCTTCTAGCGCGTGAGAATTATGACCGCTTAGTAGAGCGCCTTGGTCCGTCAAAGGTTGGTTTGGTCACCGGCGAGGAACGCATTCTTCCCGCATCAGCCTGTTATATCTGTGCTACCACCGAATCAATGCCATTGGAGCATAATATTACCGGCACTAAGTCGGATTTCACCAAAGAGCATTGGGTCAATCATGGTTTTGAATTTGTCGCTGTTGATGAGGTACAACTTGCCGGTGACCGCGAGCGCGGTCATGTTTTCACAGATCGTATCCTCCATGCCCGTGGCCAGTTTGAAACGATGTTTATGGGCGCTGAAACTGCTGGGCCACTTTTGCGGCAATTACTTCCAAAAGCCCGCTTTGAGGTTCGTCAGCGCATGTCGCAGCTTTCCTACGCTGGACCGCGCAAATTGACACGTTTGCCGCGGCGTAGCGCGATTGTTGCTTTTGGTGTCGCTGATGTTTACCAGATTGCCGATTTGGTGCGCCGACAGCGAGGTGGGGCGGCAGTTGTGATGGGCCGTCTTAGCCCGCGTACACGTAATGCTCAGGTGGAACTTTACCAAAATGGTGACGTGGATTTCCTGATTGCAACAGATGCAATTGGCATGGGCCTCAATTTGGACCTTAGCCACGTCGCGCTGTCAGCCGATGTGAAATATGATGGACGGCGGATGCGTAAACTATCACCTGCTGAGATGGCGCAGATTGCAGGTAGAGCCGGCCGACACGTCAATGATGGCACCTTCGGCGTTACTGATGGCTGCTGTGCGCTCGACCTTGAAATGATTGAGGCTATCGAACAGCATAGGTTCCAGCCATTGCAAGCATTTTATTGGCGTAGCCGACATCTAGATTTTTCTACTATTAACACACTGTTGACCTCACTCGAAACACCGCCATCTTTGCCCTTTTTGTTTCGCAAAGGCGATGCGCTGGATCATCAGGCGTTGGTGGCATTGGCCAACCGTCCTGAAATTCTTGCGATGGCCACAAATGCCCATAATGTCCGTCTACTTTGGGATGTCGCCTGCATTCCTGATTTTCGGCAGAGTCTGAGTGAAAATCATTATGATATGTTGGCTGGGATCTTCACCGCTCTCTCAGCGTGTGGTGTTCTTCGTACGGACATGGTGGCAAAGGCGATGGACCAGTTGGACCGTTTGGATGGTGATCTCGATACGTTAATGACCCGTATTGCGTATGTTCGAACATGGACATACATCACACTTCGTTCTGACTGGACAGACAGCCCTGCTCAATGGCAGGATCGAGCTCGTCAAATTGAGGACCGGCTGTCCGATTGTTTGCACAGTAGGTTGTCCGAACGGTTTATTGATCGACGGGCTGCTTACTTAAGTCGAAGATTGAAGGAAAAGAAGAATTTGATGGCTTCGGTAAAGACGGACGGCACAGTTCTGGTTGAAGGTGAGGAAGTGGGTGTGCTGGATGGCTTCGTATTCCATCCGACATTTGCAGATAGTGAAGAAAAATCAACCATTCTCGCAGCAGCGCGGCGTGCCCTTCCCAACGAGATTGAAAATCGTGTGCGGGCTTTTGCCGCGTCAGCCGCACTGGCCTTCCGGCTTGATCACACTGGCGTGGTAAGCTGGCGTGAAGCTAAGGTGGCTAGGCTCGTGAGGGGTGATAGTCTTTTTGCACCGCGTCCTGAGATTATTGACAGCGATTTGCTCTCAATTGATCAGACACAGCGTCTGCTTGTGAGGCTCAATGATTTTGTTGCCGAACATGTTGGTGATGTTCTAGGCCGTTTAATGGCGCTGGAATCTCCGGACGCTGTCGAAATGCTATACCCTAGCAAAACCAAACCTAGCAAATTGAGGCATGATGACGCTTCCAAAATATCTGGCTATAGAAGCGAATCAACAAAGGAGGAAATTGCGGCAAGTCTGCCGGTTGAACAACCTAAAATTTTGGAAAATCCCTTGACTAAACAAATAAGCTTGTCCGGAGCCGCTAAGGGCGTTGCCTTCACGCTTTTTGAGGGGCTTGGTTCAGTCCGTAGTGTCGAGATCGCCCATCTGACAAAGTCACTTGAGGAAACCGACCGCCCGGCGATGGCCCGTCTTGGTCTACGTTTTGGTGTTGAGGTTGTTTATCTGCCAGATTTGTTGAAACCGGCGCAAATTTGGTTGCGGGCGCTTTTGTGGAATCTTTATTTCAATGACATTGGTAATTTTCATGCTCCACCGCCGGCTGGCCGCGTTACCATTGATGCGGTCGAGAATGTTCCTGATGAGTTCTGGCTAGCTGTTGGTTATCGCCGGATAGGCGGGCGTGTGATGCGTGTTGATATGGTGGAACGGGTTGCTTTATTGGTGCGCACTGCTGCGCGAGAAGGTAAGTTTAGAATAACCGAGGAAATGCTCTCACTTGCTGGGGCAACGCGTGAACAGATGGGTGTGATGCTGCTTGATATGCAGTGTAAAATAGTTGGGGAGGAGCCGTCTGAGGATCCAGAAAAGCCTGCCCTACAAATTTTTAAGCGTTTGCGTCGAGTCAACCCGAACACAAACAAGCAACGTGGTGATCGGCAAGTTAAACAAAATGCAAAAAAGGGTGGCTGTAACCCTAAAGGCGATGGAAAAAGCAAGGCAGTTGGTAAGAAAAATTCCCGATCGGTAAAACTAGCCCCCAAACAGCCTGATCCCAATTCTCCCTTTGCCATTCTGGCAGATCTCAAATTAAAGGAATAGTGCCAGCTTGAGTGGATCAGACACATCACTGCGCCTTGATAAATGGTTATGGTATGCGCGCTTCTTCAAAACTAGAGCTATGGCGACACGGGTGATCGCTAGTGGCCGTTTCCGACTAGATGGTGAGGTGATGAGTAAGCCACACCGCGCCGCCAAAATCGGTCATACATTGACCTTCGCTCAGGGTAGTAATATTCGTGTGATTAAGATCCTCGCACTCGGCGGCCGTCGAGGACCAGCATCTGAAGCCACATCACTTTATGAAGATCTGGCGCCACCACAAGCTAAACGGAGAAGGAAAACTGAGCACCCCCCTGATTTTGAGGCGCGAGAAAAGGGGGCAGGGCGACCTACTAAACGCGAACGCCGCCACATAGCTCGGCTGAAACCCGGGCTGTGTGGCGACATAAACTAATGACAGGATAATAACATGCTTGAAAAACTTGAAGGCTGGATAAAGACATTTTCTAAGGATGAGGCTGTCGCGCCAAAAGAGGATCATGAGTGGGCGGAAACAATTGCCGGATTGCTGATTGAGGCGGCAATGGCTGATGGCGAGCTTGATCAGGATGAACTATCCAGCATCTCGCACGTGTTGACCAACCAGTTAGAACTCACCGATAACGAAGTTAATAGTATTATCGAAAAAGCTATTGTGGCGCATCAAGACCGGATTGAAATCCACTCGCTGGTGCAAGCCATCAGGGCAGAAACTGATGCCGAGGGACGGCTTGCGATTATGGAGATGGCTTGGATGGTTGTGCTCGCAGATGGCCAGAACCATGAATACGAGGCGCAGTTGATGCGCCGACTGGCGGGCTTGCTTTTTGTTAAGGATGTTGACTCTGGACGCGCCGCCAAGCGTGCAAAGACAAGGCTTGAACGTGGTGCGTAGGTCTTGCTCATCCCGCCGTTCTGGGATAAAATGACATTATTCTCCCTTATTCCCGCGGAACGATAGTCATGACTTATATTGTCAATGAAAACTGCATCAACTGTAAATACACGGACTGTGTCGAGGTATGCCCCGTAGATTGTTTCTACGAGGGAGAGAACATGCTAGTTATTCATCCCGATGAATGTATCGACTGCGGTGTGTGTGAACCCGAGTGTCCACCAGAGGCTATTCTCCCAGACTCCGAACCTGGCGCCGAGACGTGGCTTGAGGTGAACCGTGAGATGTCTGAAGTTTGGCCAAATATTGGGCAACGTATTGATCCAATGCCAAATGCTGAAGTTAGCCAATCTGAAACTGGGAAATTTGAGAAATATTTCTCTAAGTCACCTGGTTCTGGCAATTAGTTTTGCTGAACTAATATTGCTATTATCTAAGCAATTTGCATTGAGTTGTTTTTTGCAGGAAATTAGACTACAATTAATTTACTGAGGAAGCTAGATTTGCGTCTCGTAGTCTTATAGGCCCTTAAATTGTGGTGAGTGGACACCACATTGACAGGGCGATTTGGTCGATGCCAACGTAGGCCATGCCGCCCGGCTCGCAGGGCGGCATTATTATTGGATGGCAGGCATATCAAAAGGAAAAGAAAATCATGGCACAGAAGTCAGAAAGCTCTCTCAGAGAAGGTGATTTTGTTGTTTATCCGACGCATGGTGTTGGCCGTATCCTTGGTACCGAGGAACGCAACATTGGTGGATCTTTCATGGAAATGCTTGTTGTCCGTTTCGAACAAGATCGTATGACGTTGCGCGTGCCAATGGAGAAAGCTAAATCGCTCGGATTAAGAACGCTGAGTTCGCGTAAACAGATGGATCAAGCGATTACTACCTTGCAAGGAAAGGCTCGCGTGCGCCGATCAATGTGGTCACGTCGAGCGCAAGAATACGAGACAAAAATTAAATCTGGTGATCCAGTCTCTATAGCTGAAGTTGTTCGTGACCTTCATCGCCGAACCAACCAAGCGGAACAATCATATTCTGAACGTCAAATGTACCAGGCTGCGCTTGAGCGCCTTGCACGCGAGTTTGCTGCAATCGAGAAAATTGATCAGGATGCAGCTGCGATGAAGCTTGAGGACATGATGGACGTTGCTTGATTGGCGGTATGGCCAAAATTGGGCTGATAATTTCGCTATTACCTATTTGAACTTCAGTTTTATGACCATCTCTATATGTTGTGAGGATTGAAAGGGCTGCTCGGTCTCGGGTATTGTAGTGCATGGTAAACGCATTCATTCAGGAAAAAGAACTTTTTCCATCAATCGTCCCCTTTAATAAAGGGTTTATAACTCGTGGCATCCATCAGGTATTTTACGAACAATGCGGAAATCCGGCTGGTGTACCCGTGCTGTTTCTACATGGAGGGCCAGGTGCGGGTATTTCGTCGGCACACCGCCGTCTTTTCAACCCTGAACGTTTTCACTGTGTGCTCTTTGATCAGCGAGGTTGTGGCCAATCACGTCCCCATGGGGAGATAGAGGACAACACAACCCAGCATCTGATTGAGGATATTGAGGCGTTGCGCAATGTTCTTGGTATTCATAAGTTCGTGCTGTTTGGTGGGTCTTGGGGAAGCACGCTGGCACTAGCTTACGCAATTACACACCCTGAAAATGTATTACGTCTGATCCTGCGCGGAATCTTTCTTGGCACGGATGCGGAGGTGCAATGGTTTCTTTATGATATGGGACGTTTTTTCCCTGAGGCGCACGAACGCTTTGTAGAATATTTACCGCTCAAGGAGCGCTCTGATTTGCTCACAAATTATTATAAGCGGCTCATGGCCCCTGACGCTAATACGCATCAGGAAGCTGCTGAACGATGGGCTTCATATGAGACAAGCTGCTCAACTCTGCGCTCGGGTGTTAGGCATGTTGGTGGCAAGTCGGCGCTTAGCATGGCGCGTCTTGAGGCGCATTATTTTGTCAATCACTGTTTCCTAGAATTGGACCACATTCTTGAAAACATTGATCAGATAAAGCATCTGCCGGCCGATATCATCCAGGGTCGACATGATGTTATTTGCCCCCCAATCACCGCAAGAAAACTGACAAATGCATGGGGTTCTAAGGCTCGGCTCAGGCTTATTGACGAAGCCGGACATTCGACTTTTGAAGCCGGAATCGCGCATGCACTTATCGCCGCTCTAGATGAATGTCGTTGATCTTTATGTTGGAAAAACGGTCATGCTGCTCCAAAATTTTTAGGATGAGTAAATAACGTTTGTAGCTAATCGATTATTATACTCAGTAGATTAAGAAATATGAGCGCGGTCGGATCCGTTGAAATGGATCGAGTATACAGCATACAAGTCAAGTATCTAAGAATCTGTTGAGCCGCTTTTTTGTGATATGCCAAAGGTGATGAAAAATTCCTCTTATCGCCGGGTCTCTCATGGTGAGAATGTTGTCAATCTTGACCAGCGCAAGGCGCAGTTACACCTACGGATTTGGAAATCCTTGGCAGCACGTTTTAATAATACACTAGGAAAGTAATTGTTAGCTCGCAAATATTTAAGTATAAAATTAAATCTACGGCGAACATACCTGCTGGTAATTGAGTTTCCTGATTTTCGCACTTAATTCACCAAAAACATGCGTCCACCTAAGGGGAGAATGCAATTGGACCGGACAATCTCATGACGAGCTTGAATGAGAGCAAAAATATTAACGCTATCAGCTTTGAAGAAGCGCTTCGTGAGCTTGAGGCAATTGTGACATCTCTGGAGCGGGGCGATGTGTCGCTCGATGACGCAATTGCCGCTTTTGAGCGTGGAACAGCGCTAAAAGCACATTGTCAAGAGCGGCTTGAGGAAGCACGGATGAAAGTGGAGCAAATAAGGCTGCCTGAGGACAGCAAACCACCCGATAAAGCTAGCGCTTTTTCTCCCGAAAATTAGTTTGATATGGAATTTTCTGACCAACTCGCCGATGATGCTTGGAACACTACTGCACTCATCGATGACCTCCTTAGAGAAAGTCAGTCTTCTGCGCAGCAACTGCGTGAGGCGATGATCTATGCAACGATGAGCGGCGGAAAGCGCTTGCGGGGAGCTTTGGTCCTTGGCGCCGCGCGATTGTCTGATCCAGATCGTGACCAGCATGGGGCGTTGCGCGTGGCGGCTGCGTTGGAAATGTTGCATGCCTATTCGCTGGTGCATGATGATCTGCCGGCGATGGATGATGCTTCGACACGGCGTGGCAAGCCCAGCTGCCATCTGGCCTTTGATGAGGCAACGGCTATTCTAGCGGGAGACGCTTTACAGACCATGGCTTTTGGTACCCTTGCTGATGCGCGTACACATACTGATCCGGCTATTCAAGTCCAACTTGTTGCAGCGCTTGCCGGTGCATCTGGTCTTTACGGGATGGCAGGTGGACAAATGCTAGATTTGCAGGCTGAAACACGCCAGCTTAATCTTGCAGAAGTTACTGAAATGCAGTCGATGAAAACTGGGGCTTTGATACAGTGTGCTGCCATATGTGGCGGCATTGTCAACGGCGCTGACGAAGGGTTGTTATCAGCATTGGCGGCTTTCTCGCGGGATCTTGGTTTGGCATTTCAGATTGCTGATGATCTTCTTGACCATGAAGGTGATGCTGAGACGCTCGGCAAGCCGGCTGGACAGGATGCTGAACGTGGCAAGGGAAGTTTTGTCGCCTTGATGGGGACTAAGCGGGCGGAGGCCGCTGCACACCAATTGATTAAGGGTGCGGTTGAGGCTTTGGCGCCGTGGCCAAAGAATGGCTATCTAGCGCATCTGGCGACATTCGCAATTGCACGTAAATTGTGATAATTCAAATATAAACTAGGTTACGGCGTGTTATGAGCCGAAGTTGAGCTGATAATCTTGGAGTTGAAATGGCGCCAACCCCCCTGCTTGATAAGATAATTTGCGTAGAAGATCTACGCCGATTACCAGAGATAGAATTGTCGCGTCTTGCTGATGAACTGCGCGATGCAACAATTTCCGCTGTTTCTAAAACTGGTGGGCATCTTGGTGCTGGACTTGGTGTTATCGAATTGACCGTAGCATTGCATTATATTTTTCAGACGCCTGAGGATAGACTGATCTGGGATGTTGGGCATCAGGCTTATCCACATAAGATCCTTACTGGTCGCCGTGACCTAATAGCGACCCTTCGCCAAAAGGACGGTCTGTCGGGCTTTACCAAGCGTAACGAGTCTGTTTTTGATCCTTTTGGCGCAGGCCACTCTTCAACTTCTATATCGGCAGCTTTTGGTATGGTGGTGGCTAGCGATTTACAGAACAACAACCGCAATGTTATTGCGGTGATTGGCGATGGATCGATGAGCGCTGGTATGGCCTATGAGGCGATGAATAATGCGGGTGCTTCCAATAACCGGCTGATCGTGATTCTCAATGACAATGATATGTCGATTGCCCAGCCAGTTGGTGCGATGAGCAGCTACCTCTCGCGTCTGATCACTTCCGAACCGTTCCATTCTATTCGCGACTTGATGCGTGAGGTGACCAATAAATTTCCCGCTGAGATCGAGCGCACAGCGCGGCGTGCCAAGGATATAGCGCGTGAACTTATTAGCGGCAATTCAGTTTTCAGCCAATTGGGCTTTCTGCATATCGGCCCGATCGATGGCCATGAGATAGGGCATCTTCTACCAGTTCTAAAAAATCTGCGTGACGGTGATGTAACCGGGCCAGTGCTCGTACATGTTGTTACTGAAAAAGGCAGAGGTCATCCTTTTACCAGCCCATCAGCCGAAAAATACCATGCTGTGCCAAAATTTGATGTGATTACTGGAACTCAGCAAAAAGCTGCAGCAAATGTCCCTAGCTTCACCTCAGTTTTTGCGAAGTCGCTTATCGATGCTGCGCAACAGGATGAAAGAATTGTTGCTATCACCGCTGCGATGCCGTCTGGAACCGGTTTAGACAAAGTCAAGGAACATTTCCCAGCTCGTGTATTTGATGTTGGCATCGCCGAACAGCACGCAGTGACTTTCGCCGCCGGCCTTGCCAGTGAGGGCATGAAACCATTTTGTGCAATTTACTCGACCTTTTTACAGCGCGGGTATGATCAGATAGTTCATGACGTCGCAATCCAGAAACTTCCTGTGCGATTTGCCATCGATCGAGCCGGTCTTGTTGGTGCCGACGGGGCCACACACGCTGGGATTTTTGATGTGGCCTATCTGTCCTGTTTGCCTGGGATGGTGATTATGTGTCCGTCGGATGAGGCGGAGCTGACACATATGGTGGCAACCGCTGCAAACCATGATGATGGGCCATCGGCCCTCCGCTATCCGCGAGGAGAAGGGTTTGGCTGCGAGCTTCCAGAGCATGGCAAGATATTGCCTATTGGCAAGGGCCGTGTCATACGCAGGGGTGGGGATGTAGCCATTCTTTCGCTCGGAACCCGCCTTGCTGATTGTCTGGCTGCTGCCGATATAATCGCTGTTTCTGGAATTGCTGTGACCGTGGCTGATGCCCGGTTTGCCAAGCCGCTGGATAGCTTGTTGATTGATGAACTAGCAGTTGGACATAACAGATTGTTGATCGTCGAGGAAAACAGTCCTGGAGGTTTCTCAGCACATGTATTGCAATATCTGGCGAATGCTGGCCATCTTGATGCAGGCCTTTCCGTTCGGACTCTATCGATTCCCGATGAATTTATAGAACATGATACACAGGCTGGTCAACTAGCTGACTGTGGACTTGATTGTGACGGCATAGTTGCCGCGCTCTCCAACCTTACCGGGTCTGCTCGGAATTTGGGCGTCAACACAAGGCAGAAGAAATAGGGGTTTTGGTAACCAAACTCCAGGTAGGTTCTAGTGATTATGACAGAATGTTTTGGTGATCAATTTAATTGCATGACATCAGTAATTTAGGGTTTTTCTGTGGTCGGTTCGGATAGAAAATCTCAACGGAGAATTGTACCATGTGACAAGCCAGATCATATCCGTGCTGACGCGTTGCTTGTAAAGCGCGGCCTAGCTGCTTCGCGGGAAAGGGCGCGGGCGCTAATTGAATCGTCGGCTGTTTTGCTTGCAGGAAAACCTCTAAAAAAATCATCTCAACTGCTGACCCTTGACTCAGAGCTGGAACTAACGACCAATGATTTTCCTTGGGTTAGCCGAGGAGCTCTGAAGTTGATTGGTGGGCTTAATGCCTTTGACCAGATTGATCCGGCAGACTGCGATTGTCTTGACATTGGAGCCAGCACTGGTGGTTTCACTGAAATATTGCTCGCTCGAGGCGCAAAGCGTGTTGTGGCACTTGATGTCGGGCGCAATCAGCTTCATCCCAGCTTATCTTGTGATCCGCGTGTGGTGGTTTTGGATGGCCTTAATGCTCGTGATATTACGCCAGACATCTTAGGTATTAAGCCCAATTTCATTGTCTGTGATGCGTCTTTCATTAGTCTGACCAAATTGTTGCCAGCGGCGCTAGCGCTGGCGTCGCCGAGAGCCTCGCTCCTCGCACTGATCAAGCCACAGTTCGAGGTAGGCAGGGGTAATGTCGGTAAGGGGGGTGTAGTGCGCAATACCGCGCTGCACGACCAGACTATTGAACGGATTGAGAGATGGCTAGTGACTGAGATGGGGTGGATCCATATCGGCACTGTTCCCTCGCCGATTGATGGAGGGGACGGTAATTGTGAATTTCTGATCGCGGCCAAAAAGACTCATTATTAACTTATTCAGGCTTAGGCAGAATTCCACACTGCGCGTGATGCCGCATTAAATGATCAGCCAGCGTAATAGCCATCATTGCCTCTGCAACAGGAACGCCACGGATGCCAACGCAGGGATCATGTCTCCCTTTGGTTACAAGTGAAACCTCTCTGCCTTCCTCGTCAATCGAACGTCGTTTTGTCAAAATCGATGATGTGGGTTTAATTGCGATGCGAACGACGATCTGCTCTCCAGTCGAGATGCCGCCCAGAATACCACCAGCGTGGTTGCTCAGGAAGGTTGGCCCGCTGCACATTTCATCTCCTGCTTCGCGGCCATCAATTGCCGCTAAGGCGAAGCCACTGCCGATTTCAACGCCCTTGACGGCATTGATGCTTATCATCGCTGCGGAAAGTTCTGTATCCAGTTTGCCATAGATGGGCTGACCGAGGCCAGCGGGAACGCCATCGGCAACAATCTCCAGAATAGCCCCAATAGATGATCCCTGCTTGCGCACATCATCAAGATACCCCTCCCAAGCGGCTGCTGCCTCAGCATCGGGGCAGAAAAATGGGTTTCTATCGCAATTGTCCCAATCCAGATTATCTCGGTTGATCTTGTGTGGTCCGATCTGCACAACACCACCACGTACGCGATAATTAGTGCCAAGGGCTTGTTTGAGAAATAGGTCGGCGATTGCACCAGCGGCAACACGGACTGCGGTCTCGCGCGCCGAGGATCTGCCACCACCGCGATAATCGCGGATGCCATATTTTTTCTGATAAGTGAAATCAGCATGACCGGGCCGGAATTGGCGAGCGATATCGCCGTAATCCTTTGAACGTTGGTCCTCGTTGCGGATTAGAAGGCCGATTGGGGTTCCCGTTGTTTGACCCTCGAAAACGCCAGAAAGGATTTCAACCTTGTCCTTTTCCTTGCGCTGCGTAACAAATCGATTTTGGCCCGGTCGGCGGCGATCTAGATAGGGTTGGATCATTTCGTTGGAGAGTGCCATGAGAGGAGGTGCCCCGTCGACTACACAGCCAATGCTGGCCCCATGACTTTCTCCAAAGCTTGTAAATGAGAATAATTTTCCAAAAGTATTGTCAGACATGTTAAACTGTTGAAATGTCAGGCGCGTCAACCGCTTTCATACCGACGACGTGATAGCCGCAATCGACATGATGTGTTTCGCCGGTAACTCCCGATGACAAATCAGAAAGCAAATACAGCCCGGCGCCACCGACATCATCAAGCGTCACATTGCGTTTGAGTGGTGAGTTATACTCGTTCCATTTCAGGATATAGCGGAAATCACCAATGCCAGATGCTGCAAGGGTTTTCATTGGACCGGCTGACAAGCTGTTGACCCGAATGTTACGACCACCTAAATCAACTGCAAGATAACGGATTGATGCCTCGAGTGCTGCCTTTGCGACGCCCATTACATTGTAATGTGGCATCACCCTCTCTGCGCCGTAATACGTCAGTGTCAGCAATGAGCCACCATCATTCATTATTGCTGCGGATTTTTGCGCAATGTGCGTGAAGGAATAGACTGAGATATCCATTGTCCGTTGAAAATTCTCGCGACTGGTATCTACATATTGACCTTTCAACTCTTCCTTGTCGGAATAGGCAATGGCATGTAGCACGAAATCGAGCTTACCCCATTTTCTGGCAAGCGTCGAGAACACCGCGTCAACGCTCCCTTCATCAGTGACATCACAGGTCAGAATAAGGTCACTGTTGACCGATGCAGCCAGAGGCCTGACACGCTTTTCTAACGCCTCCCCTTGAAAGGTGAAGGCTAGTTCAGCACCTTGCTCAGCGAGCTTGGCGGCTATTCCCCAGGCAATCGAACGATCATTCGCAACGCCCATAATCAGACCACGCTTTCCAATCATCAAATCGCCAGCATTATCAGGTTTGCTCTGTAGTGTGTTCCGCTCGCTCATGGCTTTGGTCTTTCCAATATTTTGTCTGTCGCATGGTCTACCCGACCACCTACTGGTAAATTACACTATTTTACAGGCTCTAGCGCTCAGGGCAAGCAGAAGCAAGTGCAAAACCCATAGTGGTCTGCGTCAGGGTCAGCGACCCGGTCCCTGTCGCTTTAGCGAAGGGAGTAGGTGACCTGACGGGTAATTTCGACACGTTCAGTAGGGGTCAGTGGGCGTGTGGATTCAAGCATGATGATTTTGTTGTCAATCTCGATAGTGTTTCTGTAACCGGTGATTTCCTCGATCGTCTGATCGATCATTATCGTTCGCGTCTCACAGATATTTTGCTGGCGGTAGCCCACGACTTCGCCCCGTTTGGCGCTGTTTTTTGCATGTTCACCTCCAAGGATGGCACCGGCAACTGTTCCTGCGGCTCCCGCGCCGTCATTACTAGACAGCTTGTTGCCAATGGCCGACCCAATAAGTCCGCCAACGATCATTGCACCCAGATCGGATTGACCACTCTGAGCCGTGCCATAGATCGGAACATCCTCGGTTCTACAAACTCGTTCATCCCTCGGTGTCTTTCGTATGTAGCTGCTGCGGATAGGGTCCGATTTTGTCACTGTTCCCAAAACTGTCTCAACGCGGGTCTCGGCGAATACGTTACCAGAGAAAAAAATGGTGGCACACAGGATTGCCACTGACATTTTAATTGTTGTGACCGTGCAACGGTTGCCTAGAGGGGCAGGCTGATGTTTATGCTTCATCATTGTATCCTCTGACTTATGTCAAGCTTTCTGGGTACTCTATGAATTTTTCGGCAGTCTTTAGATTCAACAATACAGAAAAATAAGGCAATAATTTGTTAATGCCAATATACTCTTGTTGTTTTTCATAACAGCAGCGTTGCAGCCACAGTGGTGAACACCCATTTCAGCCCTATAGGTTAGGAGTTTTCTGGCATGGAACTTGAACAGAATACAAACCCTTTCGTACTTTTCGGTCAATGGTTCGAAGAGGCCATCGCTTCAGAAATTAATGATCCTGATGCGATTGCGCTTGCCAGCGTAGATAGCGATGGCATGCCCTCTGTTCGGATGGTTCTGCTTAAACAATGGTCGCCGGACGGATTCGTTTTCTACACCAATTACGAAAGCCGCAAATCGGACGAATTGCTGGCGACGGAAAAGGCCGCCTTTTGCATGCACTGGAAAAGCTTGCGCCGTCAGGTGCGTGTTGTTGGCCCAGTCTTGCAAGTATCGGCAGCGCAATCTGACGCCTATTTCGACTCTCGCGGCCGTGGTAGCCAGATCGGTGCATGGTCCTCGGCACAGTCTCGGCCGCTTGCTAGCCGTGCCGAATTGACGGCGGCAGTGGCCGCAAACGAAGCCCGTTTCCCTGATAACGTGCCACGACCGCCGCATTGGGGAGGTTATTGCATAGCACCACAAGAAATTGAATTTTGGGCTGATGGTGAACACCGCCTCCATGATCGCTTTCGATTCACCCGCAACGCTGTGAGTGGTTGGGATGTGCAGCGTCTGAACCCGTGACTCTTAGCATTATCTGAGACGAAGCGTCGTCACTTTTAATCAAGACTCAGAGGCGCATGCAGCATTTTCTGAATTCGACCAAACTCTCATTATTGTCTTTTCAAGCTGCCTATTTTGGGCAAAAAAAGTCGGATGGAAGACGCTGTTTTTATGCTCTTTCAATAAGATCAAACCAATGTTGAATGGCAGTGGGCGATTTATTGATATCGGCGTCTAACCTGCCTTGAAAGGGAGTTTGGATAATGAAAACGCATGCGCGCGTTGTTGTCATTGGGGGCGGTGTCGTTGGTGTCAGCAGCTTGTACCATTTGGCGAAAAAAGGCTGGTCTGAAGTCGTTCTTGTGGAACGCAAAGAACTGACCTCGGGTTCTACTTGGCATGCCGCTGGTCTTTTGCCACTGTTCAACATGTCCTATTCTGTTGGCCAGGTGCATAAATACTCCGTTAAATTCTATCAGGAACTGCAAGCGGAGACTGGTATGGATGTAGGTTTCCGCAATGTCTCGAACATACGTCTTGCCTCAAATCCTGAACGCATGGACGAATATCTACAATATGCCGGCGTTGCTAGCACCATTGGCGTTGATGTTCAGATACTGACTCCTGAGGAAGTCAAACGTTACTGGCCGATGTGTAACACCGACGGCCTGATCGGTGCGATCCGGCACCCCGGTGACGGCTATATACAGCCTGCTGATCTTACGCAGGCACTGGCACGCGGTGCGCGTGACCGTGGCGCTGAAATCTACCGTGATACCACCGTGACTGCGATCAGCAGGACCGTCGAAGGCGAGTGGAAGGTGACAACCGACAAAGGCGAAATCACCTGCGAACATGTGGTCAGCTGTACGGGTAATTTTGCTCGTAAGACAGGTCAGATGGTTGGGTTGAATGTGCCGGTAGTCCCAGTTGAACATCAATATATTGTCACTGAGCCGCATCAAGACATCAAGGACCGTCACGCGCGGGGCGAGCCAGAGATGGGCGTGCTGCGGGATTCTGATGGTCGATGGTATATGCGCGAAGAGGCGGGTGGTCTGATCCTTGGCCCTTATGAAAAGGGCGCGCCAGCATGCTATCTTGATGGGCCGAGCGACGATTCTGAATATGAATTGTTCCAGGAAGACCTTGGACGTCTGGAACCGCATATTGAGTCGGCGATCGAACGTGTTCCAGCCTTTGCGGAGGTTGGTGTGAAAAAAGTCTATAATGGCGCCATAGCTTACACGCCAGACGGCAATCCGATTATAGGTCCGGCATGGGATGTGCCGAATTTCTGGCTTAGTGAGGGGCATAGCTTTGGCATCACCGCCGCTGGAGGTGCTGGCTGGCAGCTTGCCGAATGGATCGTCGATGGCGAGCCAACTATTGATATGCTGGGCGTTGACCCACGGCGATATGGCAGCTACACGACCCAATCTTATCTCAGGATCAAAAATGAAGAAGCCTATGAGAATGTGTTCACTATTCATTACCCAGACGAAGAACGTGCTGCAGCACGGCCGTTGCGCACCGCGCCCTGCTATGATCGGCTGAAGGCCCTTGGTGCCGTTTTTGGTCAGAAATTCGGTTGGGAGCGGGCCAACTGGTTTGCGCCGGAGGGGGTGCCTCGGGAGGATCACTGGTCCTTTCGCCGTTCGAAATGGTTTGAACATGTAGGCAATGAAGTTCACAACGTTCAGGCAAACGCTGGTTTACTGGATATGTCAGCATTCTCCAAATGTCGTATTTCTGGCCCAGGTGCTGAGGCTTTCCTCGATTATCTTGTTGCCAACAGGCTGCCACGCAACAAGGGGCGGGTTGCGCTGTGCCATGCGCTAACTGAACGCGGTGGGGTGCATTCTGAATTTACAATCCAACGTGAATCCGAGGACAGTTTTTATCTTGTCGCCGCCGGCGCGGCACAGCGGCTGGATCATGACTGGATAAGGAAACATATGCCTAATGATGGCTCTGTCCATTTTGACAACATTACCAACTCCATCGGTGTGCTGGTTCTGGCTGGACCAAAGTCACGCGACATTTTGCAGAAAATCACCCGCGCCGATCTTAGCAATGAGGCCTTTCCATGGCTGTCCAGCAGCCTGATCGAGGTAAATCTTGCACCAGCCGTGGCGTTTCGAATGAATTTCGTTGGCGAACTTGGCTGGGAACTGCACCATCCGATCGAGTATCAGAACCATATCTTTGATGCTCTTATGGATGCCGGTGCCGAGTTTGGCCTAAAGCCTTTCGGTATTCGGGCCATGGACACCATGCGGCTGGAGAAATCCTACCGTTTGATTGGTACTGAATTGTCGATCGAATATGCGGCACTTGAGAGTGGTTTAGAAAAGTTTGTTCACCTGAATAAGGGTGATTTCAAGGGACGCCAAAAACTTAGTCAGTGGCAGGAATCTGGCTTTGAGAATGCGATGGTCACACTCGAGGTGCATGACACCACCGATGCTGATGTAATTGGCGGTAACCCGATTATGCTTCCCAATGGCGAGGTCATTGGCCGCGCAACCAGTGGTGGCTATGGATTCCGTCTTGAAAAGTCGCTTGCTCTTGCGATGTTGCGGCCTAATTTCACAACCGTTGGTACAGAGTTAATGATCGACATTCTTGACCAGCGCCTGCGAGCCACTGTTGTTAACGAATCGCCCTATGACCCAGATAATGAAAAATTACGCGCCTGAAACGCTTCGCCAGTGACAATAGGTTCGTAGTAGAGGAAAAAGTAAATGTCTGAACCACAGGTAACAGAGCGGCATTCGCGTCGCAGCGGTGGGCGTGATGCGCGTCGTCAATTGCGGATTGGCGGAAGTAGCGGCGCCAGCGCGCCTTTTATAACCCGCAAAATTCCGCCCGTTGATATTCTCAGCGAAGAGGCAACTGAGATCATTGAGGCCAATGCCGAGACCATCCTCGAGGAAATTGGCATTGATTTTCGTGACGATTTGGAGGCACTGGACATCCTTCGCAATGCTGGGTGTGATATAAAGGGAGAGCGGGTGCATTTTCCTCGTGGGCTGGCAAGACAGCTTTGCGCTACGGCTCCCGCTAGCTTCACCCAGCATGCGCGCAATTCTGTCCGCTCTGTAGAGATTGGAGGCAATAAAACAGTTTTTGCGCCTGTATATGGCCCGCCATTCGTTCGTGATCTTGAAGGTGAGCGTCGTTATGCCACGGTGGATGATTTTTGCAATTTCGTGAAACTCGTCTATATGCATCCTGGCTTTCACCATTCTGGTGGTACTGTCTGCGAGCCTGTCGATTTGCCGGTGACAAAGCGTCATCTCGAGATGATCTATGCGCATCAGCGTTTGTCCGACAAACCCTACATGGGTTCGGTCACGGCCCCGAGCCGGGCGCAGGACACGGTTGATATGTCAAAAATCTTGTTTGGTGATGAGTTTGTCGCCAACAACACAGTTTGTGTAAGTCTGATTAATGCCAATTCGCCAATGACCTGGGACGACACTATGCTGGGCGCGCTTAAGGTCTATGCGCGGAACAACCAGGCAGTGATCACAGCGCCGTTTATTCTGGCTGGGGCAATGTCGCCGGTCTCGGTTGCTGGCACACTTGCGCAGACACTTGCTGAAGCCATGAGTGGTATCGCCTTCACCCAGGCGGTCAATCCCGGCGCGCCGGTGATTTTTGGCAGTTTTGCAAGTTCAATGTCGATGCAGACGGGTGCCCCGACCTTTGGCACGCCGGAACCTGCCAAAGTGCTTTATGGCTGCGCCAAACTGGCCCGCCGTCTTGGGGTGCCGTTCCGGTCCGGTGGATCACTCACAGGAGCTAAGATTCCTGATGCGCAGGCCGCTTATGAGTCCACCCATACCATTTTGCCAACGGTGATGGGCGGTGTAAATTTTGTGCTGCATGCTGGCGGCTGGATGGAAGGCGGTCTGGTCGCAGACTATGCTAAACTGCTGCTTGATGCCGATCAATTGACGATGATGCAGAATTTAGTTGACGGAATAGATATATCGGAAAATGGCCAGGCAATGAATGCGCTTCGCGAAACCGGCCCAGGCCAGCATTTTCTTGGCTCATCCCACACCCAAGCGAATTTTGAGATGGCTTTCTGGCGCTCAGAAATGGCCGACAACAATACCTTTGAACAATGGTCGTCCGAAGGCTGCGTCGAGAGCAATGCCAGGGCCCAAGTTCGCGTTCGCGAGATGCTTGACTCATATCAGAAACCGGAGCTCGATCCGGCGATTGATGAAGCATTGCGCGCGTTCATTGCCCATCGAATGGAAGAGCTGCCGGATGCTGACTACTAAGTCGGCGGGCATCCTTTGTCCGGAATGCAAAAAGCGCTACTCATCTGAGAGGGCTTTTGCTCGTGAGGATACTGCTTCACCTATCCCTGAAAGACAAAGCCGAACTCAATTGCTGCATCTTGTAGCCAGTCGAGCGTATATGCTGCAAAGCTCGTCCGGCAGAGCAAAAGGAAGCAATTTTCATCGGTGGCGATCATCGTCACACTGGCATGTGCTAGCATCGTCTGCGCACATTGGCCGGGGATAAATTTTTTGGGATGCAAATCAAGCGCGCAACCCTTGGCGAGTACCGCCCTTACGTCTGGTCCCTCGGCCTTAAGAGCACAGAGCGCGTCAGTGACATTTGTTGCGGCGAAATGCTGACCAGCAAGATCGTCGCTGATCTTACGCCGAAGTTCGCGTTCCATACCGGCTTCGCAAAGTAGCAGCGCCTCATCCGGACCAAGCCAGACAATGTGCCGGACGCCAGCTGAACTAACCGTGTTATTGGCGGGCGGAAATTCGCAGCCTGTATGATTCCAAATCACCTTGGTGATAGTCTTGTTACCACGGATGTTGATTTTGCCAATATGCGCCAACTCCTGTAGGCGGAGACCTACGCTGCCGCCGCCTGGCGCGGCAGCGCTCTCACCGGCGCGCCAGGCAAGGGCGCTGCGGCCTGGAAGCATTGCATCACCTGTCATGATATCAGCCATTGATCCGCTCTCCATTTGTGTCAAAGAACTTCGGCTCCACAATTTCCGCTTCGATCACATCGCCATCAAGCATGGGAAAATACACCGTCGAGCCCAGCATACTATGGCCGCCTCTTAGCATCGCCATTGCGATCGACGAGCCGGCATTTGGTGAGTAATAGGACGATGTGACCTGGCCAAGCATTTCCATTGGCATTGGTTGATCGGGGTCAATCACTGCATGTGCTCCCTCGGGGATCACCCGCTTGCTGTCAGTTGTCAATAGACCGACAAGCTGTTTGCGGTCGTCATACTTCATTGAGGCTCTGGCCAAAGCCCGCTTGCCGATGAAATCGGGCTTAATATCAGACACGATCCAGTCCATTTTTAGGTCTTGCGGCGTTACAGAACCATCAGTTTCCTGACCAACGATGATGAAGCCCTTCTCTGCGCGCAGGACATGCATCGCTTCGGTGCCATAGGGGGTAATGCCGAACTCAGAACCGGACTCTATCAACAAGTTCCAGAGCGCTAGACCGTGGCGTGCTTTTACGTTGATCTCGTAGGACAGCTCGCCAGTAAAGGAAATCCGAAAAAGTCTTACAGGTAATCCACCAATATGCGCTTCCTGCATTGACATGAAAGGAAATGATGAGGTGCGGAGATCGATATCAACACCGGCTGCCTCAAGAATTTTTGCGGCGTTTGGCCCGGAGAGGGTAGCAACGGACCATTCCTCAGTTACCGAGGTCAGATATACCTTGAGTTCTGGCCATTCTGTCTGTAGCCATTCCTCCATCCAGTCGAGGACACCAGCGGCTCCGCCAGTTGTCGTTGTCATGTGGAAATGATCCTCGGCGAGGCGTGTCGTCACACCATCATCCATGACCGTCCCATCATCCTTTAGCATTAACCCATAGCGGCATTTACCAACGCCGAGTTTCAGCCAGTCATTGGTATAGATGCGGTTAAGAAACTCGGCAGCATCTGGCCCCCGGATATCTATCTTGCCAAGTGTTGATGCGTCCAGAAGACCAGCCGTTGTCCGCGCTGCCAACACCTCGCGGTTGACCGCCTCAGCCATGGTTTCACCCTCCCTAGGGTAGTACCAGGCACGCATCCACTGCCCAACATGTTCAAAGGTGGCACCGTTGGCGCGGTGCCAGTCATCGATGCGGGTCAGCCTTGTAGGGTCGAAGAGATGGCCGATATCGCGCGCTGCAATAGCTCCGATACTTGTCGGTGTGTATGGCATGCGGAAAGTTGTTGTGCCAACTTCGGGAATCTCACTTCCTAGCGCGTTGGCAAGAATGGCCAGCGCGTTAATGTTCGATGTCTTACCCTGATCGGTTGCCATTCCCATAGTGGTATAGCGTTTTAGGTGCTCGACTGACTGAAAGCCCTCTCGCGCGGCAAGCGCAACGTCAGATGCTGTCACATCATTCTGAAAATCGACAAACGCTTTCGGCCCTCTTCCTGGACCCTCACCATTGGAGATTTCCCATGCTGCGAGTGGGCGCCAGCTCTGTTTTGGCGCGTCCAGCGCGGGGGTCTCGATGGTGTCAAGCGTCTCGAAACCGGCGATGCTGGCGGCCTTGGTACCCGCCTGTGCGCCTTCGCGAAGTGTCGCGCCAAGATCGAAACCGCCATTGCACGCGCCGGCGTTAAATGATGCCTCATGCGTTGTTGACGGTTTGAAACACAGGGTATGATAATCCCACACCAGTTTGCCACGTGCCTGCGAATGTAGATGCACTGCTGGGGACAACCCACCTGACATGGCAATCAGGTCACAATCCATATGTACGGCATCACCAATGATCTGGGTGGCCCCTTCATTGACAGGGGATATCTCGACGCGGGCCACGCGTTGGCCACCACTGGCAAGCGTGATCGCATGCCCGGCCATGATCAAAATCCCTGCGTCCTTAGCGGCAGTAATCAATGGACCAGCGGCACTGATCCGCAGGTCGACAATAACAACATTTGCGCCGGCGTTATTAAGGCTGAGTGCGGTTCGGTAGGCATCATCATTATTTGTCACCACAATGGCCCTATTGCCAGGCAGTACGCCGTAGCGATTGATAAAATTGCGCACTGCACCTGCAAGCATCACACCAGGCAGATCATTGCCAGAAAATACTAGGGGTCGTTCATGCGCGCCCTGCGCCAGCACGGTTTGGCAGGCCCGCACTTTCCAAAGTCGCTGGCGCGGCAGATGCGCTGGGCGCTCAGCCAGATGGTCGGTGACGCGCTCCACAAGCGTGAGGTAATTATGGTCCATATAGCCAAACACCGTCGTGCGTGGCAGCATTGTAACCTCAGGCATTGCTTCAAGTTGGGTAATCATTCCAGTTATCCAGGTGCTTGCATCCACACCTTCAATTCGGGTGTCATTTTCAGCCAGCAGCCAGCCGCCAAACTCATTCTGCTCATCCGCTAGAATCACGCGTGCACCGGTACGTCCGGCATGAAGCGCCGCCATTAGCCCTGCGGCACCGCCTCCTGCAACCAATACATCACAATGCGCATGCGTCTTTTCATACCGGTCTGGGTCTTTGTAATCATCCGCCACCCTACCAAGGCCGGCGGCATGGCGAATAATATGTTCATAGCTCATCCACATCGAAGCAGGCCACATGAAGGTTTTATAATAGAAGCCAGCCGGAAAAAAACGAGCCAGTAGCGAATTCACCGCGCCAATATCGAATTTCAGCGATGGTGTACGGTTCTGGCTTTCGGCATACAGCCCCTCGAACAACTCAATCTGCGTGGCGCGCAGATTGGGTTCAGCATAGGCACCTTTGCCAAGTCGTATCAGCGCGTTTGGTTCCTCAGAACCACTCCCAAGAATTCCCCGCGGGCGGTGATATTTAAATGACCTGCCAAGCAGGTGCACATTGTTTGCCAGTAGCGCCGATGCCAAGGTATC
>CACNSW010000026.1 GCA_902623185.1 uncultured SAR116 cluster alpha proteobacterium
AAATTACGATCTGTAAGTAGCATGGTGATCGCACCTGCTAGGACTGGCACCGCGAGCAGCAGCAGGAAGGCTGTGATCAGCATCGCCCAGGCAAAAAGCGGCATCTTGTGCAGCGTCATGCCAGGTGTACGCATGTTGAAAATTGTGGTGATAAAGTTGGCTGCACCGAGGATCGAGGACACACCTGCAAGGTGTAGCGAGAAAATAGCAAGGTCCATGGACATGCCTGGAGTGCCAGATGAGGATGACAGCGGCGGATAGATTGTCCAACCAACACCTGCACCGCCATCCATAACCGCAGAGAGCAGTAGCAGAATGAATGAGGGGGGCAACAGCCAGAAGCTGATGTTGTTCATGCGTGGGAAAGCCATATCCGGTGCGCCAATCATGATAGGCACAAACCAGTTACCGAAACCACCGATTAGGCCAGGCATCACTACAAAAAACACCATGATCAGGCCGTGCGCAGTGGTAAACACGTTCCACACATGACCGTCTGCCATGTACTGAACACCCGGCTCCATCAATTCCATACGCATGTAGACGGACAGGCCTCCACCAATAAAAGCGGCAAGGATCGCAAAGACGATATACATCGTGCCAATGTCTTTGTGGTTGGTAGAATAGAGCCAACGGCGCACAAAGCTTTCTGGGGCACCGTGATCCGCGTGGGCTTGAGCACTCATGTGTTGATCCTCTTAATTATCTTATTGCCTGGCCGAGGCCAGTTTGAGGGTTTTGGGTTTAATGAAATTATCATCCATCGCAAATTCCTCTCGCGCTGAGGACAACCACGCATCATATTCATCCCGCGGCAGTGCCCGGACCTCAATGGGCATGTATGCGTGATTAACACCACATATCTGGTTGCACTGGCCGTAATAAATTTGTTTGCCAGATGGCACATCAATCCAGACTTCATTGGTACGGCCGATAAAGGCGTACACCTGCACGGCAAGTGACGGAACAAAAAACGAATGCATCACATCATTCCCAGTAATAAGCAGTTTGACGCGAGTATTCTCTGGTACAACAAGCGGGTTGTCTACCGACAATAGCCTTATCTGATCGGCTTGAATGTCTGCATCATCAACCATGTAGCTGTCAAAAACAATACCATCATCTGGATATTCATAATTCCAATACCATTGATTACCCGTCACTTTAATCACCATGTCGGTATCGGCTGTACGATCGAGATAGTATAAAAGACGAAAGGAGGGGATAGCAATACCAACAAGGATGACAACTGGGATTACTGTCCAAAGTATCTCGATCACGGTGTGATGGGAGGTTTTGGACGGATTTGGATTTGCGCTGGCGCGAAAACGGACACTCACATAAACTAGCAATCCGAGGACAAATAGCGAGATTAGAGTTATAACTACGAGCAACATATTATGCAGGTCCGTCGCCATCTCAGCGATCGAACCAGCCGGTGGCTGTAGATCCATTTGCCAGGGTTCTGGCTTGGCAGCTAGCGCACTAGACGCGCCCAAGAGCGCGCAATTAAACGCTACAAATGTCGCGTAAATCCTGCACTTATCTCTCAAAAAGCCCGACGACAAGCCTAAAAACGATTCGGCTGCAAATGCCATGGATTTTTCTCCCACAATTCGCTTGATCTAACGACGAGTCAAGTCATAACCGCTGAAAAACAGATCGCGACTATCGCCTCTAATTAGACTGATTTTTGATAATAGAAAAGCCCCATGCGGCTACCTGTCGCTATAATTTTCATCTTTTTTTTCTTTTTGCTGGAACGGGCGTTTCGACCGCGGCAAACTTGCGTTGCAAATTATTTATAAACTTGAAAATCTCACTTTTAACACCCAAATCCTGTAGATTGAGGATGTACATACAATTTTGACATAATGATACTTTGGAAAACGTAATGGACCATCTCGCACAAACAGACGAAATTTTCTTTAGCGGAACAAATCTGGACCAGGACAAGGCACAGCAAATCGTGCGACAGGCGCTCGCCGGCGCTGATGATGGTGAATTATTTCTGGAGATGCGGCATTCGGAAATGCTTGCCTTCGATGATGGCCGGTTGAAGTCGGCAAGCTATGATCAGTCCAGTGGTTTCGGCCTGCGAGCAATCGCCGGCGAAGCCCATGGCTATGCGCATGCCGGTGAGTTGAGCGAGGCGGCCCTGCGCCGGGCAGCGGCGAGCGTTGGCGCCGTGACCAAAGGGTACAATGGAACTGCGGCACTCGCCCCGGTGGCCGGCAGTAACCGCCCGCTCTATGGCGACGGCAACCCGCTGAACGAGATGCCGTTCGATGCGAAAGTCAGCCTGTTGCAGGAAATCGATGCCTTTGCCAGAGCCGCAGACCCGAGGGTGGTACAGGTCAGCGCGAGCCTCGCCGGTTCCTGGCAGGCAGTGCAGATCATGCGCGCAGATGGTGAGCGCGTGGCCGACATCCGTCCCCTCGTTCGGATCAATGTTTCAGTCGTTGTTGAACAGGATGGCCGCATGGAATCCGGCTCTGCTGGAGCTGGCGGTCGGGTGATGTTTGATCAATATATGCAGCCAGATTCATGGCAGCCACAGGTTCACGAAGCGCTGCGCATAGCAACGCTCAATCTGGACTCAGTTGCCGCTCCGGCAGGAGAAATGGAAATCGTGCTTGGTGCCGGCTGGCCCGGAGTTATGCTGCATGAAGCGGTTGGCCACGGTCTTGAAGGGGATTTCAACCGCAAGGGCACATCAGTTTTCAGCGGTCGCGTCGGCGAGCAGGTCGCATCGAAAGGCGTCACCGTGGTTGATGATGGCACCATGATGGACCGGCGTGGCTCAATCACCGTTGATGATGAGGGCACACAGTCCCGCCGCAATGTATTGATAGAGAATGGCATTCTGTGCGGCTATATGCAGGACCGGCAGAATGCGCGGCTGATGGGCGTTGAGGCGACGGGCAACGGCCGGCGTCAATCCTATGAACATGCGCCAATGCCGCGGATGACGAACACTTTCATGGAGGGTGGCACGGACAACCCCGAAGAGATTGTCGCCTCGATCAAGAAGGGTATTTATGCGGTCAATTTCGGTGGCGGTCAGGTTGATATCACCTCGGGCAAATTCGTCTTCTCAGCTTCCGAGGCCTATCTCGTCGAGAATGGCAAGATCGGCGCGCCGGTAAAAGGGGCCACACTGATTGGCAATGGGCCAGATGCAATGTCAAAGATTTCAATGATTGGCAATGACATGGCGCTGGATGACGGGGTTGGGACATGTGGCAAAGCGGGCCAATCGGTTCCGGTGGGCGTTGGCCAGCCAACTGTGAAAATGGGTGGTGTCACGGTCGGCGGCACAGAGGCGGCATAGCGTCAAGCTGGACGCCGGAGATATGGCACCAGACAGACCAGCAACAACGTCACGACGGCACCAAAGCCAAACGGAAATTGTGACCCGCCAAGATCATAAAGCGGTCCAGCAACGCTTAGCCCGACGACCTGTCCAAGCGAACCGAATCCTTGAATCGTACCTAGCGATCCTCCCCGCACGGTCTCACCCGCAATCTTGCTTACGGCAGCAGTGATTGCCGGTGTCGACAGGGCAAAGCCGAAACAGATGGCCGTTGCCGCCAGCAAAGTCTGCAATAAGGGATAGGCATTGCCGACAAAGAGACCTGTGACAATCAGTACGGTGGCAATCTGACCAAACACCAAAAGGCAGGTGCCAAGAAGGGTTGTTCCCACCTCGCCAAAGCGGGACACGACACTTTTGATCAACACTGTCTGAACGACAATGATGCAGACACCGATATAGGTGAACAGCCAGCCAGTCTCGATGGCACCAAAACCGAGATAGTCACGCAGCACCAGAACAAAGGACGCCTCAACCTGTGCAAATGAGAGATTCAACGCCAAAGAGGCAAGTGCATACAGCGCCAATGGTGAGGCCATCAGGACACGCAGGCGAGACACAGCTGTGCCAGCAGCCCCTCGCTGTTCGGGCGTCAACCGTTCACGATCAACACCTTTCAGCCAGCTGGTCATAAACAGGGCGACAAAGGCAAATCCCGACGCCATCAGAAAGGGAACCTGATAGAGCGGTCCATTGCCAAAATGGCTCAGCAACCCGCCAAGCGCCGGGCCGGCGACAAAGCCAACGCCAATGGCTGCGCCCAGCAACCCCATATATTGCGCCCGCTTTTCAAATGACGTGCGGTCGGTAATCATCGCTTGAATGACACCTGTATTTCCAGACCCTATGCCAGCCAGGATACGCGCCAGAAACAACTGCCATAGCTCGTGAGACATGGCAAACCAGAAATGCGCTACCCCAGTCAGAGCGAGAGAAAAAAACAGCACTCGGCGGCGGCCAATATGGTCAGACAAACGACCCAGAATGGGGTTAGCAACAAACATGGATAGAGCAAAGGATGCCAACAGCAGGGTCATTACACTGGCCGGCTGGCCCATCGATTCCAAGATCGTGTAGGGAAGAATGGGAATCAGAGCTCCGACGCCAACAAAATTGATACAGACAATCAACAGTAAAACGGGCATCTCAGCAGCCTATAAAATCCTGTCAGCAACGTTAAGCAACAATGTATGCAGCCGTGGCGCACTGATCATGTCGGCAGGCAATCTGCACATCAAAAGCTGTTGGCTGTGAAAATCCGTGAGACATCCTCTCCCCATTCACCCTGCAGCGCATCCAGCAACATTTCTGCTGGTGTTTTCTGGCTGTTCAGACAATCCCTGAGAGGCGCTAGGAACCCGGATTCATCACCACCACCACTGTCAAGAATACCGCGTCGACGCAACCCCTCACCCGAGACTGAAACCAGGCGTGATGCCAGGTCGTAGACATCATGTTGGCCAAGCCTGCCTCTGAAACCATCTTTTGCCACAGACAGGCGGGCTGCCATCACGTCGTCTGCCTGCAGGTCAGATGCAAGTGAAGCCGCTTCCTCAAGCGCCTCATCATCATAGAGCAACCCCACCCAGAAAGCCGGAAGGGCGCAGATATTTGCCCACATACCGCTGTCAGCGCCGCGCATCTCAAGGAATTGTTTCAGCCTGACCTCAGGAAAAGCGGTGGTCATGTGATCCTCAAAATCCCCCATGGTTGGCGTCTGCCCCTCGAAGCCCGCAAGTGTGCCCGCCACGAAATCGCGGAAGGAATGTCCAGCGACATCAATATAATCCTCACCGCGATGGACAAAATACATCGGCACATCAAGAATATAATCAATCCATTGCTCATAGCCGAAAGTCTCATCAAACACACAGGCAGGAACCCCGCATCTGGCGGCGTCGGTATCTGTCCAGGCATGGGCGCGGGTCGACAGGAAAGGTGACACCTGTCCTTCCTTGAAAGGTGAATTGGCAAACAATGCGGTGGCAATCGGCTGTAGCGCGAGCGAGGTACGGAATTTACGCCGCATGTCCACCTCGTCACCATAGTCGAGATTGACCTGAACGGTACAGGACCGCAACATCATGTCAAGCCCGAGAGAGCCCACCTTTGGCATGTGCGCACTCATGATCTTGTATCGCCCCTTCGGCATGAAGGAGATATCCTCGCGATGGGCGGTGGGATGATAGCCAACACCCAACATCCCAATGCAGAGGGGGTCTGCCACGTTTCGCATGTGCCGCAAATGGCGTCCCGTTTCGGCGCAGGTCTGATGCAGATTGGCCAATGGTGCGCCAGACAGCTCAAGTTGGCCACCAGGCTCCAGCGTTACCGACCCCCCCTCGCCATCCTTCAGCCCTATGATTTTACCCTTTTCCAGGATCGGCGCGGCGGCTGAGCCAAGTTCGGCCAGCAAGTCACTAAGCAGCTGTGCCACCCCATCCGGCCCCTCATACCCAATCGGTTCCTGCGTACCGCAGCGATACAGGAATTTTTCATGCTCAGTGCCGATTTTCCAGTCGGATTTCGGCGTTTCGCCCGCCGCCACCCAGTCGATCATGGCCTGCTTGTCAGCGATCCGCATATTGTCGTCTGTCATGAATGGAATCCTAATGGAAGGTCAGGTTGAACCGCAAAGGTCGAGTGTACAGCAGACAGGCTATTAAAAGAAAAAACAAATGATTTTACGTTATATCCGGCCAGTCACCATAGACTGACTGGAAGCATGTCAGCGCGGCTATTGCCGCAGTATCGGCCCGCAATATGCGCGGACCCAGTGAAACTTTCAAACAGTTTTCACGCCGGTCGAGGATGCGCCGCTCATTCTCGGAAAATCCACCCTCAGGGCCAATCAGAATGGCCGCAGATTCCGGCTTGGGATGCGCCGCAAAAACAGAGACGGCATTGCGGTCGCCCCTTGTGGCGCTGGCCTCGTCGCACCAGACCAACAATCTATCCTCTGGGACCGCGGCCAGGACATCGTTTAGGGGCGCAAAATCACGAATTTCAGCAATATCAAGTCGCTCTGTCTGCTCGGCAGCTTCGATTGCGTTGGCTGTCAGACGGTCGTCATTCACCCGCGTCACCTGACAGAAATCTGTACGGGTCGGCCAAATCACACTTGCACCCATTTCTGATGCCTTCTGCGCAATGAAATCCAGCCGGGCCTTTTTCACCGGGGCAAACAGAAGCCACAAATCGGGGCTGGCCTGCTGAGGGCGCGTTTGTGCAATCACATCCAGCGAACAGCTACGCCTGCCGATGCTCTGTATCGCGGCGCGCCACTCGCCATCAACACCATTGAAAAGCGCCACAATGTCGCCCGTCACAAGCCGCATCACGGATGCCAGATAATGCTGCTGGTTCCTGTTTGGAATGATGGACATTCCCATCGCCAGATTGTCGGGAACGTAAAGCCGGGCTTTAAAAGCAATCCTTGTCATAGCGCATTTTTACCCTGTCGAACCAGATTTTTCAATCCATCAGCCAACCCCAGCCGCATAGCCAGAGGTGGCTTCAGAGGGCCGCATCATACCGCTGGGTCAGGGATATTGGACAGAGCTTCATCGCTGCGCTATCTCTTGCCAATGACCAACGAGCAAATAGACAAAAGCACCAGGCATACTGACATCCGACTGATTGGGTGGTGGCAGAAACTGCCGCGGGTTCTGCATCCCTATCTCTTTCTGGCGCGTTTCGACAGGCCGATTGGCTGGTGGCTGCTATTGCTGCCTGCCTGGTGGATCATTCCGCTCGCCGCCGAGAACAGCCGACAGATGGCACAGATGATGGTGCTGTTTTTGCTTGGCGCAATGACAATGCGGGGTGCCGGATGCGTCGTAAACGACATGTGGGATCGGCGCATCGACCTGCGCGTGGAGCGAACCAGTGGCCGACCACTCGCAGCGGGTACTTTGTCGTTACTTCAGGCGTTGCTGTTTTTGGCAATTTTATGCCTGATTGGCCTGGGCATCCTCATGCAGCTACCGCAGACAGCGATCATGGTCGGCATTGCATCGCTGCCTTTGATCATCATCTACCCGCTTGCCAAGCGCGTGACCTGGTGGCCACAGGCGGTTCTGGGACTGACCTTCTCCTGGGGTGTTCCGCTCGGCTGGGCGGCAGTGACCGATCAATGGCCAACCCCCGAGATTTGGCTGATTTACGCTGGCAGCGTTGCCTGGGTCTTTGGCTATGACACGATCTATGCAGTTCAGGATATGGCAGATGACATGATCGCCGGGGTAAAATCATCGGCTCTTGGCCTCGGCGACCGTCTGAATTTAGGGGTGCGAATTGCCTTCTGTGTCTGCATTCTGCTGATTTCAGCAGGCATTCAAGCGCATCGAGGTCCAGGGGTCTGGATGCTCGGTGTCGTGCTGATGGCAATACATCTGTTGCGCCAGGCGCGAATGATAAACCCTGATGATCCACAAGGCGCGTTGACCCTGTTCAAATCCAACCGTAATGCAGGCCTGATCCTGACATTGTTTCTGATTGTCGACAGGCTGCTTGGCTGACGCGGAGCAGAGCTAGAGGTAGGCCTCCAGATCATCGAGCTGCATTTCGATAATCTGCCATGGTGCCGCTTCGGCGAAAAGCATATGGGCTGACAATCGCTCAAGGATAAGACGGCGCTCCGCCCTGTCGGCCTGCATGTCAGCGACGAAATGTTCCAGACTTCGGTGATCGTCATGGCCCGTGAGCTGGCGTACAAATTTGGCAGCCTCTGCCTGGCTCATTGTCTGGAAAATCCGGTTCTTTGCCGAAATCCGCGACAATCCTGCCGGCTGACCCGCCCCAATATCGAGAACGCCACCCCGCGCCGCATAGCCAAAGACAGGCTGATATCCGGAAATGATCTCACCGCCAGCAGCTGGTACGGGAAGATGTGTAACCGCCCCACCATTGAACCGGATATAATCGTAGGCAATACCGACAGCCTCGGTCCGGTGCATGATTTCCAGCTGCGCCCCGTCAAGCCAGGCAACATTCAGCCGCACCTCGCACCCGGCAGCGGGAAAAGCGGTACACGGCACCGCCCCGTAATAGCCGAGCTGCGCCGCATGAACGATGTCGCAATCATGGAGGACAGCGGGGGTAACGGGAATGATTGCGGCATCACCAAATTTGCGACGGAGCTGCACTGGTGCACGGTTTGATCCAACAGACAGAACCGCCGTTCTGTCATCGAGAATCGCGGCATCATCAAAGGCCCGAAGGCGGCCATTATCAAAAATGAACGCCGTATCCGGCGCGTCATAGGGATAGTCGACCGCCCGATCAATTTCCGTCTGCGCAGGCAGATAAAAGGTTTCGTTAAGCCAATCTGACATTACACACCGGTGCTGAGGCCCATCATCTCATCAAGCCCAAGGGCGATGTTCATATTCTGCACCGCTGCACCTGACGCCCCCTTGCCGAGGTTGTCAAGCCTGGCGAGCAGCCAGAACTGGCTGTTATCCTGATCTGCGAAAACAGATAATTCCATGTGGTCTGAGTTTGCGAGGCCATCCGCCGCCAGCAGATTATCGGCAAGCAGGGTCTCATCATTGGCCCTCGCGGCTGCCATGCGTACCAGACCCGGACCGTCAAAATGAGCTGCAAGGCAATCATGCAGATCCTGACCGGTGACGGATTTCGCCAGCTGCGCCCCGTGGAGCGGAACATTGACCAGCATGCCAGCATAGAAATCAGCAACAGCCGGCATGAAAATGGGCGCGGTGCTGAGGCCGGCATAGGCCACCATTTCGGGAATATGCTTATGCGCCAGCGTCACACCATAGCTGCCATGCGCCGGCAATGCGCCATCGGCCTGCCGCGCAATCATGCCATTGCCGCCACCACTGAAACCAGACACTGCCGGCACGCTCAGCAACGCATCGCGCGGCAAGATACCAGCGTCAATCAGCGGACGGGTCAGGGCCAGAAATCCGGTTGGGTAACATCCCGGATTGCTGATCCGCGAGGCAGCGGCAATGGCATCACGCTGTCCGGCGATCAACTCAGGAAACCCATAAAACCAGTCGGCATGCGTTCTGTGCGCGGATGAAGCGTCGATCAGGCGCGCGTTCGTCAGCGCCGCCATATCCGCAGCCTCACGCGCGGCGGCATCTGGCAGGCACAGAATCGTCAAATCCGACGCTACCATCATCTGCTGGCGGGCTGCGTTATCCTTGCGCTGCTCGGCATCCAGAGACCGCGCCGTGACACCCGGATGCAGCGCCAGCCTGTCAGCCACCTGCAATCCCGTTGTGCCGGCAGCACCATCGATGAAAATGCTGTAAGTCATGCGCAAAGTCATAAACTCATTGGATGGTTCATGCAAGGATGGCTATAGTGTCGCGCTGGCGGTTGAAATGAACGGCCCTGTACAATATGTGAGATGGATGATGACACGCACAGAACAATCCCTTATTTCCGAACTTCTTGACGCCGCAAAATCTGCGGGAGCTGATGGCGCCGATGCCATGCTTGCCCGCGGTGAAGGCACCTCGGTCAATCTCAGGCTTGGCAAAGTCGAGGCAAGCGAACGCTCAGAGGATTTTGACGCCGGCCTGCGGGTTTTTGTTGGCCAGCGCAACGCTTCCATTTCAACCAGCCAGCTCGACAGCGACAATATCAAATCGCTGGCACAGCGCGCAGTGGCGATGGCAAAAATTGCGCCCGACGACCCCTATGCACGCCTCGCCCACACAACTGAGCTGGCAAAACAGATCCCTGAGCTGGAAATGTATGATGAACACGTTCCAACGGTTGATGATCTGACCGACATGGCACGCGCCGCCGAGGAGGCAGCCTTGTCGCATGAAGGCATCACCAATTCAGAAGGTGGGTCAGCCAGCCATGGCATTGCCAATATTCTGATCGCAACGAGCAACGGCTTTTCCGCTGACTACAAACGGTCATCGAACGGTGTCTCGGCGATGGTTATCGCTGAACAGAACGGCAATATGGAACGCGATTATGATTACAGCGCAGCAGTCTTTGCGGCCGACATGGATAGCCCGGACAAGGTTGGCAACAGCGCCGCCACCCGGACGCTAGCGCGTCTTGGTGCAATCAAACCGCCCACCGGGCAGTTTCCGGTGGTCTATGACAAGCGCGTGTCAGCCTCGCTCGTCGGCACCATGGCCGGTGCGATCAATGGCGCGTCCATCGCCCGTGGCACCAGTTTTCTAAAGGACCGTATGGGTGAACAGGTCGCGGCTTCCGGCCTGACATTCGTTGACGATCCGTTGCGCCCCCGGGGCATGGGATCACGCCTGTTCGATGGCGAGGGGCTCGCCGTAAAGCGCCGTGAGATGGTCAAGGATGGGGTGTTGCAGGGCTGGTTCCTTGATATTGCCTCGGCAACCAAACTCGGCCTCAGTTCAACCGGCAATGCCAGCCGCGGCCTTGGTGGACCGCCATCTCCCTCGACAAGCAATTTTTATCTAGAAAATGGTGACATTTCATTCGATGAACTGCTCGCCGATATAGACGCTGGTTTTCTGGTAACCGAGATGATGGGTAGCTCGGTCGATATGATCACTGGTGATTACAGCCGTGGTGCCGCTGGCTTCTGGATTGAGAAGGGCAAAATCGTGCATCCAGTGGCTGAGGCGACCATCGCAGGCAATCTCAAAGACATGTTCATGGCAATAACCCGAGCCAATGATATCGACATGCGCAAAAGCACCGCCGCTCCTGCACTGCGTGTTGACGGCATGACAGTGGCAGGTTCATGAGCTTTGTCGCACCCGCGGGCAGTCGTCGCGGTCTTGTCGACTGGACAGAATTGATATTGAAGGATCACGGGTTTTTAAGGCTCTATTGGCACAATGAGCACGAAATTGCCCCAGGTATGTGGCGTTCTAATCAACCCAGTCCGGCGCGTATCAAAAAAGCGGCAGGCCGTGGGATCAAGACAATAATCAATCTCCGTGGTCCACGAACAGATGGTGGTTGGAGGTTGGAGGCTGAGGCCTGCGCGAACTACGGTCTCACGCTTATGGATTTTACCGTGCGCTCTCGCGCTGCCCCCGACAAAAAGATGTTACATGAGGCGAAGGCACTGTTTACCGAAATTCAGTTTCCAGCAATGATGCATTGCAAATCGGGTGCAGACCGCGCCGGATTAATGGGCGCTTTGTATTTGCTAATAGTTGAGAAAAAACCAGCGCGAGAAGCGGCAAAACAGCTCGCTTGGAAATATGGCCATGTTAAACAGGCGAAGACTGGACTTCTGGACGCGTTTTTTACAGCCTATTTTCCTTATGAGGATAAGGGTATGAGCTTCTTTGACTGGGTTGATAATGTGTACGAACCCGATTTACTCACCCAGGGGTTCAAAACGAAGGGCTGGGCCGTTCGCCTGACCGATAGCATACTCCGGCGCGAATAGTCATTCGCTACCAAAAAATTGCAGATTGCACAGACGCGCATAAAGGCCTTTGGTACTCGTCAGGCTGTCATGCGTTCCGCGCTCAGTAATTATTCCATTCTCCACTACAAGTATTTGTGAAGCTTCTCGTACCGTGGCCAGCCTGTGCGCTACCACTAAAGTCGTGCGGCCTTGCTGCAAGGTCGTCAAGGCTGTTTGTACTTGTTTTTCCGCAGCCGCATCTAATGCAGCGGTCGCCTCATCAAGCAGTAGAATGGGGGCATCTTTGAGCATTGCTCTAGCTATGGAGATACGCTGACGCTGGCCACCAGACAACCGGTTACCCATCGTACCAACTTCAGTATCATATCCGTTCGGCAGGTCGCCAATGAAGTCGTGTGCGGCGGCGGCTTTGGCTGCAGCCATTATCTCCTCGCGACTGGCAGCCGGCCTGCCAAATGCGATATTGGCCGCCACTGTATCATCAAAAAGGATGGCATCCTGACCGACCAGAGCTATATTCTGGCGAAGACTTTCAATAGTGACGTTGCTGATATTCTGGCCATCAATCGAGATGCTGCCCTGTGTCACATTAAAAAACCTGGGCAGCAGATTAATAATTGTAGTCTTTCCAGCACCACTCGGACCAACAAGTGCCACCATTTGGCCTGCATGTGCTTTAAAGCTAATACCATCGAGGATTTTTGTGTCATCGTCATAGCAAAAACCGACATTATCAAATGCGATTTCACCATTGCTAACCGACAACCTAGAAGCGCCGGGTGTCGAAATAATTTTGCGCGGAATATCGAGAAGGATAAGGATGCGTTCTGCCGCAGCAAGTGCTTCTTGGGTTATTGCATTCAGGGTACCGATGCCGCGCACTGGTTGCACAAGCAGGATCAAGGTCGTTATGAAGGCGACAACATCTCCCACCTCCATATCGCCCGCCGCAACTCGCCAACTGGCAAGGGCGACAACACCACCAACGGCAATGCCACCAAAAACCTCGAGAATTGGATCGATCTTTGCTCTTCCAGTCAAAAGACCAACGAGGCGTTGGTAAAGGCCATCAAAAGCACTCTTCGTGCGTTTGATTTCACTTTCCTCCATCTGATAGGCCTTAACCATGCGCGATCCTTGCAGCGTTTCGGCAAGCAAGGAGGTAACACCCTCCATGTGTTTCTGTAGATTACCAGAGGCTTTGCGCTGGCGGTTGCCTATACTAATAATCGGCTGCATAGCAATAGGATAGACCGCTACGACGACAAGGGTCATCATCCAGTCCAGCCAGAGCATCGCTCCTAAAAGCACTATCACCGTCAGAATGTCACGGACAAGATTGTTCGCCAACCTGACAAACGCCTCGCGCACTAGATTGAGGTCATTCATAATCCGTGACATAAAAGCGCCAGCAGGTTCACGTGTTACGACCTCAAGATCAGCCTCGATCAAGCTCTTTGCCATATCCTTTTGCAGATCAGTTGTCACCCTCAGCGACAGCGCATTGACCTGAACGGTCTGCATAAACAGAAAAACACCCTTGACAAAGGCAAGAACGATGATCGCCGGCGGTGCCAACCATATGACTTCGGCCGCCCTGCCATCAGCAAGCGCATTAAAAACATATCTTGTTAGCAGTGGATAGGCGGATGCAGTTCCTGCAACAACAGCCATCAACACAAACGTCCAGATCAATCGTGCAAGGTAACGTCTTATCCATCCATCCCAAATGCGCCTCATAATCACGTACGACCTAGAGCCTGTGGCCTGTTGCTGCATCTTTTCTAGCTTCACTGACTGTTTCTCAACTTTATGTTCACTCACAAAGCAGCCGTATTTGCTGATGTGCCGACAACAATTGTCCTAATTTTGCTTCACACATTTATGGGAGCATACTTGTTACGTCATACCAACGGCGATTTTTGGAACCTTACTGATTAGGATACTTATCATCGCATATATAACCACAGCTCCTCCAGAGCCGCCAGCACCATTGCGTTAAGAAGCTAAATCTGCAATTCCTCACAGAGGCTGGCATTTGATGCCACAAGTTTGCTAGATTGCTGAGAGCACGGGGCTAAAACGGTTTTGTCACTTGCCGTGTTAAGCCAATGTCCTACCGCTTATCCATCATTTTGGAAATGACCAAAGGCGACTGCTAAAAAGATGCTAAAAGCACTAATAAGAAAACCCGTTGGCCTTTTTTTACTCAGCTGGCTGATAGCAGCTGTCGTGGTATTGACAATGTTAACCATTCGCTGGCGAACCCACGATCCAAAAAACGCGCAAGCAATTTTAAATGACCATAACGGATTTATTCTCGTTTTCTGGCATTCACGAATTATTGCAATGCCCTGGCTGTGGCCACGGCTCCACGCAATGAATGCGCTTCAGTCACCTCATCCAGACGGCCGTTTATTAGCCTATACTGTGAACCATCTTGGTGTGCAGACCGTCTGGGGAAGCAGCAACCGAAACGCAATTTCAGGATTAAGGGGATTGAAGCGAGTTCTTGATGCCGGTAAAGTGGTTGCTATAACACCTGATGGGCCGCGAGGGCCAGCACGCGTCTCTGCAACTGGACCAGTGGCACTTGCTAATTTGACAAAGAAGCCAATTATCCCCATTGCCTGGTCAGTCACTAGGTTCTGGCGTGCGCCGGGTTGGGACGGCATGATTATACCGAAACCATTTTGCCGTGGTGTCATGATTTGGGGCGAAGCGTTATCACCAGACTTCGAAACGTCTAAAAATAGGAAAAATGGTTACAAAGACAACAGAGACAGAATGGAAAGCCAGCGCCAGTTGTTAGAAGCCGCACTAAATGATGTTACTGACCGAGCCGATGGGTTTTTCAAAGATGGGAAAAAGACAGATGGCGGCACAGTTATCAACAATGGCTGAGGGTAGTGCGCAAGGACCAGGTTCAACCCTGCCAGGGTTATATAGCCTAACTTGGCGTCTGATGAGGCCGTTTCTTAGCCTGATTGTCCGTCGCCGCGTAAAACAAGGCAAAGAAGATCCCGTCCGCATTTCCGAGAGATTCGGGCTGTATAAAACATCCTTGCCAAAAAGGGTGATCTGGGTCCATGCAGTTAGCGTGGGGGAGGCGGTTGCTGGACTGTCATTGATTGAGGCACTTGCGGCGCAGCTTCCAGATCAGCCCTTCATCATTACCACCAACACCCTAACAGCAGCCAAGCTGGTTGATGACTGGGCTTCAGAATTAGATCTCACCCATCTATACCAGCCATTTGATCACCCACAATATGTTGACAGGTTTCTGGATGCAACCGTTCCCCTTGCAGCCATTTTCATGGAATCCGACTTCTGGCCTAATCTGATTTCTAGAACAGCTGGGCGTGAAATTTTTGTGATTTTCGCTTCCTCACAGATCTCTGACACCGCCGTCGCCCGCTGGAAAAACCGCCCTGCGCTGGCAGCAGCAGTTTTTGGAGCAGCTCATCTCGTGCTTGCAATCAATGAGAGGCAAGCTGACAGGTTTCGTCGACTTGGTGTAAAGGCAGAAATTATCCACATCGTTGGATCTCTGAAGCTAAAATCAAGGGGGATGAAAATCGACCACAGCCTGATAACCACAATTAACAAGGCGGCCGGTGACAGGCGTATTTTTCTGGCTGCATCAACCCACGAGGGCGAGGACCTAAGCGTTATAAATGCTGCACAAATCCTTGGCGATGGATGGTTTACCATAATCGCCCCACGACATCCGATAAGAGGCAAAACAATTGCAGAAATGTGTCTAAAAGAGAGCCCTGGAAAAAAAATGCCGACACGCCGCGCTCTGCAGCAGGAGCCTTCGACAAAAGATGTCATCCATATCGTTGACACGGTCGGCGAGATGGGAAGCCTCTTTTCTGTTGCCGACATTGTGTTTCTCGGTGGATCGTTGCTACCTTTCGGTGGACATAATCCACTAGAGCCAGCTCAATTTGGGCTACCGGTGATCTGCGGCCCACATCTCTCTAAAAATCAGGCTGAATTTGATGGCATTCGTGAGATTGGCGGTGTCACCGATATCGCCAACGGCGATGAGCTTGCGAATGCTGTGAAAGCTGGCATCATGACTGATAAGGCACTAAAGGCGAGCCAAAAAGCAATGAAATCATATGCCGAGAAGGCTGGAAAACGGCCCGCTATTGCCGCAGACTATATTATCAAGCTGCTACATGACCGGACTTCGTCACAATGATCAAGTCACCAGAATTCTGGAACAACAAGGGTTTAATCTCAACGCTGTTTTTGCCTCTGTCAGGCTTTTGGGGGCTGGCAGGAACCTTACGCAACCTTCTCGCGACGCAAAGCCACGCAGAAATGCCAGTCATCTGTATCGGCAATCTGACGGTTGGCGGTACTGGGAAGACACCAGTGGTTGCATATCTTTATGATTGGTGTAAACAAGCCGGTTATTCGCCAGTGATTCTTTCTCGCGGTTATGGTGGCAACTCAACCAAACCTCTATGGGTTGATCCGCAAGTACATGACTCCTCTAGATGCGGCGACGAGCCATTGATGCTGGCTGATGGTCGCGATGTGATTGTCGCGCGAGACCGAGTGGCTGGTGCCAGCGCCATCTCGACACGCGGAATACATGATCTTATTCTGATGGACGATGGTTTACAGAACCCTTTTCTTAAAAAGGATTTGAGCATTGGTGTCTTCGATGGCGCAGTGGGCATTGGCAACGGCCGGCTAATACCAGCGGGGCCTTTACGTTCCACGCTGAGACGTGGACTCGCTGACATAGACGTTGCATTGATCAATGGTAAAGATGAAACAGGCCTTGCGCCGACGATCTTAAAGAATTTATCGCCGGTTCACGCGTCCCTACGCCCAAATCGCGCTGTAATTGACGAGCTTGGTAGCATCCCTCTATTGGCTTTTGCTGGCATTGGCCGTCCTGAACGATTCTTTGTCACCGTGCGGCAGTCAGGGGGAAATCTCGTACGATGGCTCGCCTTCGCCGACCACCATACCTATTCACAGCATGATCTACTAAAGTTGCAGGAAGACGCCAGTCGATTGGGGGCAAGGCTGATTACCACTCAAAAAGATTGGGTGCGCCTTCCAAGCGAGTGGCGCGAGAATATCAGTTTTCTACCTGTGACAATTGAATTAGACAATAGCGCAAGGCTAACCGCCGCAGTTACCACGGCAATCACAGCAGCACAGCGGTCCAAAGTTCATGGCTGACCCAACTGGTAAACTAATTTTGCGCAGATTACGGCAGATTTTCATTTGGCCGATCGAGGCGACAATTGTCTTCGTCATTTATTTTTTCGCCCGACTATTGCCTGTGTCGGTGGCGAGCTGGATGATTGGCGCTTTCATGCGTACGCTGGGGCCAATGACACCTTGGCATTCACGCGCAAGACGCAACCTGATGGCTGCAATACCCATTCTAGACAGCCAGGGGCAGAATACGGTGCTGAGGGCAATGTGGTGGAATATTGGCCGAGTTATTGGCGAATATCCGCATATCTCCACGCTTACGCGTAAAGGACGCGTCGAATTTGTCGGGCAGGAAAATCTGCAAGGACTCAAATCTGGGGGTTTTCTAATTGGCGCGCATATAGGCAATTGGGAAATTGGCCCCTATGCAGCGATCACTGCCGGCCAGTCCGTTGCCGCCATCTACCGGCCACTGAACAATCCTTTGCTGGCAAGTCTTCTGGAGCGCCGACAGGCAACCTATAGCGGTGATATCTATCGAAAGGGGCGCGAGGCCGCCCTTGGCATGGTCTCGGCACTGAAAAAGGGACAATTCATGTGCCTGCTCGTGGACCAAAAGCTACGTGAGGGAATGGTTGTTCCCTTTTTTGGCCGGCATGCTACCACCTCAATAAGCTATATCAAACTTGCGATCCGCAAAAAAGTACCGGTGATGTATATGCATACTGAAAGGCTTAAAGGTTCCAGATTTCGTGTCACCATTTCATCACCACTCACGCTTCCAGACACCGATGACGATGCCAGCATTCTCGAGCTAGCAACCGAAATCAATGGCACATTGGAACAATGGATCAGACAACGGCCCGACCAATGGTTCTGGCCACATCGCCGTTGGGGTAAAGATATCTAACGTCTAGAACAGTCTGTCCTGACCATCATCCACCTTTGATTTTCGGGCAGGGTTCTGCGCCCTTGTTGGTGGCGCTTTGCGCGGCGTGGGTTCTGCATCCCCCGGATCGAGCAGCGCCTGTCGGCTGGCATCGAAAAAGCGTACAGTTACCATGGCACCCTCTGCCGCCTCTGCAGCCCGTTTGACCGGTGTGCCAGACCCGTCTGTCACCATTGCAAACCCCCGTTCGAGAGCACGCTCATAGGAATTGGCCTGCAGCAGCTTTTCAAGGGCATCAAGCGACTGGGCGCGTTTCGCGAGTTGATAGTCCATCAGCTGCGCCAGCCGTTCCCCCTGCCTCGCAACCTCTCCACCGACCTCGGCAAGTCTGCGTTCTGGTGGCCGAAGCCTACCAGCAAGACCGGCGAGACGCAAATCGCAGCCAGTCAGTTTCGTGTCGAGCGCATTGTTCAATCCGGCGATGGCAAAATCCAGCGCCTGACCACGTCGGTTTATCACTTCAGCCGGGTCTAGCAGCGCCCGCGCCGAGGATCGCAACAGCTCGCCCGCCATTTCGAGGCGGCGACTTACAGCCCGTTGCAGCCGGACCTGACCTTCGCTTAATCTGGCCGCCAGTTCCGCCTGAACCGGAACCGCCAATTCTGCAGCAGCAGTTGGTGTGGGCGCACGCAGATCGGACGCATAATCTATCAGGGTAGTGTCAGTCTCATGGCCAATTGCGGAAATCACCGGAATGGTGCAATCGGCAACAGCCCGCACCACCGATTCCTCATTGAATGCCCATAAATCCTCAAGTGATCCACCACCACGGGCAACAATCAAAACATCCGGGCGCGGCAATGCCCCATCTGCCGGCATAGCATCAAATCCACGGATGGCCGCAGCAATTTGGGGCGCCGCATTCTTGCCTTGGACCAGAGTACCCCAGACCAGCACATGCACGCCAAAACGATCATGCAGCCGGTGCAGGATGTCACGGATAACGGCTCCAGTTGGGCTTGTCACTACACCGATGGCCGATGGCATCTGCGGCAGGGGTTTCTTGCGATCATCGGCAAACAAACCTTCTGCAGCGAGCCTGCGCCGCCGTTCCTCCAGCTGTTTGAGCAGCGCGCCCTCACCTGCGAGTTCCATCTGACTGACAACAATCTGGTATTTCGACTGGCCAGGATAGACCGTCAGCTTGCCCGAACAGATCACCTCAAGACCCTCTTCGGGCTGAATGGCAAGATTGCCAGCCATGGTTTTCCAGCATACCGCCGCCAACGTCGAACGTTCATCCTTCAATGTAAAATATAGATGGCCGGAGGGTGCACGTGTTGGCCTTGAAATTTCAGCCCTTACACGCACATAGTCAAAGGCACCCTCGACTGTGGCTCGGAGCCGCGACGATAGTTCGGAAACCGAAATGAAGGGCACATTGCTCTGATCTTTATGCGCCGACATGTTTTCATCAAAAGAGGCGGGGTTCTGGTCTTTCATAATGGCACCATACTATGCCATATTGCGCCAGCTGCAATAACTTAGACACCAAGATCCGTAAAGGACGGGGATCATGAAAATTCTTCTGGTAGGTAGCGGTGGGCGCGAGCATGCGCTTGCCTGGTCAATCTCGGCATCTGCGCTTGTTGACGAGTTGGTAATCGCCCCCGGAAGCAATGCCATGACCGACTTTGGCAAATGCGTTCCAGTGGCTGCAGATGATGTCGAGGCGTTGACAAAACTGGCCATAAAGATGGCCGCCGATCTCGTTGTAATCGGACCTGAAGTACCGCTTGTCCTCGGCCTTGCCGACAAGCTGGCGGACAATAACATTGCCGCGTTTGGTCCATCCCGGATCGCGGCCCAGCTGGAAGGATCGAAGGCCTTTGCCCGCGAGGTCTGCCGACGGCACAATATCCCACAGCCCACATTTGGTGTTGCCAGTGATGTAGTTGCCGCCAAGCAACATATCGACGCCATGGGCGGGTTCTGTGTCGTCAAGGCCGATGGGCTTGCTGCAGGCAAGGGCGTCGTTGTTGCCGACACGGCTGAAGAAGCAAAGCAGGCGGCAACTGAAATGCTTGGCGGGCGATTTGGTGCCGCCAGCCAACAAGTGCTGATCGAGGAACGCATGACTGGATCCGAAGCCTCGCTTTTTGCGCTTGTCGACGGGGCCGATTGCCTGTTCATGGCCAGCGCACAGGACTATAAGCGCGCCTTTGACCAAGATCAGGGACCAAACACAGGTGGCATGGGCGCGATTTCACCCGCACCCCCTCTCGATGATGCGTTGCGTGACCAGGTCATGGCAGAAATTGTTGAGCCACTGGCGCACGGCATGGCCTATGAGGGCACGCCCTATCGCGGGGTGCTCTATGTCGGTCTGATGCTAACCGAGACTGGGCCAAAGGTCGTTGAATTCAACTGCCGCTTTGGTGACCCGGAGGCACAGGTCATTCTGCCACGGCTGAAAACTGATCTGGTAACGGCGATTCTGGCAGTCGTTGAGGGCGGGCTTGGACATTTCTCTATGCGCTGGGACCAGCGCAGTGCCGTGACGGTAGTCATGGCTGCAAAGGGTTATCCCGGCGCCTATTCCAGGGGCAGTGAAATTCGCGGCCTGACAGAGGCTGCCGGGCGCGAGGACACGCTGATTTTTCATGCGGGTACAATGATCGCTCCAAATGGCACTGTGCAGGCAAACGGAGGACGGGTTCTGGCTGTCACCAGCTTGGGTGCGGAAGGCGCCTCAGCCCGCCAGACTGCCTATGACGCCATTGCCGATATTGACTGGCCTGATGGGTTTTTCCGGACAGATATCGCCAAAAGCTAGCGCCGATCCCGAAAAAAGGCACGCAGCAGGTCGGCGGCTGCAGTGGCTGACAGCCCACCATAGATTTCTGGTCGATGGTGGCAGCTTGGCTGATCAAAAAACCGAACACCCGACTCCACCGCCCCAGCCTTTTCATCAAAGGCACCAAAATACACTCGCCGTAACTGCGCATGGGCAATCGCGCCTGCGCACATGGTGCACGGCTCCAGCGTCACCCAGAGATCACAATCATCAAGACGAGATGTTTCCCGCACCCGCATGGCCTCGCTAATGACCAGCATTTCCGCATGATGAAGAGCGTTGTCATCGCGCTTCATCCGGTTTTCTGCCATGGCAATCACCTTGCCATCAGACGTGGTGACAGCTGCTGCAACCGGCACCTCACCAGCCTCTGCCGCCGCCTTCGCATGCGCCAGCAAAGTGAACATCATTCCATCGGCTTTGATTGTCTGTTCCATTTTGCTGTTCCTACCTCCGCCAACATCGGTGGATAAAGCTCCGTTTGATGCCTGTCTTACTTCTATAGACAGACGATTGGAATTTGCAAAGCTACGCGATTGCAATTACACCAGCAGCATGACAAAGAATCAGAATTTTTCATTGGACAAATCAGCGCCCAGTGAACGTATCGCCAAACGCATTGCGAGAGCCGGAATCTGTTCTCGCCGCGAGGCTGAAGCACGGATTGCCGATGGCCGTGTCAGTGTTAATGGCAAAACTATCACTAGTCCGGCACTGAATGTGAGTTCGGGTGACAGAATCATCATCGACAGTAAACCGCTGCCAACACGCGAACCTGCCAAGCTGTGGCGGTACTATAAGCCGCGCGGCCTTGTGGTGAGCGCACGCGACGATAAGAACCGGGAAACCATTTTCGACAGGCTGCCATCGACTCTGCCTCGTCTGATAAGTATCGGTCGATTGGACATGGACTCTGAGGGTCTGCTCTTGCTGACCAACGATGGTGACCTGTCCCGACATTTGGAATTGCCGGCTACGGGTTGGAGCCGTAAATACAGGGTCCGGGTCCAAGGGCAGGTTGACGAGGCCAGTCTTGGCCCGCTTGCCAACGGCGTGACAATCGACGGTGTGCGGTATGGCAGTGTGCTCGCCACCCTCGACAGGCAAATGCCCAGCAATGCGTGGCTAACCATTACCATACGCGAGGGCAAGAACCGTGAGGTCAGGCAGATCATGAAACATCTTGGCCACAGGGTTGGACGCCTGATCCGCATATCCTACGGCCCGTTTAAACTTGGCGAGCTAACCGAAGGCGGCATTGAGCCAGTCAAATCACGGGTTCTGGCTGACCAGTTGGGCATTACTGGCGGTGGGCCAGACAGCGTAAATGATGCCAAGCCAAAGCTGAGAGCCAAAACAAAACCCAAAAGCCACCGGGGTGGCGCTGGCAGGCCAGTAGTAAAAAGAGGACAAAATGCGGATCATCGGGGGGCGACATCGCGGCGCAAAACTGGCAGACGTCGCCGGTAACAAAACACGACCGACCGCTGATCGTGTACGCGAGTCGATCTTCAACATTCTTGGCGGAGGGCGTTACGGATCGCCCCTGGTCGATGGCATTGTGCTTGATCTGTTTGCCGGAACCGGGGCAATCGGCTTGGAGGCTCTGTCACGAGGCGC
>CACNSW010000027.1 GCA_902623185.1 uncultured SAR116 cluster alpha proteobacterium
TCCGGGAACGGTGCTTAAAATATCTTTTATTATGGTCGCAACAAATATTGCTGGGTCACTATTATTGATGGGACCGTTTGGCCATGTGGGGCTTGCCTTAGCGACTTCTTTTTCAGGCTTGTTTGCAGCTGCGATAATGGTCGTGTTGATTGCCTCAGCAGATAAGCTCAGCCGCGCAATGCTGTTGCCATTTGGGCGAATTCTTTTTGCAGCAGGTGTCATGGGGGTGGTTCTTAGTTTGCTAATGCCAGAGGTTGCTAGCATGACGCCAGTTCTTCGCCTTGTTGTACTTGTGGGAGTAGGCGGCGGAACCTATCTCGCTGCTGCCTTGCTTCTTAGCGCGGTCCCTTTCAATCTTTTCCGTCGTCACTGATGGTCACCTTTATTGTTTGGGGGTTGACCCCATATCACAGAGTGGCGATAACCCCTCAGGGAAAAATGCAAACGGCCGTTGATGGCCATTGAAAATGGGCGTGACCATGTCTTCGACAACTGTTTCAAAAAGCCGGATTTTTTCAGGTATTCAGCCTACTGGAAATCTTCATCTTGGCAATTATCTAGGTGCCATCCGAAACTGGGTTGCGCTGCAGGATGAATTTGAATCGATTTATTGTGTTGTTGATTTGCATGCTATCACAGTGCCTCAGGACCCGATGCAGTTACGCCAAAGTACGCGCGAGGTAACCGCCAGTTTAATTGCGGCAGGGATTTCGACTGAGCGGTCTATACTTTTTAATCAATCACGTGTCCTGCAGCATGCTCAACTTGCTTGGACTTTCAACTGCGTTGCGCGTCTCGGCTGGTTGAATAGAATGACACAATTTAAGGAAAAGGCTGGTAAAAATCGTGAGAATGCCACGGTTGGCCTTTATTCCTATCCGACATTGATGGCTGCTGATATTCTTGCATATAAGGCAACACATGTGCCAGTTGGTGAGGATCAAAAGCAGCACCTTGAGCTGACACGTGACATCGCACAAGCTTTCAACTCGGCTTATGATGTTGATTTTTTCCCATTGCCTGAACCGCAGATTTTTGGATCAGCAACTCGGGTAATGAGTCTCCGCAATGGTTCCTCCAAAATGAGCAAGTCGGACAACTCTGAATATTCACGAATTAATCTTACGGATGATAAAGATGTGATCACGCAGAAAATCCGGAAGGCGAAGACAGACCCCGAACCCCTTCCCTCTAGTCCCGAGGGTTTGAAGGGGCGCGCTGAGGCACAAAACCTTGTTGGTATCTATGCGGCGCTTGCTGATGTCACTGTCGAATCTGTCCTACAGGAGTATGGAGGGCGGGGATTTGGTAATTTTAAACCGGCACTTGCCGAGCTGGCTGTTGCAAAATTATCACCAATCGGTGAAAAAATGCGCCTTTTACTCGAATCCCCCGAAGATATTGATCATATCTTAGATGAGGGAGCGGCGCGTGCGGAAGCGATTGCGGCACCAATTGTTGAAAAGGTTAACGATATTGTCGGGTTTTTGGGTCACAAATAGTTAATCACCCTTAAATTTGTCGCAGTTTTGTGCCATAATACAAATCGAATACGAAGGCATAGCCGTGGCATGTGTTGCCAAACAAAAGGCTCAAAATGTCGACGGCTGGTCTGGTATCGGGCTTTGATCCTTGTCATTCTCGGCCTGTCTTAATCCCAGAACGGCAACAGCCGTAATAACACAAACTGGAGAAAGAAAAAGTTAATGTTCATTCAAACACAGGACACTCCAAATCCAGCCACATTGAAATTCATCCCCGGCGTGCCGGTGATGGAAAGTGGGACAGCGGATTATCCGGCTGCTGAAAGCGCAAAATCCTCGCCGCTAGCAAATCGCATTTTTCAGATTGACGGCATAACGGGCGTCTTTCTTGGCTCCGACTTTGTTGCGGTCACGAAATCTGAGGAACTTGATTGGTTTGCTCTAAAGCCATCCATACTCGCCGGCATCATGGAACATTTTGCCTCTGGCCTACCAGTGGTTGAGAGCGCCAAGCAGAACGACGCACATGCCACAGACGTTGCCGATAGCGAGACTGTCCAGCAGATTAAACAGCTCCTCGATACAAGGGTTCGCCCGGCCGTTGCTATGGATGGTGGTGACATTGTCTTTCAGAATTTTGAGGATGGTATCGTGACTCTGCAAATGCGTGGTGCATGCCAAGGATGCCCGAGTTCAACTGCTACATTAAAAATGGGGATTGAGAACATGCTACGACATTATATCCCAGAAGTGCGTGAAGTCAGATCTGCTGAACTCTAGGAAATTAGTTGCTTTCTCTATCTTGCTTCGTTATCGGGGATTTGCGTGACAAACAGCAAGACGTTTTTATTCCCAGACAGGTACTTGCTTAAAGGAATATTGGGCCTGGTTGCGATTAATCTTATGGTGCCCGGTATTTTTGGGGTGGATCCACCGCGGTGGTTTGATAGCGGTGTGCTAGAACAGACCAGACTGGAAGGTCTAACAGCCAAAGGAGAACGGCCTTTCGAAGTGACTGCCCAATCGAGGACAATCTCTGTTTTGGATACCGATGGGCAGAAACAGAAAAATGTCAAAAACCAGACAGATATGAATAGTGCATGGCCACTCACTCAGTTGGTTGAACCCACAGCATTGGTAGAGCAGTCGCCAGCTGAACTACAGTCTGAAACGGCTGGTTTGGCTTTTGCTACGCGGTTGGCGGTTAAGATGAACAAGGAAGGCTCAGCGGAGAAATTTGAGCAGCCGGCTGTCAAGGCCAGCGAGAGCCAAAACGAAGTTCAGCTTGCTTCAAACAGTCCAAAAATTGTGCGGACAAAAAAAAGCAAGGTTAGACGACCGCTATTGGTAGCGCGGGTAATTGCAAAGCGCATTCCAACGTATCATCTGGACCTACCAACCCCGGAGCAAAAGGAAAATTTCATCCAAATTATCTTGCCACTGGTTTTAGCTGCAAATGAGGAAATAAGTATGCGGCGCGCGGCGGTAAAACGCGCTGCCAACGCCGGTGACCAAGCTGCTTTAAGAAAATGGGCCCACCTCTATCGGATAGATGTGGAAAAGCAAAGTACCCAGGATCTAAAGCAGCTTATTCTGATGCGTGCTGACGAGATTCCGGTAGCACTGGCGTTGGCTCAGGCTGCAGTTGAATCTGGCTGGGGCACATCACGATTTGCATTACAAGGAAATGCCCTCTTTGGGCAATGGGCATGGAAGGAGTCAGCGGGGCTAAAACCACTGCAAGCTAGCAATGAAAGGGCCGTTGTTCGCAGTTTCCCTAATCTTTTTGGGTCAGTTCGGGCCTACATGCACAATCTGAACACGCACCAAAGCTACGAGGGTCTGCGCCGCGAAAGGGCACGGCTGTTAGGTAGGGATGAGAGGGGCAAAGGCTATGCATTAGCCGCAAATCTGGATCGCTATGCCGAAATTGGGATGGAATATGTCGATAAGCTACGCACCATCATCCGCACAAATGATCTCGACCAATACGCGACAGCGAAGCTTCAATAAGCATTTATGACCAAGCCGTCTATTACTGATTATTAGGCAATAGAAACTGGCGCCCGTACCAACGCCAGCGCCCATCAGGTCCTGGCATAGTGCAATTGATGCGTGCCCGTTTGCCAGTCAGCGGACCTGGCAGACGAATTTCGGCGCGTTGGCCAAGGGTTGTCACATCCAGTTTGCCAAAAATACTGTTGAAACAGCGTAACTGTTTGGGCGCGTCCATGTCTGACGACATTGTAAAGCCATAAATCGGTGGATTTTCCTCAAGCACTACATCATTCGGTGTAACGTGCGTGACCTTGAGAGGCAGTCCATTAATGGCAAGTGTCAGACGGTCGATAGTTCCGTATTGTTCATTCATAGCAAAACGTGGCAATTCGTAATAGCCATCATAGCCATTCATAATACCAGAATTTTGGCCAAACGCAGCTATGAAGCCAGCTTCTTTGACGGCCTTGATGACTGTCAGATTGTACTCGCCGTAGGGATAAGCAAACAGACTGGGCCGGATTCCCAGTTCGGCTATGAAGCGGTCATTGGAAATCTGCAATTCCTCTTCCACTTGTTCAGGCGTAATCATGTGCATATGAGGATGCGTACGAGTCTGGCTACCGATGTCAAATTCGTCCGCTTGCATTTCGCGGAGTTGGTCCCAGCTCATATAACCACGATGGTTGCGATCGACAGGCTGTGTTGCCACGAAAACTGTGGCCGGAAAACCATAGGCCTGCAATCGAGGCCATGCCTCGGTGTAGACTGACAAATAGGCATCATCAATTGTGATCGCGACTGTTCTGTCTGGCAGGGATTGTCCGTCCTGTAATTGATTGATGATATCGGCTAGTGGCATTACGTTATAATCACCAGATGCAAGCAGTTCGAGGTGAGCGTCGAATTGCTCAAGCTGTATGTTGGTAGATGGGTAATCGGTCTCACCAAATCGGTGATACATTAGGACTACCGCATGCTCCGCTGCAAATGCACTAAGTGATTGCAACCCAGCTGTAATCGTAATGTAAATCAACAATACGATCCGCCGAAAACAAAATGAGAGCTTTACCATGGTGAAATATCCCGGACAATGTTAATCCTTGCTGACAACATACCGGGTTATATTAGTCAATGCCAATGAAACGCGATTATCAAAAACTGTTTTCAGGCACAATCTGGGTAGAGCATGACGCCTTTATCATTTGAAGAAAAAGATTGTTCTACCACAAAAGCACCGGTGATATTGGCGCTTGAAGCAAGTGGTGACTTTTTGTCGGTTGCATTGTGGAAAGGCGGTGTGGTTCGCCACCATGAATTCCATGCCGCCCGACATGGCCACGCTACCCATGTTGCGACTCTCGTTGAGCGGATGATGCAGACCGCTGATGTGACCTACGCAGAAATTACTCATATCGCCGCTGGTCGCGGTCCGGGATCGTTTACTGGCACTCGGGTAGCGCTCGCTGCAGCGAAGGGACTCTGCCTGGCAACAGGAGCTGTTGGTTTGGGAGTCAATGGTTTGGCAGCGCTAGCAGCACAACATTGCGGTTGTTTCCCCATTCTGGTTTCGGCGGAAACGCGCCGTGGTCCCTGTTATGCACAGTTTTTTGATAGTGACGGCACGGCGTTGACGTCAACCTTTGAGACTTTACCAAATGAAATTGCGTCCACGCTTCCCACCGGGGTTGTAAATCTGGTAATTGCTGGCTGGCTGGCGGACGAGCTGGCTGCGCGCCTTTCGGCAGGGGGAAAGGGCGTGCTGATACAGTCTGTTAATTCAAAGGCGAGAGTTGATGCTACACATATTGCCACATTTGCCGCGGCCTTGGTCAAAACTAATAGGGATGGTGAAGAGATGACACCGCTTTATCTGGCCCCCGCTTATACGGGGCCCGCAAAACATTCGGGAAAATGATCACGGTAGTGGCTATCTCACGGCATTTCCTTCCGACAATTGCTGAAATTGAGATGGATCTCTTTGAGACAACATTTACATTACCTGAGCTCGAGAGCTTGTTTGATGGCCCTGCATTTGTAGGCCAGGTATCTTTCGAGGACAAAAAAATTTGTGGTTATCTGCTTGCACACCGTACACAAGATCATATCGAAATTCTCTCACTTGGGATCTTGAGAACACACCAAAGAAGGGGGCATGCCGATCAGCTGCTGGCCACATTAATTGAGAATGCTTACGGCGCCATACTTTTCCTAGAGGTAGCTGTCGAAAATAAACCTGCGATCGATCTTTATAGAAAAAACGGCTTTGTTGAGGTGGGGAGGCGACTTGGATATTATAGACGGGGCCGAAATGTTTGTGATGCGTTGGTGATGCGGCGCGGCTAAGGTGTCGTCTTTTTCTTGACCCAGCTTTGGGCAAATGGGTAGAACGAGCGACAAGTTTAATTTATTCAGGATAACCCAAGCTTTGACTAAAAAACTTTTCGTAAAAACGTATGGTTGTCAGATGAATGTATATGATTCTGACCGCATGGCAGACGCACTTGCGCCGCTTGGTTACCAGATAGCTGATGGCCCTGAGGGTGCTGACATGGTGATTCTGAACACTTGTCATATCCGTGAGAAAGCATCGGAAAAGGTGTTTTCTGAGCTAGGTCGTCTGCGTATGATTAAAGAAAAGGCACGTGACCAACAAGGCCGGATTGTGAAGATTGCCGTTGCCGGCTGTGTTGCGCAGGCGGAGGGCGATGAAATTATCCGCCGCGCGCCATGGGTTGATATTGTCGTTGGTCCCCAGACGTATCACCGGCTGCCCGAGTTGGTTGCTAGGGTTGACCCCAGTACTCGTTCACGCATTGTTGACACTGAATTCCCAGAGGAAGTGAAATTTGATTATTTACCTGTCGAACATTTGCCACGGGGCCCGGCAGCATTTCTGAGCGTACAAGAGGGTTGTGACAAATTCTGCGCCTTCTGTGTCGTTCCATACACAAGGGGTGCGGAATTCTCCCGGCCAGTTTTCACCGTCGTTGCCGAGGCACGCCGCCTTGTTGCGGCCGGCACGCGTGAACTGACGTTGCTGGGGCAGAATGTGAATGCCTATCATGGTGAAGGACCTGATGGAAAAACATGGAACCTTGCTAGATTGCTGGCTAAGTTGGCTGATATCAAGGGGCTAGAACGGTTGCGCTATACCACCTCGCACCCACTTGATATGGAAGACGACCTGATTAATGCGCACCGTGATTTGCCGCAACTGATGCCTTACCTTCACCTGCCGATCCAATCGGGTTCGAATCGTGTGCTGTCTGCGATGAACCGCCACCATGAGGTTGATGCCTACCTCGGGATCGTCGATAGGTTGCGGAGTGTCAGACCAGATATTGCGATGTCAGGTGACTTTATCGTCGGCTTTCCCGGAGAGAGCGACCAGGATTTTGCTGACACCTTGGCGCTTGTGGACAAGGTGGGATATGCTTCTGCCTATTCGTTCAAGTTCAGCCCGCGGCCCGGCACACCCGCTGCTGGTGATGACAGACAGGTTCCTGAGGATGTTAAGGCTGATCGATTGGAAGCACTGCAGCAACTCCTTAACGCGCAGCAATATGCCTTTAACAAGGCCACAGAAGGACAGAGGATGGATGTTCTGGTGGAACGAACGGGTGGTCGGGAAGGACAAATGGCGGGAAGGAGTCCCTACATGCAGGCGGTGAATTTTCAGGGCAGCGAAGATCAGATTGGAGAGATTTTTTCTTGTCTGATAACTCAGGCTAAACAAAAAAGTGTGTCTGGCGAGCTTGGTGACCTCAAGGGGGCCGCGTGAACGTCAAAAAAGACACCTGTTCTGTGCGCATGGATTTCGAGGATAATCGCGTTTTGGCTCTGTTAATTGGCGAGCACAACCAAAATCTTGCGCATCTCGAGCAGAGGCTTGATGTCTCGCTAAACTCGTTTGGTAACAGCATTAAGATTGACGGAAAGGCAGATGCCATAAAACGCACACAAAGCGTACTTAAGAACATTTACCTGACTATTAATAAATCTGGCGCAGGGGAGCTCGATGCACCCATGATTGATGATTTTGTTCGCTGGTCAAAAAATGATCCTGATGCCTTGTTCACCCTTAACAATGGCGGCGCACTCGATACTTGGAAGAAGAAGATTGTCGCCAAGACAAAGGGCCAGAGAGCCTACGTCGATCTCCTAAAGGCGAACGAAGTTGTATTTGGGCTCGGGCCTGCCGGCACAGGAAAAACATATTTGGCGGTCGCCAAGGCTGTTGAGTCCTTCAAGAAACGCAAGGTTGAACGGATCATTCTTGCACGACCTGCTGTCGAAGCTGGCGAGCGTCTTGGGTTTCTCCCTGGTGATATGAAAGAAAAAGTCGACCCATATCTTCGTCCACTTTATGACGCACTATATGACATGATGCCAGCTGAAAAAGTTGACAGGATGCTGACAAATGGCGAGATAGAGATAGCACCTCTTGCCTTCATGCGCGGCCGCACATTAAGTGAGTCGTATGTCATCATTGACGAGGCGCAGAACACTACCCCGATTCAGATGAAAATGGTGCTGACCAGGCTTGGGCAGAATTCCAGAATGGTAATTACGGGTGACCTGAGCCAGATTGATTTGCCGCATGGGCAACCTTCGGGTCTGGCTGATGCTGTTGGCCTACTGAAAAATGTCGCTGGCGTTGGCATTATTCATCTGTCGGGCGATGATGTCGTTCGGCACCCAGTTGTTGCCCGTATTCTAAGCGCATATGAGTCTGGACAGACGCCTAAAAATGAGCCCAAATAAGATGTGGAGCAGGTGAGATATGATAGCCATCCCCAACATTCTAAATTTGCATCCAGTATATTGAGTGACTATGGACGACACACAACTGGAACCTGAAAGTCCGGCTGACACCAAAACAGCAGCCGTGATTTGGAAAACTGCTTCTGGTAACGGAATCGAAGTCAATTATGACCCGATTTACTGGCCAAATGAGTCGCTCAATCAATTCGCACAATTGGCGGCAAAGCTGCTCGACCATATCGATGTGGAATTTTCGCTCGACGGCACAGTTATTGGTTTGTTGCTGTGTAGCGATGATCGTATGCGGGAGTTGAACAGGCGGTTTCGCGGTAATGATAGAGCTACAAATGTGCTTTCATTTCCTCAACTGGATGATGAGTTGTTCGATGATGATGTTCTGGCATCGATCAACCTGCCCGGTCACCATTTTTTTGGTGAAATCGCTATTGCCTGGGAAACGGCAACAACGCAAGCGGGTGAATTGGGTATCGGAGTTAATGACCACCTCGCCCATTTGTTTGTGCATGGTCTGATGCATTTGCTCGGATATGACCATGAAATAGATCAAGAGGCCAAGGAGATGGAAGCTATTGAAGTTTCTATTTTGGCAGCATTTTCAATTGCCAACCCCTACCTTATCACCGAGCGGGCGGGAAATCATGGTTTGATGTTATGATCAAGAATTTCTTTGGTAGAATCTTTCCTCAGCTTATTAGCGCTCCGTCGCTCCGTCAGGAGTTGACTGAACTGCTTGAAGAGTCAGAAAATCACAGGGCAGGTTTTGATAGTCACGAAGGGGCGTTGCTGCGCAATTTCCTTGGATTGCGTGATCTGACAGCAGCTGATGTGATGATACCACGTGCCGATATAGTCTCGGTTGGCATGGCAGAGAGTTTTGCCCATATTATTAGGCAGATGAGTGAGGCTAATCACAGTAGGGTTCCAGTTCGCCGTCAGACGCTTGATGAGATCGCTGGTTTTATTCATATTAAGGACGTTTTTGCACACGTGAGCGCTGGAAATGCACCCGAGGTGGAGAGTCTGCTGCGACCAGCACTGTTTGTTGCGCCAACTATCCGTCTGCTAGACCTGCTTCACGAAATGCGTTTACTCCGTCGGCATCTTGCGCTTGTCGTTGATGAATTTGGTGGTGTTGATGGTTTGATTACCATCGAGGATCTAGTTGAGGAGATTGTTGGTGAAATTGAAGATGAACACGACGAAACCATCATGCCGCGCTTTGAGGTCAATGATGAAGGCACAATTGTTGCCGAAGCCCGACTTGAAATTGAAGAGCTTGAAAAGCACACAGGATCCCTGCTGGAGGATTATGATCGTGACGAGATAGACACCCTCGGTGGACTTGTTTGTGCAGTTGCCGGCCGCGTTCCTGGACGCGGTGAGGTGGTTCGTCATCCCTCCGGTCTGCAATTTGAAGTAATGGATGGCGACCCGCGTCGTGTTACTCTATTGAAAATCCGGGGCATGGCGCGCCTTTCATCCGCACAAAGCGATTGAATTGATGCTGTCGCGCAAGGCCTTTCTGTCGTTGTTGGCTGGTGCGGGTGCATCACTTGCCTTACCTCCTTTTGGTATTTTTCCTGCAATTTGTTGCTTCGCCTATCCGGCCCTACAATTTGCGCGTGAGGAACGACGGTCACAGGCAATTTGGATTGTTGCTGCTATGGGGATGGGATGGTTCACCGCATCGACACATTGGATTGCGCATTCCCTGCTGGTCGGTGATGCTGAGTTCTGGTATTTGCTGCCGCTCACTTCGCTTGGGGTGCCTGCTCTGTTGACGCTGTTTTGGGTGGCTGCTGGTGTTATTGCGTGGCGTCGACAGCGGTCAGCTACGGTTCGTTTGATTGGTTTGTTGCTTGGCCTTGCAGTCGCTGAATTTGCCCGGGGTCATGTTGCCACTGGTTTTCCGTGGAATAGTCCTGGTTATTCATTTTCAACGCATATCTGGTTGCTACAGGCTGCTAGTTGGTTTGGACTTTATGGACTGACTTTGCTAACGCTTGCTTTTGCAATGGCGCCGTCTATGTGGTGGCTAGGAGAAAAGCGATTGGCGGCGCTGATTATTGCTATACCGCTTGTGCTAGCGCTGATTGGCTGCATCCGGCTTGGCAGTGGGTCAGCAAGCTTGGCATCCTTAAAGCAGGCTCGTCTCGTCCAGCCATCAATTCCGCAAGCAGAGAAATGGGACCGTACAAAACGGGGCCAACACCTATCGCATATCGTTCGGACGGCATCGGCCAAGACACCAATCCCCCAATTGATGATTTGGCCAGAAACGTCTTTTTCAGCTTTTGCAAACAAAGAAGGCAGCCTTTTGAGTATGATGGCACAGAAGGCCCTGCCTTTCGATGGACATTTGATCACCGGTTTGCCACGTCTTGATAAGGAAGGACGATTATTCAACTCTGCAGCGCTTGTTGACTCAGAAGGTCAGATCAAGGCGCTCTATGACAAAAAACGGCTTGTTCCTTTTGGTGAATTTGCTCCTTTTCGCCGTTTCCTGCCTTTAGTCGATATTATCGCTGGGCCTAAAGATTTTTCTGCTGGAACGGGCGAGCGTCTGTTTTCTGTCCCCGGATATGGCAAAATTGCTATGTTGATCTGCTATGAGTCAATTTTTCCGGGTGACATCGGTGAGGGTGAAAAGCGGCCAGATCTGATCGTCAACATCACCAATGATGCATGGTTTGGAAGAACACTAGGTCCGTGGCAGCATCTTGCGCAGTCGCGTATGCGAGCAGTGGAAGAAGGCATCCCGATGATGCGTGTAGCTAATAATGGCATCTCTGCTGGCTTTGATTCCTATGGCCGCATCCTTGGTCAAATTAACCTGGACTCAGTTGGCACAATTGATCTAGTGGTCCCTTCTGCCGTTTCGCCGACGATTTTTGCACGGTATGGCAATGCTGGGTTTTTTTGTCTACTAATGCTGACCAGCTTTCTATTCGTTAGGCTTGACCAAAAATCATCCATCGGGCAGTAACGTTGCGAATTAAAGTTAGGAGTATCTAATGGCATACCTTTTCACCTCCGAATCCGTGTCCGAAGGTCATCCTGACAAGGTTTGTGATCGGGTTTCTGACACAGTGCTAGATCTCTTTTTAACGATGGAGCCGGAGGCGCGGGTTGCCTGTGAAACCTTTGCAACGACTAATCGTGTCATCATTGGTGGTGAAGTTCGAGCTGCTACCGACAATCTGAACTCAGCGCTGGCCACTGTTGAAGGAGCAGTTCGCAGCGCCATCCAGGATATTGGATATGAACAGGAAAAATTTCATCATGCTCATCTGAACTTTCAGAGCTATCTTCATGAGCAATCCGCAGACATTGCATTGGGTGTCGATGCGGGCTCTGGCAAGGATGAGGGCGCTGGCGATCAAGGATTGATGTTTGGATATGCATGCCGCGAGACGGATGTTCTGATGCCTGCGGCGATCCATTATTCACATCAAATTCTAAAGAAGCTGGCTGCGGTTCGCAAAGCCGATGCCGACTCTATTCTTGGCCCAGACTCGAAAAGCCAGATTACACTCGTCTATGATGACGAAGGACGCCCGACATCCGTCTATAAGATTGTTCTATCTACACAGCACGCAGCAGCAGCTTCAATCAGTGACATTCGGACGCTGGTAAAGCCGATCATTGCTGATGTGTTGCCGCAGGGCTGGATGGTTGCGGATGAGGATTTGTTAATCAATCCAACAGGCAACTTTGTCATCGGTGGTCCTGATGGTGATGCTGGGCTTACAGGACGAAAGATAATTGTTGATACCTACGGCGGTGCCGCGCCCCATGGTGGTGGTGCATTTTCGGGCAAGGACCCAACCAAGGTTGACAGATCAGCAGCTTATGCAGCGCGCTACTTGGCAAAAAATGTTGTGGCGGCGGGTCTGGCTAATCGTTGTACGATTCAGCTTGCTTATGCCATTGGAGTCGCCGAACCGGTTTCGGTTTATGCTGAAACACATGGAACCGGCTCTGTCAGCGACAAACGGCTCGAGGAGGCGTTGATCGGGTTAATGAGTCTGACGCCCCGGGGCATACGCGAGCATCTTGGTCTAAATAAGCCGATCTATGCATCCACCGCAGCTTATGGGCATTTTGGCCGTCTTGCTGGTGAATCTGGGCCTGGATCGTTCAGCTGGGAAGCAATCGATCTTGTTGATAAATTGGTTTCTGCCGCCAGGTAGATGGGCAAACATGACAGCACATTTAATGGTAAGTGTTTGATGGCTTCAGAACAGCGTTTCTATGGACGGCGCAAGGGCCGTCCACTTGGCACGACATTGCAGCGCTTGCTTACTGAAACCCTGCCGCTGTTTCGTCTCGACCCATCTATTTCTGTAGCTCAACAATTCGCTCATGATCCAGCTGATGTTTTTCTTGAAATCGGGTTTGGCGGCGGAGAACATCTCGCCGAACTTGCCTTGGCGAGGTCGGATGCAGGCTTTATTGGAGCTGAGCCTTACATCAATGGTGTTGCAAAAATGTTGCGTCACATCGAAGAAAAAGGCCTTAGAAATATTCGTCTCTGGGATGATGACGTCAGAAAGATTCTGCCCAGATTTTCGAATGAATGCTTTGCTGGTGCCTACATTATGTTTCCTGATCCCTGGCCTAAGCGGCGCCATGCGTCGCGGCGTATCCTATCCCCATCAATGATGGAAACACTAGCACGTTTGATAAGGCCACAGGGAATGCTCATGCTTGCAAGTGATGACCCTACCGCAAAGTGTTGGCTATTGCAGGCGGCAACCTCGCATCCAGCATTTTCCTGGACGGCACGTCGACCAGATGACTGGCGAAACCGGCCGGCTCACATACCAAAGACCCGTTATATGTGCAAAGCACACAAGGAAGCTCGGACACCCTGTTGGTTTAGTTTTGAAAGGATCGCTTGAAAGGCTTGTTTTTTGATCACAAAACCTTTATTACAAGTAAAACAAACTGTCAGGGTACGACGGTGGGCTTTTTGCCCACTTTTTTATTGTGCGAAATCAATATGGGGAGCTATACCGGCAAAGTCTAGGCAAAAGGCTGGCTTGGTGAGTGGATAACATTTGGTCGAAACGACGATAAATAGGATCATCGAACCAGCGCTGCAGGATCTTGGTTTTCGATTGGTTAGAACAATGTTTTCGGGTGGGAAGAAAACAGGGCGAAACCAGTTGCAAATAATGGCGGAGCCAATCGAGCAGAGGGGTATGACGGTAGAGGATTGTGAGAAAATTAGCCGGCACGTTGCTACGCTTCTTGATGTCGACGATCCTATCAGCTCTGCCTACATGTTAGAGATCAGTTCGCCAGGAATAGACCGGCCTCTGACACGAATAGAGGATTATGATAGATTCGCTGGAGAGCTTGCAAAAATTACTCTTCGGCGAATGGTAAATGGTAGACGCCGTTTCTCCGGTCGTCTTTCTGGTCTCGATGAGACTAAAGGAGTGGTCATTGAAACGTCTTTTGGGCGGTTTGTTTTTAATTTTGAAGATATTGAGTCAGCGCGTATTGACCCCAGTGAAATCCTAAATGTTCCGGCCCGTTGATATCCGGGTGCCACACAGAAATTACAGGTAAAGATATGGACACTTCCTCAATCCCAGGTCTCGAACTCATTCAGGTTGCAGATGTTGTAGCGCGCGAGAAATCAATCGAGCGTGAAGAAGTTATGCTTGCAATGGAGGAGGCCATTCAAAAAGCTGGACGTACTAAATACGGTCTTGATCGTGATATTAGAGCGATGATCGATCGGAAGTCCGGTGCGATTACGCTGGAAAGGTGGATTGAAGTTGTCGAAGATGTTGAGGATGACGCGACGCAAATGAGCCTTACCGAAGGCGCCAAGCAATCGCCACCCCTTGGTATCGGCGAGTTCTGGCGTCAGTCCTTGCCACCAATTGAATTCGGTCGTATAGCCGCACAGACTGCCAAGCAGGTGATTTCGCAAAAAGTGCGAGACGCTGAGCGGGCCCGACAATATGAGGAATATAAAAACCGTGTTGGCGAAATTGTTGTTGGCACCGTTAAACGCGTTGAGAGCTATTCGATCACTGTTGATCTTGGCCGCGCTGAAGCGGTGATACGCCGTGAAGAGATGATCCCTCGAGAAAATCTGCGTCAAGGTGATAGGGTACGGGCTTATGTTCTTGATGTCCGTGAAGAACCGCGTGGACCACAAATCTTCCTGTCGCGTTCTTGCAACGAATTCATGGCTAAGCTGTTTACCCAAGAAGTGCCAGAGATATATGACGGGATTATTGAGATTAAGGGGGTTGCTCGCGAGGCTGGTAGCCGCGCCAAAATTACTGTTATATCCAAAGACCCGGGCATTGATCCCGTGGGAGCTTGTGTGGGCATGCGTGGTAGTCGAGTGCAGGCCGTTGTTGGAGAACTTCAGGGTGAAAAGGTTGAGATCATCCCCTACACCGAGGAACCAGCAGCTTTTGTTGTAAACGCACTGGCTCCAGCTGAGGTTGCCAAAGTTGTAATGGATGAGGTGGCCGGACGGATGGAAGTTGTCGTTCCTGATGACCAGCTCAGTCTTGCTATTGGCCGTCGAGGTCAAAATGTCCGTCTCGCCTCGCAATTATCGGGTTGGTACATCGATATTCTAACTGAGGCCGAGGAATCAGAGCGCCGCCAAGAAGAGTTCCGGTCTCGTTCCACACGCTTTATTGAGGCCCTCAACATTGATGATGTCATCGCGCACCTTCTTGTTGCAGAGGGTTTTGTCTTGCCCGAGGAAATTGCCGAAACTCCGGTTGCGGAACTGTCTAATATTCAGGGATTTGACGAGGATATTGCCGCGGAACTGCAAAGCCGTGCTGTGGAATATGTTGATCGCGAAGCGCAGCGAATTAATACGGCGCTTGATGAAATGAATGTTGCAGATGATCTGCGCAAATTTGAATACATAAGTCTTGGTATGCTGCTGACTTTGGCTGAGGCTAATGTGCGTACATTGGACGACCTCGCTGACCTCGACAACGAGGAACTTATTGAAATTCTTGCCGAACATGAGCTGACTGATGATGCTGAGGCAGGCGATATTATTATGGCAGCGCGGGCGCACTGGTTTAACGACGAGGAGGGCCAGCCAGAAATCGTTACGGAACAAGGTGATGCGGCTAACGCCGATGTTGCCGATGGCTAGGTCATGAGAGCAAGACGGCATGTCGGAGCGCACCTGTATTGCAACCGGGAAAACCCTAGCCCGCCACAATCTGCTTAGATTTGTGGCTGGGCCTGATGGTACGGCAACCCTAGATCTTGCGGAAAGGTTACCGGGGCGCGGTGCATGGATTGTCGCGGACAGATCAGTTCTGCAAGAGGCTTTTAAAAAAGGCCATTTTAAGCGAACGATTGACGCTTGTTGTGGTGATATTGAGGTAGAGATAGAGCGAGTCAAATGCCTCTTGCGTAGGCGAGTTATAGCCCGTGCTGGTATGGCTAGGCGCGCTGGCCTCCTCGTTGGCGGTTCTGGAAAGCTTCTCACCAGCGGTGAATGCATTGGTTTAATTATTGCGCCTGATGCCTCGCAGCGTGAAGCACAGCGTCTGCGTAATAGACTTGGTGTTACCTGGTCTACGACTTGTCTTTTGGCATCAGAGATAGGCCAGATCTGTGGGCGCGAAACTCTAGCGTTTGCGGGTCTTCTCGTGCCAAATCATACTTCAGAGGAAAATTTATGCACCAATTTGCGTCAAGAGATATCACGAATGGAAGGCTTTTACATCTCTGCGGGTTGTAATCTGTAGCCTGACGGGTGTATCACCTAGCCATTGTTAATGGCATCGATATGCGGATTCGGCTTTGTGTCGGTTGTGATCATTTCATGAAAGGGTCGGAAATGAGCGATGAGAGCAGCAAAACGAAAAAATTGAGCCTATCAGGCGGTAAGCTTACGTTAGGTAATATTGACGCTGGCCAGCTTCGTGGAGCTCCTTCGCTGGGGGCTGGTAGGAGAGCTGTGCAGGTTGAGGTCAGGCGCAAGCGCGCACCCGCAGCTCCGCAGCGCGGAGGCATCCCGCGTCCTGACGGTGAGGCACAGGCCCCGTTGCAGTCAGAGACCGATACTCTCGCGACACCGCCAAAAAGCCCACCTCAAGCAGAAGGTAAGCTCACAGCACAGGAGCGTGCGGCGCGGGCTCGTGCGCTTGAGAGTCTCAAAAATTCGGATACTGCAGATAAAAAACAAAATGAAAAAACCTTTGAAGCTGAGGGATTGAATGAAGAACTGGGTCTCAGTAATAAGAACGGATTAACTTCCGAAGAACCTGTGGAAAGACCTGACCCAATTGATGCTCGCCGTGCAGCCGAATTAGAAGAGCTCAAGGAAATAGAGGCTGAGGAAAAAAGGCGTCGCGAGAGCGCGTCTATCGCGCTGTTTGAAGAGAATGCACGTCGTCAGCCAGCTCAACCTATGTCTACGAAGACAGGTAGGGTTAATCCACCCGACCTAGATGCAGGTGGTGAAACAAATAACCGTCGTCGCAAGTCAGCCGACGAAATGGCGCCACGTCGGACACCAGTTGTCCGCCGTGATGGTGTTGGACGCCGACAATCCGGCAAGATGACGATTACTCAGGCATTGTCAGGAGATGATCGTCGTCAAAGATCGTTGGCGTCAGTTAAGCGGCAACGCGAAAAGGCTCGGATGCGAGAGGATCAGGTGCAGGTTAAGCAAGTCCGAGATGTCATCGTTCCTGATACAATCACCGTTGGTGAGCTTGCTAATAGGATGGCAGAACGCACTGCTGACGTGGTCAAGGAGCTTATGAAGCTTGGGATTATGGCAACGGCGACACAGTCGATTGATGGCGAGACTGCGGAATTGATTACCACTGAGCTTGGCCATAAGGTCCAACGTGTGTCCGAGTCTGATATTGAGATTGGCCTCTCCGGTGATGAAGATGACACTAATGAAATGCAGCCGCGGCCACCTGTTGTTACGGTAATGGGTCACGTTGACCACGGCAAGACAAGCCTTCTGGATGCAATTCGTGCAACAGACGTTGCCACTGGTGAGGCTGGTGGTATCACTCAGCATATTGGCGCCTATCAAATCACGACAAATAATAGGAACACTATCACCTTCATCGATACTCCAGGCCACGAAGCATTTACTGAAATGCGTTCCCGGGGTGCCAACATTACCGACATTGTTGTCTTAGTGGTAGCAGCCGATGACTCGGTCATGGCACAAACCATTGAGGCGATTAACCACGCTAAGGCTTCTGGATGTCCGGTAATTGTTGCGGTCAATAAATGCGATAAGCCGGAAGCGGACCCTCAAAGGGTTCGTAATGACCTGCTGCAGCAAGAAATTATTACCGAGGATTTTGGTGGTGATGTTCTTTGTGTTGATGTCTCGGCGCATACAGGCCAAGGCTTGGAAAAGCTCGAAGAAGCAATAATGTTGCAGGCCGAATTGTTGGAACTTAAGGCCAACCCAGATCGCAATGCGGAGGGTGTTGTTATCGAGGCAAAGGTAGAGCGCGGTCGTGGTTCGGTTGCGACATTGCTTGTCCAACGAGGCACCCTCAAGCGTGGAGATATTTTTGTAATAGGTGCTGAGAGTGGCCGTGTGCGTGCGCTATTAGATGACCGTGGTCAGAATTTGAAAATAGCAGGGCCAGGTCAACCGGTGGAAATTTTAGGCCTTAACGGAACTCCAATGGCTGGTGATGCTTGTGTTGTTGTTGAGACTGAAGCCCGGGCACGTGAAATTGCTGAATACCGCACACGCCTCAATAAGGACCGTGCTGCAGCTCAGGGCGCGCGTGGTTCTGTTGAACAGATGCTGTCTGCCATCGCCGCTGGCGAGGCTGAAGAGCTGCCGGTGGTGATCAAAACAGATGTTCACGGCTCTCTTGAGGCTATCCGGGTCGCGCTCGAAAAATTGGGGACCGAACAGGTTAAGGTGAGATTGCTCTCGGCAGGCGTTGGCGCATTGAGTGAATCAGATATTTCACTTGCAGTAGCTTCAAATGCCATTGTGGTTGGTTTCAATGTTCGGGCTATTCCGCAGGCCCGCGATCTGGCCAAGCGGGATGGGGTCGAGATTCGCTATCACTCCATCATATATGAGCTAATTGATGAGGTTAAAGCCGCCATGGGTGGTTTGCTCAGCCCAGATACGCAGGAAGATTTCATCGGGTATGCTGAAATCCGCCAGGTTTTTGGTGTATCAAAAATTGGCAAAGTAGCCGGCTGTATGGTGACTGAGGGTGTCATCAAGCGTGGTTGCAAAGTCCGGCTGCTGCGTGACAATGTAGTGGTCCATGAAGGATCATTGAAAACCCTCAAGCGCTTCAAGGATGAGGTCAAGGAGGTACGCGAAGGGTTTGAGTGCGGTATTGCGTTTGAAAACTATTCTGACATTCAGGAAAAAGATGTAATCGAGTGTTTTGAACTTCGCGAGGTTGCCAGAACCCTCGATTAGAAACGGCTAAACCACAGAATAGTCTGTTTATGACCATTTGGTTGTTGGCGATTAGTATTAAGGAAGTGGCTAGTTATGGCCAATAAATTCAAGCGACCATCTAAAGTTCCCAGCCAGCGGCAATTGCGCGTTGGAGAGTCACTGCGCCATGCGCTATCGGAGATATTGGCACGCGAGGATTTCTTTGACTCTGATTTAGAAAATGTATCGATCACCATCTCTGAGGTATCTGTAAGCCCGGATCTCGGCAATGCGTTGGTCTATACCATACCGCTTGGAGGCGTGAAGGCGGATGTCGTGCTGCCAGCGCTGAACAGGATGGCCCCGTTCTTGCAAAAGTTGACGGCCTCAAAAGTGCATTTACGTCGTTTGCCACGTCTGAAGTTCCTGCTTGATGAGAGTTTCGAAACAGCCCATAGAATCAACACTGTCTTCAAAAATCTGCGCCAATAAAATAAATTCTAAACAAATGGAGGCCGGATGGTGAAGGGGCGGAGTCAACTAGTTCATGGCTGGATCAATCTTGATAAGCCCGCTGGCATAAGTTCTGCTAAGGCTGTTGCGATCGTCCGCCGCGTTTTCGATGCAGCTAAGGCTGGGCATGGTGGTACTCTTGACCCCCTAGCCAGCGGTGTTTTGCCTATCGCACTGGGCGAGGCCACGAAGACAGTCGCTTATGCTATGGACGGGCAGAAGTCCTACGCCTTTACCATCGCATGGGGCAGTCAGACGGCGACCGATGATTTGGAAGGTAGGATTGTTGAGGTGTCGCCCCTTCGGCCCACGAAAGCAGCTATTAATGGTATCATTCCTGAGTTTATTGGAAAAATACTTCAGGTACCGCCTGCATTCTCGGCAATCAAGATTGATGGTAAACGCGCCTATGAATTGGCACGAAAAGCGGCGCAGCCGCCCAATCCTACCTGCAGCAAGGTACCGGCAATGCCCGAAATGAAGCTGCGCACCGTCAACATCGACGCGCTCTCGCTCCATGCACAGTCAATAGATTCGGCTACCTTTCATATTACCTGCGGCAAAGGAACATATATTCGCTCACTAGCACGTGATATGGCTATACGACTTGGCACGGTGGGGCATATATCAATGCTGCGCCGGACCTCTGTCGGCCCGTTTTCCGAGAAATCGTCGATTTCACTGGATTTTCTTAAGACTTTAAACCATAGTGCAGCCGCTTTCGAGCACCTGCAACCTGTTGTGAGTGCGCTGGACGACATCCTGGCGTTTCCCATTTCAGAGGACGAGGCTGCTAGATTCCGTCACGGACAGACGCTCCCCTTGACTACTAGTGAGGCACAGCGTCGGTTTGCGTTGCTCCTGCCAGAAGCCGTTGCAATCACCCTCAATGGTGATCAACCGGTTGCGCTGGTAACGACCAGGGCTGGCGAATTATGCCCAGTCCGCGTATTCAATTTTTGATCTACCCGCTGTGGTGTTAAACGATAGGAGGTTTTGATGTCGATAACAAACGAACGTAAGGCAGAGCTTATTAAGGAGTTTGGCAACACAGCCCAGGATTCAGGCTCAGCTACAGTCCAAATTGCTATCCTCTCAGAGCGCATTCGTAATCTGACTGAACATTTGAAAACCCACAAGAAGGATTTTGGCTCACGCCGTGGACTATTGTCGATGGTTGGCCAGCGCCGCAATTTGCTTGATTACATCAAGGCTGGTGACGTGGCTAAATATAAGGCATTGATCGAAAGGCTAGGATTGCGCCGATAAGCTGTTTTTTAACCTCCTCAATGAAAAGCTATCCTGCCAAAGCGGGGTGGCTAAAAAATATTTCTTTGTTTGCAATTTTGCCAATGTCGTGCAAAAAAGGCGCCATATTAAAGGGAAGTCGAAAAGACGCAGGGCCCAGTTTGACGCGCGCGGGTGCCCATAGGTTAAATCAGACAGAGATTTGAGCAAAAACACCCCAAAAATCCCTTTACAGCTAGTGGATCAGTCAGGTTCCTCTAGTGGTTTCTATGCCCTTAACAGAACGCACGAAAGAGATAGAATTTATGTTCAAAATTTTCCGCAAAGAACTTGATTGGGGTGGCACACCCCTTGTAATGGAAACGGGCAAGATCGCCCGCCAGGCTGACGGCGCCGTAATGGTCAGCCTTGGTGGCACCTCGGTGCTTTGTACCGCTGTTGCCGCGCAGAGTCCTAAGCCTGGGCAGGATTTCTTCCCGCTGACTGTGAATTACCAGGAAAAGGCATTCGCTGCTGGTAAAATACCAGGGGGCTTCTTCAAGCGTGAGGGCCGTCCATCAGAAAATGAAACTTTAGTTTGCCGTCTGATTGATAGGCCAGTCCGTCCTTTGTTTCCCAGTAATTTTAAATGTGAAACGCAGGTTATTTGTACGGTGTTGGCGCATGATATGGAAAATAACCCAGATGTTGTTGCAATGATTGGTGCCTCGGCGGCGCTGACCTTGTCGGGTGTGCCTTTCTTCGGCCCGATCGCAGCTGCCCGCGTTGGTTGGATCGACGGTGCCTATGTGTTGAATCCGACGGTTGAGCAGATGGAAAGCTCGGAGCTTGATCTGGTTATGGCCGGCACGCACGAAGGGGTACTAATGGTCGAATCTGAGGCT
>CACNSW010000028.1 GCA_902623185.1 uncultured SAR116 cluster alpha proteobacterium
GTCGAGCTGGCTTCCAAAGTTTTAGTTATAGCTTTATCTTCTGCGCTTGGAACCGACTCAATAGTGGGCTTTATAGGTATTTCCGCTTTATCTTCTTTGTTAACGACTGGCGCTGGTGTAGTTGGCTTAACCTTTTTCTCAGTTTCCGCATTACCACTATTGATCAATGCCTCGGCGTCCTCGGCACGAACGTCCACTATTGCCCCGTCAAAAAACCGGACATTATTGACTTCGCATTCTTTTGTGATGCGGAGCCTCGTCCACCCACTTTTCTCAGGTGGAGTGGACGGCGCATCGGCGATTACAGGCGAAGAATCAGAAATATGTGTCTCGTCGAGCAGTTCTTTAGCATCAATAATTTGGCTGTCAGCGCCAAGGTTTTGAATGCGCTGGCGAAGAATAAAGAGCCGCGCTGCTAAAATCCCAAGTCGCTTAAGCTCATCGGTTTCGTTTGCCAGCAGCGATTTTACAAATTCATTCATTTTCTCAAGTGTTTGGTTTTCACAGCGTTCAATAACTGTGTCACGCACTCTTATGGTCTCTGGTGCTAATTGGATGGTAGATCCCGGGCCACCACTGTTTGGGATTGTCGCCGAACCCATTTTTTTATCCTCGTAATTATGTTTGGCATCGTACTTGCAATTTCTGGACCAACGGAACTCCGTCGAGACAGCAAAGAAGCGATGTATAAAGACTGTCATGTGACGGCCAAAAGTACAAATGGAACTATCAACTAAGTGTTGGAAATAGGTGAAAGGACAAGTAATGAAGGGAATCAGTGAATATCTGGATCTCCATTCGACAGCCCTGTTATTGCGTTCAAAGCGCAATAAAGTCCTGGCATCCAACATCGCAAATGCAGCGACACCTCATTTTAAAGCGCGTGATATCAATTTTGACGCTGAGATGCGTAAAGCTCAGCGTGTTGGGCCGTTGCATACAACTAGCGAAAAGCACTTTCCGATTCTAGCCAAAGGTAATGGCAAGGAAATGCTCTATCGACAGCCTATTAACCCTTCACGTGATGGTAACACTGTCGAGATGAATGTAGAGCAGATGGAATTTTCAGAAAATGTCATGCGATACCAGACATCGCTTACTTTTCTTAATAACCGTATTTCCGGCCTATTGTCGGCAATCAAGGGAGAATAGGCGGCAGTATGTCTGAGATAAAGAACATTTTTGATATCGCTGGAAGATCAATGGCTGCACAGATGGTGCGCCTAAATACAATCGCCAGCAACCTAGCTAACGCAGGTAATGTCGCTGGCTCTGAAGAAAAAGCCTACAAGGCTATGAAGCCTATATTTGTGACGAAATATGCTGACACAGTGAAAGAGTCAGGAATATCAACAACTTCAATTGAGGGTATAACGACTACAGATAGAAAACCTGAGCGTGTTTATATGCCGAACCACCCTGTAGCCGATGACAGTGGGTTTGTTTATCAAGCCGCGGTTAATATGGAAGAAGAGTTCATCGAAATGACGGAAACTAATCGTCAGTATCAAAATAATGTTGAGGTGGTAACCACCTTAAGAGCATTGATGATGCGCACCATTAACATGGGTAAATAAGCTAGCGGAGAAAATTTATGAGTACGATAGATTCAACGAGTCAAACTCAAATTGACAGTATCTTAAAAAAACTGGGTGTTAGTCAGGATGACGAAACCCAGCAAAAAAAGTCAGACTCACTTGGTCAGTCTGATTTCCTCAAACTAATGACGACTCAGTTGCAGAATCAGGATCCGTTTGCCCCGATGGATAACACAGCGATGGTAGAACAGATGGCACAATTTTCCCAAGTGACGGGTATCACTGAGATGAGCCAGACCCTAAAGGGTATCGCCGAACAACTGGCAGAATTCCGCATTGCCACAGCGTCCAACATGCTTGGAAACTCGGTTATGGTTCCAGGTAATTATGCCCGCCCTGATGATCGTGGCGAGGTTCATGGCATGCTCGATCTTCCACGTTCATCAGCTTCAACTAGCCTTACTTTCAGCGATGGCAACGGTCAAATGTTACACTCGATTAATTTGGGTGCTCGACCGGCTGGGCTCGTTGGATTTTCCTGGGAGGATATACCAGACGAGATTGTTAGCAGTGGTAATGTCGTTCGTATTGAGGCGTACGCTGACTTTGGTGAAGGTAAGCAGGCATTGACGCCATCAATTTTTGCGGAGGTTCTTGCGGCTTCTAAAGGAGATGCACTAACCGGGGTAATGCTTGACGTTCGTGATTATGGCGAGGTGCGAGCCGCAGATGTAACAAAGTTCCGAAGTGCCAAAAATTAATAGAAAAATCAGCCCAAAACAAAAGGACTAACTAGGGTCATAAAGATCTTATAGGAGAAAAAAATGTCATTTTATACCGCATTGACAGGATTGAACGGGTCGTCAGCAGATATTTCGGCGACGTCGAACAACATCGCCAACGTCGGAACAACAGGTTTCAAGCGGAGCCGTGTCGAGTTTGGTGATATTTTTGCAACATCACCGTTGCAGAATGCCTCCTCGTCAATTGGTTCAGGTACGATCCTAAAGGGTATTAAGCAGCAGTTTACTCAGGGTAACATTGCGTCATCTTTAAACGCTCTTGACCTTGCAATTTCTGGTCAGGGTTACTTCGCTTTGAAGCCATCTTTGACTGCGAGTCAAACGGTATACACAAGAAACGGTTCGCTTAGTGTTAACAACGATCGTTATGTGGTCGACTCTGCTGGACAGTATCTTCTAACATATCCTGTAAACACGGATGGTTCGGTGACGGCTAAGGACCTTGACAGTGCAGTACCTCTCCAACTGCCCGTGACCTCTGGTGATCCTCAGGCAACGTCAAACATTACTCTTGGTGTGAACGTTAATGCGGCATCCGATGTTGTAACCGATCGTGCTCAATTTGCTGATGGCTATGAGTTTAACGCAAATGATCCGAGCACTTTCTCAAATTCAACATCAATCACGATCTTTGATGATTTGGGTAACCCAACTATTGCAACTGTTTATTTTATCAAAACCCAGGCGGCTTCAGCTGCCGACCCAACAAACAAATATGACACTCGTCTTGTAATTAATGACACGATTATCGATCCTGATCTGGTAAGTGCAGTGGATGATGCGGGGAATCAGATTTTTGTTGACCGATTTGGTCAACAGACAACGTCCATACCAGATGATAACTATTTCATTGAAGGAAAAGGATCTCCTCTTTACAAGCTAGACGATCTTCAAACTAAAGTACCATCACAACCTGCTTCAGTCACAGGTGAGACAACAAGCTTTGACTTTGGTGAAGAGGGTGACAAGCTAGTAGAAATCGTTACGGATCCGCTGCAATTTAAGGCGACGCGAGAAGCTGGAAATGCAGGGAGTGATGTTTATTGGGGTAAGGATTTTCTTCTTGTTAATGTTGACGACTCTGACCAACCAGTCAGCATTGATATCAATCCTGGGCAATATAATGCAACACAGCTGGCAGCTGAAGTAGAGCGTGCGATAAATGCAGCATACGGCGATGATCGTAAATTCCAGGTTGAGCAGAATGTTGATGATACCATAACATTTGACTTCCAGCGTGTTGGCGCAGACGGTTCGATAACAAATTTAACTAATAAAGTCTCTGTTGAGTTGCTTGGAACTGATAGCTACGTAACAGAAGCTCTCGGAACAGATTTTTCAATCACGGGCACATCGCCTGATTTTACAAAAGAACAATTCCTTGCTCACTCACAAATTCGGATTAATGAAACACTTAATGAGTATGGGCGCGCATATTCTGATGACCCGCTGGGTGTGGGTGGACTCCAGTTCGTCAAAACAACAGGTGAGACAATCGAAGCACCTTATGAAGGCTCAGCCTTGATTGAGGTAGAGAGAGCGGATGACCCTTCAGATAATCATTTTCTGGTCCACTCGTTTTATAACAATCGTCCCGCTTTAGATGTTTTCACCGAAGCTGAGGAAGTTGCCTCAAACGGGACAAATTTTATTGAGTATGCCGCTACAGAAAATAGACTTAGAATTTTTGTGTCTGACACAACAAATTTTGAGCAGGGCCGTAGTTTGATGCTTGTTGGTGATCAGGATTTTAGAGCTGACCTTAACGGCCGGAGCATGATCATATCATCAGTTGGCACTGACACTAACGGCTATGAATACATTGACGTCAGTACAAGTGGATTAGCAGTGGCAGATGAGGATTTCCAAGTGGCCGCAGCTGGCGCTGGTGCGAACATTTTTGCGTTGACTAGCGCCGCTGAAGCTGAACCAACAATGGAAGCTTTTTTTGAGGGCACATCGCCAGTGTACGAAGGCGCCAAAGAGGACTATTCCAGCCAAAAAATTGTTTTGCGAGAAAAGCAAGGCTCTACAGCAAAAACAGAGGATGGCGCCTTTGTCGCAAGCACTTGGATGATTAATAATACTATCGATGATGGGAGCTCCCTAGCTGCAAACCTAGAGGGCCTTGGGCTTCAAAATTTTCATCGGCAGGTCATTATAACCGAGCCTGCATCTTGGGATGCAGGTGATGACATGGAACTTGTTTTTACGAGTGAAACGGATGCTACTGACACTTTAACAATTGATACTGCCGCTCTTGGGGCATATTCCGCCGGTGGTGCACTTCAGGCAATAGCTGATGAACTTGAAAATAATATAACAGATCTAAAGGGTTTTTCTTTCACGTTTGTCAACGCCTCTGGTGAAGTGGTTGTGGAGACAACCAGCACCGCAACAGACGCTGCTGGTGTTACCACTGATAGCTGGCGAAACACATCCCGAGTTGTTTCCACCGTAACGGACAATGCTCCGACAGATACTGTAATCACACAGATGTTCGTAACGCGTGATGATAATGAAGAAATTGAAATCACAACTACCGATACAACGGATGTTTTTAACGTCAGTGTTGATGGTGGTGCTACAACCACTTCAGTCTCTGGAACCGCTGTCACCAGCACAGTCGGGGAGGTGAGTTCTGTTGATTGGGTTGATGAACTTAGCCCGCCAGTTAAAGTTGGTTACGATGCCATATACCAAAGACTTCAGTTTGAAGTTGACCGGACCGTTCTTGGTTCAGGCACAGACAGTAACTTCAATTCGTTTTCTGTCTATGGCTCAGCCACTCAAACTGGCACAAACAATCTGGGCTTGACAAATGCGGACAATGCGCAACGTGTTCAAATTCGTGGTGGCGAAGTGTATTTTGGCTCTGCGTTTACTGCTACGGGAGAAGAAATTCAACCTAATGATAAACGCTATGGTGTGAACGTAAATTACAACAGTGAGCTACAAACCTTTACCATATCCAGCGGTACTACTGGTGAGGAAATTGCTGCGAATGGAGCGAACGGTGTTACAGAAGACCAAAAAGCCTCTAACATCCAAGTCGGCAGATACGCGATCAGCACGACTACCGGGGCTAGGGTCGCTCAAGCTTATGACGTTGATGCCACAGTTATTGGTAATGGTGATAATTCATTATTTGGTGTTGGCGCTACAAAAAATGGCTTTTTGTTTACGGCCGGAAAAGGTTTGAAAGCAACATCAGCAACTGCAATTGGAGCAAGTGCTAATGAACCTCTCACCAATGTCTTCAAATTATCGACACAGACTGGCGACAATATTTTTAACGTCTCGGTCAATGGCATCAGTGGCATAATTGAGGTTCCTGCGACTTCCTATGTTGGAACGACACTGGCTGAGGCACTTCAGACGCGTATCAATCAGATTGTAGACCCGGATACAGGGGTGCAAATTGGTGGAGTAACTGTGTCCTATAGCAGCGAATCAAATAACTTTACATTCTCTTCAGGTACAACGGGATCAGACTCGACGATCAAAGTTAAGGGTGCTGCTCGCCTTGGTCTAGACGAAGTGCCATTGGGTGTTGGCACTGTTCCAGAAATCTTTAATTTGGTTCAAGCGACTGACGCTGACGGTGTTGCACTTTATGTTGATGCGAATGGAGAAGTTGTAACTAACCCGCCAGAAAATATGGTTGATGGGTATTTTCCCCTATACATTGACGAGGGAGAGTTGACCTTCGATAAGACAGGTAAACTTGTAAGTCCAAAGAACCTCGTACATTATGAAAAACAGGGTGAGGGATTATCGATCTCACTAGATGTTGATTTCTCAACCTCAACACAGTTGGCTCAGCCTTTCTCGGTGCTTACAGTTGAACAGGATGGTTTCACCTCTGGTCGCCTCGATGGTATCGAGATTGACTCATCAGGTACCATCCGGGCGAACTACACTAACGGACAGAACAACCCGCTTGGTAAGATCGTTGTGGCAAACTTCAACAACCAGAACGGTTTGAAACAAATTGGTAATGCGACTTACACAGAGACAGCTGTGTCTGGTGCACCGCAGGTCGGTGAGGCAGGTTCTGAAGGCTTTGGCAATATTTTGTCCGGTTCACTCGAGCGTTCGAATGTTGACATCACTGAGGAGTTGGTCAATCTGATAACAGCGCAGCGGAACTTCCAGGCATCTGCAAAAGCTATTGAAACAACAACTGGCCTTACGCAGACAATCATTAACATCCGTATGTAATGTATGAATAATAGTGAAAGGCTAGAGATTCTTATGGATAGGTTGATTTACACCGCATTCAACACGCTGAACAATATTTATGATAATCGTTCGGTGAGAGCGCAAAACATGGCAAATATTAATGTGCCTGGTTATCGCAGGGACTTGGGCACAAAATCTGTTGGATCAGCATTTCTTGAGACTGAGAATACTTTTCAAACACGCGCGCTGGCTATTCGTGACGATACAAATATCTTTGAATCTGATCCTGGAACCTTGTCGCAAACGGGATCGGATATGGATGTTGCCATTCGTGGTGACGGCTATTTTTTGGTTAAAGGTCCCGGTGCTCCCTCCCTTACGCGGAGAGGGGATTTGAGTGTTGATAAAGATGGTTTTTTGATAAACGGCTCAAAGCACAAGTTCTTAGATAAAAACGAACAGCCAATTCAAGTTGGCGCGTACAGGTCGATTAAAATTGCGGACAATGGGGATATTTTTGTTGAGCCTCTTGGTTCTGAGCCTGGAACCAAAAATCTTGTTGCAACAATTGGGATGACGACTGCAGTTGGCGAGGTATTGAAAAAATTTCCAGATGGAGAAATTCGTGCAGAAAATGGCGAACTTCCTTTCGCGGATCAAAAGCCAACTATTGTTCAAAAACACGTAGAGTTGAGTAACGTCAACATTACTGAAGAATTAGTAAACACGATTGAAGACCAACGTGCTTATGAGATAAACATAAAGTTGATAACATCTGCCACTGAGACAGATGAAGCTGGTGCGAGTTTGATGCGCCTTCCTAGTTAAATTAAATTAGGAGAGCTTTTGTTTGGCACGCCTCTTGCTAAATATACAAAGTAACGATTTTTAGCAGGAGAAAACTGATGTCAACCAGTTCGATGCACGTAGCCAAAACTGGGCTCAACGCGCAACAGACGCGGATGCAGATAATCGCAAATAATCTAGCTAACGTAAGCACAACTGGCTTTAAGCGCGACCGCGCTAATTTCGAAACATTATTGTATCAAGTTCGTCGTGTCGCTGGTGACCAGACGACAGCTCAGACTAATTTGACTTCCTCTTTTTCTGTAGGCACAGGTGCGCGCATCGTTAACACCCAAAAAAATATGTCGCAAGGCAGCATGATCACTACAGACAACTCTTTAGACCTTGCCATTGAAGGAACAGGCTTCTTTCAGGTGCTTCTTCCAGATGGGAGAATTGGTTATACGAGGAATGGTTCGTTTTCCACCAACGCTGAGGGTACGCTTACCACTGCCAGTGGTTACATTGTCCAGCCAGAGGTTCAGATTCCAGCAGGTGCATCACAGATTAACATATCGCGTGATGGCATTATTAGTGTTCTTCAACAGGGAGCAGATAACGCTGAGGCGGTTGGTCAGCTCACAATTGCTGATTTCACCAATAGAATTGGCCTCCAGCCAGTGGGTGAGAGCTTCTACGTACGAACCGATACAAGTGGTGATCCTATTGTTGGTAATCCGCAAGAGGAGGGGCTTGGTCGCCTTATTCAAGGTTCACTCGAAGCTGCTAATGTGAATGTTGTTCAGGAGTTGGTAGAAATGATCGAAACGCAGCGCGCATATGAAGTTAGCTCAAAATCTATTACTTCAGTCGATGAGATGCTTCGCTTCATCTCAAATAACTTGTAAACAATCACAAGGGCGGCTTGGTTCCATGTTTGCACGTCTTTCTGCAATTTATATTTTGTCCTGCAGCTTGCTGTTAACTGGCTGTTCCACGTATGTCGAAAATCAGGCTTCCTTCGCGTTTGATCCAATTTACCCAGAAGCTCATATGCCGTCGGATCATGGTTCGCCTACTGGCGCAATTTACATGGCCTCTAAGGGTGGGCTTTTCGCTACTGATCGCAGGGCTCGAGAGGTTGGGGATATCCTCACCGTTAGCCTGTCGGAAACCTTCGCAGCGACAAAATCACAAACAGCAGCATCGGCAAAAACTGATGCGTTTGATGTCGACCTTCCAGTTGGTTTACCCAACTTGTTCACTGGCGGCTATGACAAAGGGACAGATCCCCTGAAAGCAGGCACATCACGTAGTTTTTCGGGTTCAGGAAGCGCGGCTCAATCAAATTCATTGACTGGGTTTCTTACAGTTACGGTAACCCGTGTCTTTGAAAATGGGAATATGGAGATCGCTGGGCAAAAGAAGTTGCGCCTTAATAACGGAGACGAGTACGTAAGATTAACTGGCCTTGTTCGTCCTGAGGATATATCAGCGACAAACCTTATTATTTCAAATCGGATTGCAGATGCAGAAATAACTTATATTGGCGCCGGCGAACTTGCGGACTCTTCGCGTCAAGGCTGGCTAAGCAGGGCAATGAGAGTTGTTTCGCCATTTTAGGGTGGGGTAAAAGATGCTAAATTTACTAAAAAGTATTGCGATAGCCCTTACATTGCTCAGTGGCGGGCTTACCAACGCTTTTGCGGATCGTATAAAAGACCTGACATCAATTGCTGGTGTGAGATCAAATCAACTTGTCGGCTATGGTATAGTTGTAGGATTGGCAGGCTCCGGTGACGGAGGCAATGGGTTGACCAAGCAATCATTGCAATCAATGGTATCACAGTTTGGGTTGGTCACAGACGTTGCAAATATAACGGCTTCCAATGCTGCCGCTGTCATGGTGACAGCAGAAATGCCAGCATTTATGAAAACTGGCCAGCGTTTGGATGTTACTATTTCCGCAATAGGTGGCGCTAAGTCGTTGCGTGGCGGCACATTGCTGATGACGCCCCTTTTGGGTGCTGATGGTGAAACCTATGCTGTTGCACAGGGTAACCTTGCTGTCGGCGGGTTGGGGGTGACAGGAAATGATGGATCTTCTCTTACCGTTAACATTCCAACGGTAGGTAGAATACCAGGTGGGGCCTCGGTTGAGAGAATGGTTGAGTCGCCTTTCCAAACTTTGGACAACATAATATTAAATCTTCACCAATCAGATTTTAGCACGTCGATCAATGTTGCAGATGCTATCAATGAAGTTTTTGGCCCAACAGTTGCTGTTGCGCTTGATTCCTCATCTATAAAAGTCCGGTCACCATCTGATCCCGGACAAAAAGTGTCGTTTATGAGTTTGTTGCAAGATATAGAGGTGACGCCCGCGCGTCCTGCAGCAAAGGTAATTGTAAATGCTCGTAGTGGAACAATTGTAATTGGTGGCGATGTCAGAGTGACTCCAGCTGTTGTTACTCATGGCTCACTTACGGTAAAAGTTAGAGAAGATCAGAAGATCGTGCAGGGCGCCCCAACTGTTACAACGACCGCTGCTGGAGCAACTGTCGCACCCGGTGCGGCTAACCAGGTTGCAGATACAGAGCTGAACGTAGAGGAAGAAACGGCAAGAGCTTTTGTTTTTGACACTGGTGTTGAGCTCTCAGACATTGTTGACGCGATAAATGCAGTCGGCGCCGGCGCTTCAGACCTTGTTGAGATTCTTGGTGCACTGCGTGAGGCGGGTGCTTTGCGTGCAGAAATTATCATTATCTGATTGGAGCCAACGGTATGATTGACGTCAGTATTATTCCTGCAGATATGGAAGCCTCTCTTATTACGGCGGATCAAAGGCGGTTTGAGAAGCCCCAAGATAACGATGATTTGCGAGCGGCCGCTGAAAAATTTGAAGCAATTTTCTTAAACGAATTTTTGAAACAATCGCGCAAAGTAAAACTTGCGGAGGATTTGTTTGGCAGTTCAGCAAAGACGACATACGAGGAAATGTTAGACAGAGAATATGCTGATAATTTGTCAGGTAAAGTTAATCTTGGGATAGCAGATGCGCTTGTTCTTCAATTAGGCAAGAAGTTGAAATAGTGGAATGAGTAGTCTTTTTGACATCGGTAAAACGGGTCTGAATGCATACCGGCAGGCATTGTCTGTAACCGGCCAGAATATAGCTAACATCAATACTGATGGATATAAGCGCCGCGAAGCAAGTCTTGAAGAAATTAGCGTTGGGAAAGGAGGTGTGACTGCAAAAGCAAGTGGAACCGGAGCAGGGGTTAGGGTTGATGGTATCCGACGCTCTTTTGATGAGTTTCTCCTAAACAAGGCAAGAAGTGCAAATTCAAGTGCTGAGGCTTCAATAGCGTTTTTTGATCAAGTTAGCAGGCTTGAGAATATACTTCTTTCAGATGAGTCAAACCTTGGCACTGCTATGACAGCCTTTTTTGATAGTTTACAACAAATAGTAGCCGAACCTGCTGACCTTGCCCCCAGGACCATTGCCTTGGAACAGGGGCGGGTTTTGGCGGGAGAATTTCAGCGAGTGGCACAAGTCACCGATGATCTCAAAAGCGGTATCCACGATCATTTGCAAGGTCAAATTAAAGCTGTTAACGGGTTATCGATTGCGCTTGCAGAGCTCAACCAACAAGTTGCGACATCTAGTCTTGGAAATCAAAATAACACGTTGCTTGATAAAAGAGATGCGTTGATTGATGAAATTAGTGGTTATGTGAATGTTTCAGTTGAGTTATCGGAAAATGGCGTCACAACTTTAAGGTTGGGTAATTCAGGCGATGGACCGATATTAGTTCAAGCGAACGATACTAATCCATTAAGAGCAAGCAAGTATGACGATAAGATTTTGTTTTCCACTATGGTTGGAGCGACTCGTGTTTTAACTTCACAGGTTTCTGAGGGCTCCTTAAATGGTCTAGCTGAGTCCTATGGTAGCATTTCAAATACTATGCATGAGGTGGACGAACTTGCCTTTAAACTTGTTCGAGATACTAATGCAATTCACGCGAATGGCATAAATTTAGACGGTGATACGGGATCGATTATTTTCCAGAATATAGACGTAAATATTTCGGAAAACGAAACTAACGTTGGAACCTCTCTGGTTGAATATCAAATTTTAGATCACGCTTCGGTTCAAACAGATGATGTAACCTTCTCATATGACGAAAAAAATGATCATTGGGTAGGTAGATACAATAATGGTGCTATTGCAGCGATCGGCCGCACGGATATTCAGTTGCCTGGGTTATCAATAAGTTTTGCAGGTGAACCAGAAGACTTTGATCAATTTGTATTAGAGCCAGTACGAGGTCAGGCCTCAGGCGTAAGTTTTGCTTTGACACGGCCTCAGGATTTTGCTGCCGCATCACCAATTGTGTCTTTTTCAGATCCATCCAATGAAAGCGGTACGGTGCTTGATGCCTCTAGGACTACGGAGTCTAAAAGCTCTGATTTGCCGCCACTTGAACAGGTTTTTACAAATGGTTTGGGGGCTGTAAGTGCTACAGAGTTTTTGAGTGGAGGGACTGTTGCTGTTGTTCCTAAAAACGTCAATTCATTAGACCTTTTAAGTTTGACCAGACAGTCAACAGCCCAAATTACAATGGCGAAAATTGATTTGCCGGAAATTTCGTCTCTACAACTTAGCATCTCATCTACGGACGCTAGTGGTGTAATTACCTCCGAAACTTACGCATTCAGCTTAGATCAATCTAATTTTAATAATGATACCAACGGGTGGCAGGATATGGCCGAGATTGCCCGCCTTCTAAATCGTGGATCGATTCTTGGTACTGACTCCGCTGGTAACGAAATTTCACTAAAAAGTATCGGTGGATTTGTCTCTGGTGCTGGTGGGAATTTGACGCTAAGTCTGTCTGCTGATGAGTTTTCTAGTGTTAGCATTGGCCTTTCGGGAGGTGGAACAGTTGATGCTACGCTAAAGGCTAGAAACGATGTTGCGTCAGATGTATTGATTTTAACCCGTGAAGGCAGGCAAATAGCTGGTGCCCCGCTATCAGAATCAGCAATCGAGAAATGGACTCCAGTAATTGAGGGAGGAATTCCGTTTAACGACGGTGCTATTTTCAACGACGAGTATTTGAATGGTGCTAATGGTGAAGGGTATTTGGACACCGTAGTAACTTATTCGGATAACGCCTCAGATATTCTCCTTGATATCAAGAATAAGATTCATCACATGGCGATCTATGAGCCGGACAATCTTGTTGCTGGCGACATTCATCGATTGATTCTGGATGACGGGGATGGCAACGAATTGACGATTACACCCAGCGCATTAACTACAATAAACTCTGGCGATGCACTGCAAGCAATTTTTGACGCTACTCAAGTACCTGATTTTGAGAGTTTGGGATATTCCTTTTCTTATGACACTGACAACGAACGTCTTCTTGTAAGTAGAGACGACTTAGTTGATTTTTCAATTGTATATTCTCCAGAGACGGTGGCGTTTAATGATTTTTCATTGCCAAACTTAAACAGAACCTCAACCGATACTTACACATTAAGCATCGACGGCGCGCCAATTGTTACGACTGAAGCAGCTAATTACGCGAGTAAACACAGTGTTGCCGCTGCGTTGCAAACTGCCCTTGATGCGTCTGGTATTACGGCCTATGACGTGATTTCAATCGATGGGAGTTTGGAACTAAAATATAGTGATATAGCGAATCAAACTCCTACGAGTTATTCAGTCACATATAATGGTACCGGAACCGGGGGTTCAGATGGGACGGGAACCATTGTAGACGGAAATGACGCGCTACTTGAAGTAAGTGTGGATGGTGGTGTTACCAAAACAAGCTTGTCTGAGGCTTCAATAAGTTCGGCAATTGATGTTGCAGCATCTTCGCGGACAAATTCGACTGTTGTACTCAAAGCTCTTGATGGTGTTGACACAAACGAATTGTCCCCAGATGGCCTTATGGTATCCGCTGCAACAATAGAATATTCTCTCGAAATTGGTGATTTGTCGGCTTCCATTGCAAGCTTTGCAGCTTTGGACTTTGATGGTCAGGCCGCTGCAAAGTCGATTTTGACTGAGCTAAGAGCCTCAGCTCCAATTGCACAGGTTGTGGGCCTTGCAAGTCTTGATACGGAATTTTCCTATACCCTGAGTGACATGGGGTTAGACGAGGCGCAGCTGCATGCCTCTGGCAAGGCGACTATCGAATATCTTGGTTCTACATACAAATTTTTAAGCGACGGTGCCACAATTTCAGTAAGTGGTGGTAGTAATTTTGTAAGGAGTCTGAGTTATGACAACGCAACTCAGACCGTCTCAGGTTTTGCTAGATCTTTGCCAGAGGATGGGGACGAGTTCTTTCTAAAATTTGAAGAGCAGGAGTATAGGGTATTTGTTGAAGATAACGAGATTAAAGTCAGTGGGGGAGAAGAGGGAAGACTTATAGCTTATTTGGATGAGGATAATATTTTAAATATCGTTTCTAGTCAGGGATCGATTAGCAAATCTGAAATTAGCATTATCGATGAAGCTGACCTGAGTGGTAATGAGGACGCAGCGCAACGCTTTGGGTTAATAAGTGCGGGTTTGTCGGCATCAACTTCATTCAGTGATACGAGCTATGTGGCACCTCATTTTGATATAACACTGAATGGCGATACACTATCAGTCATTCCTGTTGATGGCAGTGAACCTCCAACTATCACAGGTAGTGCGAGAAGCCTTGCTGGCCAAAGGATTACTGTTAGCAATCTTCCAGATGAAGAATTGATCATTATTGTGAGAGATGATGGAGCGAAGAGGGTTGCCGCACAATATGATGTTGCGCCAGCGGATCAAATTACGGTTCCCCGCGACATAGAAATTACAGTGATCGACGAAGAAAACAGGATTGTTGAATTTATTGATAAGGAGACGGGCACATCATTGGCAACGAGGCAAGTTGATGATGGTGGAAACGCTTCCGCAGTCTCCCTTAATGCAGTTTTCAGAGGCGCAATAGTTGAAGGTGACAATTTCACAGTGGCGAATAATAGCGATGGCTATGGTGATGGCAGTGCTCTTCGTGATCTGATTGATTTAAAATCCTCAACTGGGAGCACGACTGGGCGTGGTGGTTTTCAGGAAATGTTCAACACTTCTGTGGCTAACTTAGGTGCAGTTTTACAATCAAGCAAGGTCTCGGCTGATGCTAAAGCGGCCTTACGAGAAGCCAGCGTGGCCGCTGAAGCTGCCTACTCTGGGGTTACTTTGGACTCCGAAGCAGCACGTTTGATTGAACAGCAACAAGCTTATCAAGCTTCTGCGAGAATCTTGGCAACTGCACGGGAAATTTTTAACACCCTTGTGCAAAGTTTATAATTTTGGCGAGATAAAGGGAGTAGCAAACAATGCAAGTCAGCACGAAGGTTTTTAATGAACAATCGGTCTCGCGCTTCAATGAATTGACCGAAGAGGTTCAGAACGCCCAGAGCAAAATAGCTTCGGGAAAAAAAGTTTTGGCACCGTCTGATGATCCCCTTGCTGCTTCAAATATCTCTGTTGCTATTGATCAAAAGGTGGCTCTAGAGAGATTTTCAAAAAATATTGATCACGCGCGAAATCGGCTCTCATTAACAGAGAGTGTCATCGGCGACTCCGTAAATGTGTTGACACGCATTTACGAGCTTTCGATACAAGCAAAAAATGGCACATACAATCCGCAAGACCTTAAGTCTATTGGTGCGGAGATCACTCAACTGAAGGATGCTCTCCTAGGCTTTTCAAACATGAAGGATCAGAACGGAAACTATCTTTTCAGCGGGTTTAAAGTAAAAGAACAACCATTTCAAGAAAACCCGGATGGCGCGATTGTTTTCGTTGGAGGGAGGGGCGTGAACACTGTCCAAGCGTCGGAGAGTTTAAGGCTAAACACTGGTATTGACGGCGCAGAATTATTTACCGGAAGTATATCAGGCAATCAAGGTGGAGCTTTCGAGGTGATAATGAATATGGAGCGAGACCTTATGAATGGGATTAGCCCTCAGGACTCGTCCGAAGGAATTCGTGATGCTATCGATCATTTTAGCTTTCACCACGCATCAGTTGGAGCGCAAATAAATAAAGGTGAGACTTTGCAAGCTTCAGTTAATAAGCGAACCCTAATACTGACCGAGAACCTATCCAAACTCCAGGATGCTGATCTGACAAAATTAGTTACCGACCTTCAGTCGTTGATGGTAAGCAGAGATGCAGCACAGAAAGCCTTTGTAAAAATCACTCAACAATCGCTATTTGATTTCATTAGGTGAAATAGCGAGCAAATTTCAAGTTAAGGCATTAGGCGACAGAGTTTCGTTTCCAAAAACCCTACTTATTTTAGTTGCTTTGGGCTGGTTGTGCGCGAAAGATGGATAAATCTACCAAGTAGACCATTGTATTAAATTTCTAATTTTCCAACGTCCTTGATCTAGTTTCTTATAGAAGTGTATTTTCGAGTTTGTTTTGACATATATGCTTTTTGAATAATGCTTGCAAAAGCAAGTCCAAGAATGCAGTCAATCAAACATCAAAAAATTGTTTTGCTTTTTATTGCCCGATACATCTTTTGTAGTGGACCAAAATTTTTGGTTTTTTCATAGATGAAATAACAACCTGCCCTTAAGACTTCGTTAATTTAAGTGTGTTTAAGGGATAGGGCCAATCATTAGGATAATGTTTGTTTTCTCGCTAAAAAAAGGGCGGCAGCGCCGCCCTTTTTATATGTTTTCTTACCAAGATTAACCTTGCAGTAGACTTAAAACGCTTTGTTTAGATGCGTTTGCCTGAGCAAGCATTGCTGTCGCTGCTTGGTTCAGTATTTGTGACTTCGTTAAATTAGCTGTTTCTACAGCGAAGTCCGCATCTTGAACTCTAGACAGACCAGACGCCAGGTTTGTACTCGTGTTTGTCAGGTTTGCTACGGCGTTATCAAGTCTATTTGACACTGCACCAAGGTTCGCCCGTTGAGCATTAAGTGAAGTGATTGCGTCATCCACACGAGTGATTGCTTCGTTTGCAAGTTCTGCACTTGTAACAGCTAAGTCATCAACAACTGAGTCACTTGCATTCGGATCAGCGTCCTTCACGACAATGTCGGTCACAACGGTAGATCCTCCATTACTTGTCGTTGTATCAGTTGTACCTGTCAAGACGCGAGTGATGGTTACCGATGCAGTCGTACCGTTGTTTGTTGCAACAGTCAAACCTTCAATGTTAGCAGCATCGATCAGTTCCTTCATCTGCTGAGAAACACCCTCTTTATCATTGGTGAAGCCATCTGCACCGACAGTTAAAGTGAAGCTCTCGCCAGCGACATCAAAGGTATATGAATCACCAGCTGTGAAACTCGCGGCCGTAGCAGAGCCCACAACAGTTGTATCCGATCCTGAAATCGAAATTGTAGCAGTGTCAGTATTACCAATAGATGTTATGATAAATTGAGAACCACTAACCACGGAGGCGTTTTCAGCTACGACTTGACCTGTAATTGTTACAGTGTTCGCATTCGCTGTTTTTGCTGCGGAAACACCTGAGATGTTTGCATCATTGATTGCTTGGGCAATCTGAGCGGCAATACCACCTTTGGTATCTGAAAAGCTATCACTGGTTGAGGCTTTAATATTGATTTCTTCGCCTAACACATTGAAGCTATATTCTTTACCTTCCACGAATGAGCCACCCACAGTGATAACTCCAGCATCGTCATAAGACAAAGATGCGTCACGCTGGCGGGTCAATGTCACTTCGGCAGCTTCAAGTTTTGGAGTTGTATCCTGCGTAAGAGTGATAGAACCGTCACCGTTATCTACCACATTCACATTTTCAAGGCCGTTAGTTGTCTCAATAGCGGCCTTCATGATTGCACTCATTCCCACAACTGTATCTTCATAACCGTCAGAGGCTGCGACGGCAGCTGAGACGGCAATACCATTTACATTGAATGCCACGCCATCAGTGGCTGTTGAAGGAGCCGCTGTTCCTGCTGTAAACGTCAGAGTACCATTGGAAAACGCTGCAGTAGCTGCAGTGGCGGCGGTGTTGGTGGCATCGGTAACAGCAATTGAATCCACCTCTGGCAATGCCGCCTGGGTGATTGTCAAAGAGCCATCACCATTGTTGACTGTCGTTATGGTGTTGCCAAATCCAGTACCAGATAAGCCAGTTGCTCCAGTAACATTCAAAGCATCAATTGTGTCTTTGATTTGTGATATAAGACCATTATGATCATCGTTATACTCGTCAATGGTGCTGTAAGTTACCGATACGGCAGCGTCGTTTAACGAGAATGAGAATACATCACCATGTTCCAAATCACCGCTTACTTTGATGGTATTGCCGTCAATTTTGAGTTGAGCTGGCTCGGAATATGAAATTGTGTCGGCGTCAGATCCGCTAGCGGCCAAACCAAGCGCAGCGCTAGTCACAGCGCCAATTTCAACGTCGAGGGCATCAGCTGAACTTAAACCAGACCCTATCTGGAAGGCATAGGAAATAGTGTCGTCCATGGAAGTCGCCGTTGATGTGCTTGTACCATTGATCAACGACTTTCCAGCCCATGTCGTTGTAACTGCAATACGGTCAATCTCTTCGAGTAATTCATCTATCTCTAGCTGAAGATTGGCGCGGTCTGTGCTGTCGTTTGTATCGTTTGCGGCTTGCACACTCAACTCGCGCATTCTCTGCAAAATATTCTCGATTTCAATGTGTGCACCTTCTGCAGCATCGATCATTGATTGCCCGTCTTGTGCGTTCCGAATGGCCTGATTAATACCAGTAATTTCCGCAGACAAGCGTGAGGCAATGGCTACGCCGGCTGCGTCGTCGGATGCAGAATTAATGCGCATGCCGGTTGAAAGACGCTCCATCGCAGTATTCATTTTATCTACGGTTTTGCTTAACGCGGCTTGAGCGTTCAGCGCCGAGACATTTGTATTGATAACAGTCATAGTGACCTCCACAATTAAAATTCGGCACGATTGCCGCTATGGTCACCATTTGTTACGACGCAAGGAAAAAATAATTAGTTTTTTTTGATTTTTTTTGAAGTAACTGAACTTTTCTGCCTCAATTCAAGATAAATTGTGACCATAAAGACGGTCAATATTGATGCAATTAAATATCAGCTAAGAAGTGTAATAAAGATCGTATCTTGTAAAAATTTAAAACAGCTTGGGAAGCACATTTTAGCTGTGGAGGTGAATTTTGCGTTGTTAATCAAAGAAAGCTGGGTTCCTGCTAAGGAACCCTACCATGCTTAATAGATCAATAATTAATAAAAATCATCTAGCCTCGCGAAGGCGTCGCCAATAAAACGTTCGTATTTTTTCCAATCCTCGGAACTACCTTTGTAAATCTCACGTCTGACTTGATGGAGTGAGGCCGTATCTGCAACACGCTCGTTTTTGTGCGGCGACAGGCAATTTCTGTCCCAAGTTATGTCCAACCTTTCAATTAGTTTTTTGATTTCTGTTTCTGAATTTTCAGTCAGTTGCTCGTAATTTACCTCAATAATATTTGAGGGATATTTTTCTAACCAAAAAGTCATAAGTTTTTGATACTGGATGTAGTAATCAACGATGTCATCGATGTCATGGCTATATTCAATACCAGCAAGCGACCTGAAGAATGTTTTGAAGATTGACCAACATATTGCTTTTGGTGACCGTCTTATATGCACAATCTTAGATTCCGGCATTGAATTGCAAATCAAGCCAATATGCAAAAAATTACTTGGCATTTTATCCGTGACAAATTCTGTCTCGTCACCTAACTCGGTGATGCGAGTTAAATATGAGTTCCTGAATGATCTAAGACTTTTGGAAGTTGCTTTAAATTTCCCTGAACTCAGATCTCCACCATATTTGTGCACTAAATTTAGCTCGCCAGCACCAGTAACATTTCCATGTGAACTTATGATTTGTTCAACCAAAGTTGTGCCGGACCGTGGCATACCTAATATAAATATCGGCGTCTTGTTGTGCTTTTTAGACGGCCGTTTGAGTTTTGCGGTTGACAGATTGCTATTTGCTTTTTTCGTGGCTTTAAATAGCTCTTCGAGGTTCGCATTGGGTTTATTGAGGAGATTCTTCCTTAGATTGTTACCAGTTGTTAAATATTGGAAGCTCTCTTTGTAATTGCCTAAATCTTCTTCAGCCTTGGCAACTGCAAAACACAAATTAGAGCGCTGTTGAGAACTTAAATTATCACTCCTGAGCAGTTCTTGCATCAAATCGTATTGTTCATCACGCTCCGCAAAAACTTTGGACAAACTAAGATGCCTGTGTGCAGACGCATGACCAGGTTCAAGCTGAATTGACCTTTCAAACGCAATTTTTGCTTTTGTGGCATCGCCTAAATACGTAAGGATATTTCCCAAATTAAAGTAAGTTCTGGAATAATGGGGATTTACCTCTAGTGCTTTTGTGACGGTGTCCAAGGCTTGTGATAACATTCCTTGCGAGATAAAGCTGATGGTTAAGTTATTATAGGCGTCACAAAACTTTGGTTCAAATAGTATGGCCCTAAGAAAATATTTTTGGGCTTCCTCATAGTTGCCATTTTTTACTAGAGATCCACCATAATTATTACAATGATGTGGATTGGTAGGTTCAAGTCTAACAAGTAGTTCATGAGCGACCTCAGCGTGCGCATGCAATCCATGTTCGAGAGCTATTTCACTTAACTCGATTGCCGCTAATTCATAATTTTGGTCTCTTTCAATTGCCATTCTAAAATAATCTGCTGCTTTAGTTGGATTTCCGAGTTTTTTTTCTATCTTCGCTTTGTTAAAGTATGGGTGTGCGAAGGTTTGGTCTTGTTTGATGCTACTTTCGAAAGCAGCCGATGCCTCTAAATATTTGGCTTGAGCAGCCAAAGTGTTTCCAAGTGCATTTTTGAGGCTAGCATCATTTGGCATTAACTTCAGCGCCTGTTGGAAAGCTCCTTCTGCCTCTTCATGACATTCTAAGGATGTGTAGGCTCCCCCCAAAAGTTTCCAAAGCAAAATATTTTCAGGAAAATCCTCAAGCAGGTCCACAGCTCTATTTATAACAGTTTGATAGAGACCCTCGTCAAAAAATGAAACGAGCTCAGTTAAATTACTTCCTGCTAATTCAGGTTGGGAATGT
>CACNSW010000029.1 GCA_902623185.1 uncultured SAR116 cluster alpha proteobacterium
ACTGTGCCTCCGCATCGTTCTCTGGCGCCGCTGACGTGTCGGTCTTGCTAACTTTCTCTGCACTTGCGACCCCGGCATTTTCGCTTATTTTGTCCTCCGACACTACTACCTCACGCCTAGGCGACGTTTTAACAGCGATAGGCGGCAACTCTGGAGCGCCTGAAGGTGGCAACAGGATTTCCACCTCCTCAGTTTTTGGCGTTAGACCCCCCAGCATATCCATCACCTGCGATTTTTGATTGGTTATGATTTTTCCTCCCGGATCGATGGGTTTAGCCTTAAAAGGCCCTTCCTCTGCGCGGATCATCACAATATCCGTCGACGTCTGTGGCATCAGTGTTGGCAAAAGAAAAAAAGCAACAGCTGTTGCCGCTGCAATTAGCATGGTTAGTAGCGACAATGCCAGCCAGTTCAAACCCGCTTTTTTGCCTACGTTTTCGGACATTTTTTCTCCTACATCTCGTCTTTTGCAGGGATAGCCAGCACACCAAGGCCTGATCTAATCACCAATGCGGTTGCTTTGACAAGCCACAGTCGGGCTGATGTAAGATCTACATCATCATCAAGTATAAATCGCAAAGTTGGATTCTCTCGTCCGGCGGTCCAGAGCGAATGAAAGGTGCTTGCCAGATCCATTAGATAAAAGGCAATACGGTGTGGCTCGTGGGCATTGGCTGCTGAGACCACTATTCGCGGCCAACTAACCAACAGCTTGATAAGAGCCATTTCTGCTGGCGCGGTCAACCGCTCCAGGCAGACCTCATCCTGAAGTGCACCCGCTTGACGAAGAACCGAACAGCACCGTGCATGGGCGTATTGCACATAGAAAACCGGGTTCTCACGTGATTGTTCGGTTACTTTTCTATAATCGAAATCGAGTGTTTGGTCACTGCGCCGGGTGAGCATGATAAACCTGATGACATCTGCACCAACTGTGTCAATAACATCGCGAACAGTGACAAAATTGCCCGCCCGTTTGGACATTTTCACTGGTTTTCCATTTTCCATCAAATTTACCAGTTGGCAAAGCTTAATGTCCAAAGCGTCTTTCTGGCCGGATAACGCCTCGACAACGGCCATCATGCGTTTGACGTAGCCACCATGATCGGCGCCAAAAATATTAATAAGATTACCGCCTGTTCTTTCCAGTTTGTCCAGATGGTAGGCGATGTCGGAAGAAAAATAAGTCCAGCTTCCATCCGATTTCTGCAAGGGCCTGTCGATTTCATCACCAAACGTCGTTGCTTTAAAAAGCAACTGTTCACGTGGTTCCCAATCCTCTGGCTCCTTACCCTTTGGTGGTTCCAGAACGCCTCGATATAGGTGACCATCCTTGTGCAGCTTGGCCATCGCTGCCTGCACCTTCCCATCCTCCACAAGCAGCCGTTCAGACGAAAACACATCCATCTTTATGCCAAGTCGCAAAAGATCGTCGCGTATGATCGACATCATGGCATCGATTGAAAAAATCCGCACGGGGGCCAACCATTTTGCTTCATCCTGTTCAAGATAGCAGTCGCCGTCGCGTGCCGCTAATGCTTTACCCACCTCTTGAAGGTAGGCGCCTGGATAGAGCCCTGGGGGAATATCACTGATGTTCTCGCCAAGTGCTTCGCGGTATCGAAGATATACGGAGCGCGCCAAAGTATCGACTTGTCCGCCGGCGTCATTGATGTAATATTCTCTAGTTACATTCCAGCCGCTGAATTCGAGCAGTCCGGCAAGTGCATCACCAAGAACAGCACCTCTCGCATGTGCTGCATGCAGAGGCCCTGTTGGGTTAGCCGAAACATATTCGATGTTCACTGATTTGCCAGCGCCACTGTTGTTGCTTCCGTAACTCTTACCGGCTGCAAGAATGGCCCTTAACTCCGAGGACCATAAACGTGGCTCGACGATTATGTTGATGAAGCCCGGTCCAGCAATTTCTACCGTTGTTACACCGTCACAGCTATTAAGACGCGTAGCTAGCAATCTAGCTAGATCCCGTGGTTTCATTTTTACCTGCTTGGCCAAAATCATAGCCGCGTTACAAGCAATGTCACCATGAGATGGATCACGCGGTAACTCAAACACAATCTTGCTAGTATCAGCCGTTTCTGGGAACACGCCGGCACGTCTCATTTCATCAACAATTTCTTTAAACTTAGATTCGAAGTAATTGAAAATATTCATAAATTAATTTACCGTAAAATTGACCTAAGGTTAAAAAGCCGTTCATATTCCAGCGAAGCATAGCGGTCAGTCATAGAGGCTATGTAGTCAGCGACAATCCGTGCTTTCACTTCATCTGGCAGGGTTGAAAGCGATTGGTTTTCATAAACCTGCCATTCATCTGGAAGAGTGTTCGACTCGGACATAAACAAATTGAATAATTCTGTCACCACCCGTTTTGCCTTGCTAGTCATTCTGTTGACTTTGAAATGGCGCCACATATTAGTGAATAAGAAATCTCGCAATGTTTCTAGATCGGCTGCCATTCTTGCGCTAAAGGAAATTACCGGTTTTTCAGCACTTCTAATTTCATCGGGATGGGCAGCATCCAACGCCCGTAAATTACTCGCAGATTGACGCAGAAGATCCTCTACGAAGACCGAAATTAAGCGTCGTACAAGCTCATGTATCAGTCGCTCACGTTGGATTTTACCATATTTGCGCCCGATGCGGTCCAGCACTTGTTTAACCTGTGGTAAATGAGAGATATCAGAGATATCAAATAAACCGGCACGCAAGGCGTCATCAAAATCATGCGAAAGATAGGCAATATCATCGGCGAGATTGGCAAGCTGAGCTTCTCCCGAGGAATAGTTCGAAAGTTCTAGGTTTAGCTCCGCGTCAAGCTGGATTATAGCTGGGCGCGGTTTGACATGATCTGCAATGGGGCCATTATGCTTAACCACACCCTCAAGTGTTTCCCAACTGAGATTTAATCCATCAAAATTAGCATAGCGATGTTCAAGCAACGTTAGAATGCGGATTGTTTGTTCATTGTGCTCGAAACCACCAAAATCTGCCATGCAGAGTGCTAACGCCTCCTCGCCAGCATGGCCAAAAGGTGTATGGCCCAAATCATGCGCTAGCGCCACCGCCTCAGCTAAATCATCATTTAGTTTTAAAGCTCGAGCCATCGAGCGTGCTATCTGTGCCACTTCGATCGAGTGTGTCAATCGTGTGCGGAAGTAATCGCCTTCATGATAAACAAAAACTTGTGTTTTGTGTTTAAGGCGGCGAAAGGCCCCAGAATGCAGTACTCGATCTCGGTCACGCTGAAAAGCAGTACGGCTGCCGATGCTGTTGGTTTCATCATCTTCATCGAATTGCCGTCCGCGCGTGTCTGGTCCATGGCAGGCATAGGACGCGAGGCTTCGGTCTTCCGCAAGTGATATGGCGCTGTTTCTGGTCAATTTAGCTCGCGACAATAACTTATTCGACTGAAGGTACAATACTCACTTTAGATGGTAATGAGTAGTGTGAAATTCATTGGTGAATAATGTTTTCAGCGCCCTTTGGTAACGTTGATGGGTTGATTTGAGATTGCTGAGAGGTCATATTTGACAAATAAGACATCTAGGGGATTTAAATGATGGCAAAAACAGAACAGATAACGTCTGGAAAAACCGTTTCGCCAGGGGTTGCGGGAACGTTTAGCCTCAGTGAAAGCGCTGCCAAGCGCATATCCGTAATGCTGGCTGATGAGACTGACAATAGCTTTTTCCGTGTTGCTGTAAATGGCGGTGGCTGCTCTGGTTTCCAATATGAATTTAGTATTGATACAGGTCGACAAGGAGACGATCTGACCTTCGTTAGTTATGGTGTAGAAGTGGTAATAGACGAGATGTCTCTTGAACTTGTCGATAACGCTGAGCTGGATTATATCCAGGATTTGATGGGATCCTACTTCGCCGTCACCAACCCTAACGCCACTGCATCCTGCGGTTGTGGTACATCCTTCTCCGTCTAGCGCGATGCGAATTGCCAGTTGGAATGTGAATTCAGCGAAGGCGCGTATCGACCACATCCGTGACTGGTTCGCCGCCGGTGGCGCTGATGTCCTCTTGCTTCAGGAAATTAAATCCCAGAATGAGAGTTTCCCATTTGATGTCTTTGCTGAGATGGGCTGGCATGTTGCTGTGCATGGCCAAAAAAGCTACAACGGCGTCGCCATAGTAAGTCGTTATCCCATCGAGAATGTGATGTGTGGCCTGCCTGGCGATCCAAGTGACGAACAAGCCCGCTATATCGAGGCAACGATTAAAAACACTCGTGTAGTTAGCATCTATCTGCCGAATGGTAATCCGGCGCCAGGGCCAAAATTTGACTATAAATTGGCTTGGATGAAAAGGCTTTATTTACGTTCACAGGCTCTGTTGGCTGATGAAATTCCGGTTGTTCTTGGTGGCGATTTCAATGTCATCCCGCAGGATATAGATTGCTATGATCCACCCGGGTGGGTTGGAGATGCGCTTACTCGTAGTGAGAGCCGGTCGGCTTTTTTTAAAATCTGTTATGGTGGCTATACAGACGCGTTACGCGCACTCAACCCAAGCGGTGTTTATTATACCTATTGGGATTATCAGGCCGGCGCTTGGCAGCGCGACAATGGTATCCGAATTGACCACCTCCTGCTCTCACCAGAGGCTGGTGACAAGCTGGTAGCCGTTGGTGTTGACAGGGGGCCGCGCGGATTAGAAAAACCATCTGATCACACCCCCATCTGGTGTGAATTGGCTGTTCGGCGCAGTCGTGCCAACTGACCTAATCCAATACTATCATACGAAAATTCACTAAAAATTACAGTTTATCAGATTAAGGGGTATGACGAAGAAACACCCAATAATTTTTACAGCTTTAAGGTATAGCGACCAAGGGGCTGTCAAAAAAAGTGATTAGTCAGCCCTTAAATATCGGCATAAACATGCGTCTCTGCGGCAGCGCCTGGATGTGTCACTGCGCCCTTCTCTGCTGGGCCCACAGTCTGGGCATATTTCCATATAACTCCGGCGTTGTAATCCGTAGCACGGCTTCTCCATTCAGTCCTGCGCGCTGCAAGTTCCTCATCGCTCAGATCTACATTGATCTCGCCAGCCTCAGCGTCGATTGAGATTTTGTCACCGTTTTTGAGTAAACCGATTGGCCCGCCGACTGCAGCTTCTGGTCCGATATGCCCAATGCAAAACCCGCGTGTTGTACCTGAGAACCGACCATCTGTGATTAGTGCAACCTTCTTACCTGCGCCCTGCCCATAAAGTGCTGCAGTTGTTGAAAACATTTCGCGCATGCCTGGACCACCCTTTGGTCCCTCATAGCGGATGACTAGCACATCACCATACATGTAGTCGTGCTGTTCGACAGCAGCAAAGGCGTCTTCTTCGCAATCGAAACAACGGGCTGTTCCAGTAAATTTCAGCGTTTGCATGCCCGCAACCTTCATCAACGCACCTTCAGGCGCAAGATTTCCACGCAGTCCAACAACACTGCCTGTTGATGATAATGGCATATCCGGTGTTCGGATTACATCCTGATTAGATGGAAAATGCACGTCGGCTAAATTCTCCGCCATTGTCTTGCCTGTTACAGTTATACAGTCGCCATGGATATAGCCACCATCAAGTAGCGCTTTTAGTAGCACAGGTATGCCGCCAATCTTGTACATATCACGTGCGACATAGCGTCCACTTGGCTTAAGATCAGCTATATAGGGTGTGCGCTTGAAAATCTCTGCAACATGATGCAAATCAAACTCAATGCCGCATTCCGAGGCAATCGCCGGCAAGTGCAACCCAGCATTTGTCGAGCCGCCGGTGGCCGCAACAACTGTTGCCGCATTCTCTAGTGACTTGCGGGTGATGATGTCACGCGGCCTAAGATTGATCCTGATCAAGTCCATCACCAAACGTCCAGAATGATAGGCATATTCATCGCGTGACTCATATGGTGCCGGTGCTCCGGCTGATCCCGGAATAGCCAGGCCAATTGCTTCGGAGACACAGGCCATGGTGTTCGCGGTGAACTGTTCGCCACATGATCCGGCACTTGGGCAGGCCACACGTTCTAGCTCATTCAAATCCTTATCCGAAATGTTGCCAGTTGCATGCGCGCCTACTGCCTCGAATACATCTTGAATGGTTACATCTTTGCCGTGAAATCGGCCCGGCAACATCGTGCCTCCATACATGAATACCGACGGAACATTGAGCCGCGCCATCGCCATCATCACCCCAGGTAAAGACTTATCACAGCCAGCAAGTCCAACAATGGCGTCATAGCAATGGCCGCGCACCGTCAACTCGATTGAGTCGGCAACAACCTCGCGGCTGACCAGTGATGATTTCATCCCCGCGTGCCCTATGGCGATACCGTCGGCAACAGCAATTGTAGTAAATTCGCGTGGTGTCCCCAAGTGATCCTTGACGCCTCTTTTGGCCTCCTGGGCTTGTCGTGCCAGAGCTATATTGCAAGGTGCGGCTTCGTTCCATGTTGACACAACACCAACCAATGGTTGAGCTATTTCTTTTTCCGTTAACCCCATTGCATAATAAAAAGATCTATGCGGAGCGTTTTCAGGGCCTATTGAAACGTGGCGGCTGGGGAGGTTTGTTTTGTTCATGGCATTTTGCTCTGGTCAAAGTTAGTTTATAAAAAACTAAAGTATACCATCGTCATGAATTTAGCATTGGGGTTAAGTTTTATATCTATTGGAAGGTATAAAACCGGTATCTTCAGCATTTCTAGGCTCAGAAACCCATATATTTCCTCCAGGATGCATGCCAGCACCAAAACTTGCTGAAACTGCAGAACTACGCATGCGATTTAACAGGCGCGTATCAGCGTCACCAACCGCAGGGTGTATCCCTGTTTTTTTACATAATTTACTTTTCCATTCAATTTCGCGCGATGCCAACTCTTGGGAATCTAAAAGTTCTTCGCAATAAAGCTGGTTTTTGAGTAAATTAACGACGATAGTGTCACCAGATCTCAACAAACCTATGGGACCTCCCACAGCAGCTTCTGGGCCAACATGCCCGATAACCAAACCCACGGAGCCACCGGAAAACCTGCCGTCCGTCATTAAAGCCACAACAATATTCCGTTCTCTACATATGGCAGTAATTCTCGACGTGGAATCTAACATTTCTGGCATCCCAGGTCCACCTACTGGACCTTCATAACGTACCACAATCATTTCTTTATCTTGAAGGTCATGAGGGTTGGTTTCAAGAAATCCTAAAAGGCTTTGTTCTCCATCAAAAACGCGAGCAATGCCGCGGAAGGTATTATTTTCGAGACCACCTTCAACTCCGGCAAGCTTTAAAACCGCGCTTTTGTCAGGTGATAAATTTCCACCAAGCAACCTGAGTCCTCCAGTCGGTTTAAAGGGAGTTTTTACAGAAAAAATTACATGTCCATCTGGCTTAGGAGGACGTAAACTTTCAATCTGTTCAGATAATGTCGAACCGGTACATGTTATTACATCACCATTGATAAGACCTGCCTCTAACAAGTCTCTTACAAACACCTGAATGCCGCCCTTTTCATCAATGTCCACCATAGAATGGTCCCCGAAGGGTCTCGCGTTGACAAGGACGGGAACAATATCTTTGGATAAATGGTTGAACTCTTCTGTGCTCATTATTTGGTCGTAAAAGCTTTTATATCCGGCCGCTCTTGCAATTTCCGGCGCGTGTAACATAACGTTAGTCGAGCCTCCAACTGCCATGGCAACTATCACCGCATTTCTTATTGAATCCCTATTAACTATATCCCTCGGTGTAATGTTTTTTAAAATTAAGTTGTCCAAAAATTCCACGAGTTGCTCTGGAAAAACCTTAATCCTTCTTGGATCTTCGGACGCTGGAGAAACCATGTGAAGGGGTTCCATTCCAACTACACCTAAAAAAGTCTGCATGGTATTATACGTGAACATTCCTCCACAACTGCCATACCCGGGGCACGCCTCGATTGCTATTCGTCTTTTAAGGCCCTCATCTTCACTTCCTGCAATTTGATAACTTGATATGATATCTATCGGTTTCCCGGTATTTGAGTCCTGTCCAGGTCGGATTGACCCGTCTGACATAACGATAGCGGGTCGGTTATGCTCTAAGATAGCGGCAAGAGTGCCCACTGGAGGCTTATCACAAGCGACAACAGCAATCAGTCCTTCTATGCCTGAAGCACTCAGGTGCTCGCACAAAGAGTCATTGGTGACTTCTCTACCAATAAGAGAGTACCGCATCTCTTTCGTGCCGTTTCTGATGCCGTCTGAGGTTGCAACAGTGAACTCTGGTTGCAGTAGCCGAAATTTCATTTGACCGTCACTGGTTCCAATGCGATTTCGTAATGTATTATGAATTTCTTGGACTTTACCAATTACCCCCAAGTAACATTGGGAGTCCCCTTTGTTTCCAATAACTCCAACTGAAGGCTCGTGAATCAAATTTATGTCTGTACCAAGTTCACGCGCGATGCCAAAGGTTTGGGAATTACGGCCAGGGTTCTTGTCAATCAAGACCGTCCGACTATTTTTTATCATATGTTACACCCTACAAAAATAAACCAACTAATATGAAGACAAACCCGCACATTAACTTGCATCATTAATTCGACTAAGAGCAGCATCCAAATTTTTTTTCCGAGTATTTTCCTCAATAAGGCGACGTTTGTTTTCTTCAATAACGTGTTCAGGCGCTTTTGCCAGAAATCCCTCATTCTCAAGTTTACCAGATATTTTGCTGATTTCTCTATCAATGGACGCAATTTCTTTTTCCAAACGGCAAGCCTCCGATGCAAAGTTTAGAACGTCTGCCAGCGGCAGACCAATTTCTAGGCCATCAACGCTGCTGCGTACGCTGCCCTTTTCAAAGTTGTCGATTTCAGCTACACCTTGGATACGCGCCAAGCGCAGTAACGCCGGCTTTTGGCTTTTAACCGCTCGCCTCTGGGCTACGGTAGGTGATCGCAAATGAAGCATCGGCTTAGCTGCTAGTGGTACATTCATTTCTGCTCGTAGATAACGGATATCTGAAATCAACTTGATCACAAACCGCAGATCCTCAACCGCCTCACCATCGTTTTGAGCAGTCGGCTTCGGCCAGCTAGCCGCAATCATTAGCTTAGAGCTACCAAAAATCTTATTATTCAGTTCCTCGGTCAAATATGGCATGAAAGGATGGAGTAATTTTACCGCACCGGCCAGAATATTCGCCGCGACAGCCCGCGTTTCAATCGCCTCTTCTAAAAGTTTTGGCTTAATAAGCTCAACGTACCAGTCGCAGTAGCTGTGCCGGATAAATTGGTAAAGCGCCTCGGCTGCTTCGTTGAAGCGATAGCTTTCAATGGCTGAGGAGGTTTTTATAATAGCATTGTTATACTCTGAAACAATCCACTTGTTTACAGGCTCTTGCACCTCTGAAAGATTGTACTCGTCCGCATTATCGGTACAGTTATTCATCTTAAGGAAGCGGCAAGCATTCCAGATTTTCGTGGCAAAATTGCGATAGCTTTCCAACCGTGCTGTAGACATCTTTATGTCGCGCCCTTGAGCAGCCATTGCGGCAAGTGTGAAGCGCAGCGGGTCAGCCCCATACTGGTCAATTAGATCCAGTGGGTCCATAACATTCCCCTTGGATTTTGACATTTTCTGACCTTTTTCATCGCGCACAAGAGCATGAATGTAGACCTCTTTAAAAGGCACCTCATTGTCCATCACGTACATGCTCATCATCATCATTCTTGCAACCCAGAAAAAGATGATATCGAAGCCAGTGACTAATACGTTACCCGGGTAATAGCGCGCCAGGTCAAGTTGCACTGCCTCGCTAGTATCTGGCCAACCGAGAGTTGAGAATGGCCATAATCCACTAGAAAACCACGTATCCAGAACATCATTATCACGAGTCAGTTCAACGCTCCTACCATAGTGTTTGCCCGATGCCACAATTGCGTCTTGTTCAGTCTCCTCAACAAAAATCTTTCCATCCGGACCATACCATGCCGGTATTCGGTGGCCCCACCATAATTGTCGAGAAATGCACCACGGCTGGATGTTTTGCATCCATTCGAAATAAGTCTTTGACCACCGTTCAGGGACAAACTTCGTCCGCCCTTCCTCAACGGCGGAGATCGCTGGCTTCGCTAACTCAGCAGCGTTGACATACCACTGGTCCATCAACCATGGCTCTATAACGACACCCGACCGGTCGCCGTGCGGTACTGAATTCTGCACCTTTTCCTCGAAATCAACCAGGCCTTCAACCGCCATATCTGCCAAGATATGCTTACGCGCCTCATAGCGGTCCATACCTTGATATTTTTTTGGAATTTCAGGAATTACCGCCATCGCTGCAGTTTCTGTCAGCAGGTTGATCAGAGGTAGATCATGTCGACAACCAACCTCGAAATCATTGAAATCATGCGCTGGTGTGATTTTAACCGCTCCTGATCCCTTTTCTGGGTCAGGATATTCGTCGGCAATAATTGGAATTGGTCGGTTTGATAAGGGCAGAATAGCCATCTTTCCAACCAAATGTTGGTAGCGCTGATCATTTGGATGAACTGCAACCGCACCATCACCAAGCATGGTTTCGGGTCGAGTAGTAGCGATTGAAATGAACTCGTTAGATGTTCCCTCGATGCGGTATTTCAAATGCCACATCGAACTTTCTTGATCACGCTGTTCGACCTCAAGATCGGAGATTGCAGTTTGTAGTTTAGGGTCCCAATTAACTAACCGTTTGTCTCGATAAATCAGCCCGTCGCGGTGCATCTGAACAAATATCCGACGGACCGCCTTTGAAAGTCCCTCATCGAGAGTGAAACGGTTGCGCTTCCAATCAGGCGAGGCCCCAATTCGACGCAGTTGACGCTGGATTGTTCCACCGGATTCTGCTTTCCATTCCCATACCTTTCGGACAAATGCATCACGGCCGATATCGCGCCGGTAGATTTCTTTTTCGGCAAGCTGGCGCTCAACTACCATCTGGGTAGCAATTCCGGCGTGATCCTGTCCGGGTTGCCAAAGAGTGTCGTGGCCAATCATCCGGTTATAACGAATAAGAAGATCTTGTAATGTGAAGGTCAACGCGTGCCCCATGTGCAAGCTGCCGGTGACATTCGGCGGTGGCATCATAATGGTGTAAGGCGCTTTTGTAGATCCTGGATCCGCGGCAAAATGCCCAGCTTTTTCCCAGCGTTCATACCAACTTGCCTCTAGGAATTTGGGATCATAATTTTTTGGTAAGGTTGAGTCTGGCATACCTAGTCCCGGTTACGCGAATGTTGATAATTTCTGTGATCGCGGGGAGGTTTTACGGTATTCCTTCGCATCGTGCAACGCATCTTGCAAACAAGCGCTGATGTTTTCGATGGGATAATGTATAGTCGCCCCCCTTATGGCGCGATGCTGAAACAAAAAATCTAACATATATGGCAGCTTATTCTCTTGGAAATAGAGGACTGGCGAGAAAATTGGGGGACGGTCTTGCTGAGTCACGCAGCGGGCCGAGAACGTCGACCAAACCAAGACTCCTAGATGTCAATCGGCCAAGCGCTGCCTGCAATCGATATGAGCCGAGCAGCAGGTCATGCTGCGCTGAGACCAAGCGGATTTCGGCTTCATTAACATTCTGTTCAGCATCCTGCAGGTCAAGAGTGGTTTTTTGGCCAAAATCAAATTCGTTGCGAATGCCATCTGCTACCAAACGTGTAGTTACTACCTCGGCTTGAACCGCTGTCATATTTGCGCGCGCTGTCTCCAGCGAACGGAATTTTTTGCGCACATTCAACCCAACCTGACGAAGTATGTCAGCGCGTGCAAATTGTGCCGCAGCCAAATTAGCTGCCAAATTACGCGACTTTGCACGTGTCGCTGTTGTCACCATCAGCGGCGTTGATAGCTTTATTTGAGCCGACAGTACGGTTTTATCGTTTGTTGTACCGGTGGCGCGATTATCACTCGCACTTAAATCAAATGACAGCGTTGGCTTGACCGAGGCCAGCAAAGTATCAAAGCCCTGCATGGCAGCATCTTCCTTTGCTTCCATCCGGCGTACATCTGGGTGTTCGGCACGCCCTATTTTCTCGGCTTCAATAAGGCTTTTTGGAAGGGATGAAAGGGCCGCTGGTACTTCTAGTCGATCCGCTTTGATCCCGGTTATAGAATGAAACTCATCTTCTGCGTTGCGCAATGAAGTTCGTGCTATTATAAGCGTTGACTTTGCCCGAAGTTGCCTTGCCTCCGCCTCAGCAAGACGAGTTGGCGTCGCCGCGCCCGCCTGGACCCTTAATCTGGCGGCATCGATATGAGCCTGCATTCGAGCAACATTAAGTTCACTTAGCTCCAAATTGCGCTGGGCTTTTAACACGGCTAGATGCGCTTCAATTGCGCTCAGCATGACCTCTTGCTCAACTCCCTCATAAATAGCGGTTTGGGCGCGCAAATTAATCTTGTCGAGTTTTACACCCTCCAATGCCTGCCCTCCATCATAGAGATTCTTTGACAGTGTGATGCTTGCTTTAGCTGAGGTGCTATCCACAAAACCGCTGCTCGTTGCCGTATTCGTTTGGGCCTGCACTCCACTGATATTTCCTGTCGCTGACCAATCCGTGGTAATATTGTTGGTGCCTATTTTCTCGCGAGCTGCGATCCAAGTTTGCCGCGCTGAAGCCAACGAGTCGCTATTGCCAAGCGCCGCACGCATGCTGTCCTCAATTTCAGCCGCAAAGCCTGCGCAGGCAAAAAACACTGCACCGCATCCAGCAGTTGTAACCATAACGAGGCCGATAAAGTTTTTCACGGTCATTTCCACTTGCTTTGATCACAAATCATGGATCGAGAGCCCTACTATAGTTAAGCTAAGAAACCCTTCTTAAAATACAAATTCCTGCTTAGCCCTAAATTCCTCAAGCACCGGTGTTTGCGCGTCAAAAAGCGGCGTCCTCGCAAAGCCATCACCAGATCTGCACCACAGGCTAGCTACACCAACCGCCGCATTGGACGGTCGCCATACGGAAATCAATTTACCTTTTGGCGTTAACTGCTCAAGCAATTTATCTGGTACTTGGGCTACCGCGCCCTCAATTAGGATTCGATCGTACGGCCCTTCGTTTTTGTAGCCATCGCACAACCGTGATTTGATCACTACCGCGTTGTCAGCGCCTATCGAAACAAGTGTTTCCTGTGATTTTTCAACAAGGTGCGCACGTGTCTCAATTGAGATCACTGTTCCAGCGAGTTGCGCCATTATAGCTGTCCCGTAACCGGTAGCTCCGCCAATCACGAGAACATGATCATTCCGGCGCACATCAAGCGACTGGGCCAGCCGTGCCAGTACCATGGGTTCCATTAGCCAGCGCCCGCCTGGTAGCGGTAAATCTTCATCGACATGTGCGATGGTGCGCTGGTGCTTGCTAACAAACATTTCCCGCGGGATCGAACCAAATGCTGCAAGAACCCTTGTATCTGTGACCTTCGTCGGTCTAATCTGGCAATCCACCATTATTCTGCGTGCGGTTTCGAATGGAATATCGTTCATCGTTACTGGCTCGTGGAGTTGGGGAAATGTTAAATAACGCCGAGTTGAGTTTTGGCATTACGTTTTATAGAACGTATCCAAGCTTTGTTCAATGGCTTCAACACCTGCTCAATCTTTCCGGCATTTTTGCACATTCTTCCAGGGAAGTGATAGTGAAACGGATGGATCTAGTGAACCACTAAAACAAAAAATAATACCAGCAAGCAATAACATCATCGTTAACTGGCGTTAGTGTAAAGAAGTGGCTCTTTTTGGTATTGACGAAAATACGTGGTTGTTCTAAGCATTGAAATATATAGGTTTTTCTAATGGCGGCCCGATGGCAGAGTGGTTATGCAGCGGTTTGCAAAACCGTGTACATCGGTTCAATTCCGGTTCGGGCCTCCACCCTTTCACACGTTTTTGAAGGAAAACGGATGATCATTTCAGTAGTGTTGGCCCGAAATTGAATAACTCAACTCTCAATGCGACTGCTGTCTTTGATATTGACATTACTGGGAACACTCCATTTTGTGCACATAGGTATTGGTTGGTTAGAATCTGCTTGAGTGTATTTGTAGAAAGTCGAATGCTCTAAACACGGCAGAAATTATTATCGTTTCGTTATCTGATGGCCATCTTTCACGATTTTCCTTATTTGCTCAATCCCATAAGCCAACTCCTATGTCATCATTAAACCAACTCAAATCTTCGTACAAAGTACCTGGTTAAATTAATTTATATTGGTGTAGCGACCATAAAACTACTAGTGTAGGACGGCTAATCAAATCGATTGCCCAACATCTAGTTTTCAAGTTATTTCGGTACGGCTTTTTCAGTTGATAATCCACACAGCCTACCACAATCTGTTAAACCAACTTCGATGGGCGGCCTGACACAACCTATACCTATTTTTTTAGCGCGTCGCTGTTGATGTTTGAAGAAACATACTGTCGCTAAGATTGAAATGATAAAATTTCAAAAAAGCAAACGGACCGATAAGCAAAACATTTTAAACAAAATTTAGCCGGAGCGGAAAAGTGATACCATCACCTCTACAAATGCATTATCGTAAAAGAGTGTTGCCCATTAATAGTTGTCACGGTTTACTTTTTTTGAGGGATGAATGCTAAATCCAGACAACAATCTTTCCGGTAATAAAAAGCCGGACGTAACATTTGTCAGTCCGGTTGATCCAGAGGCACTGCGATCAGCGATGGGATTATTTTTGACCGGAGTTACAATTGTCACTGCACGGAACGAACGGGGTGAACCCTACGGCCTCACGGTGAATTCTTTTAATTCTGTATCGCTCAACCCGCCATTGGTTTTGTGGTCACTCGATTTACGCAACGATAAACTAAATCTGTTTCGGAATGCCGGTGGTTTCAACGTTAATATTATGCGTGCTGATCAGGAGGAATTGATCAGGCTTTTTGCCCGGGCCGATACTGAACGTTTTTCTAGCACCGAATGGCACTGGGGCGTTGCCGGTCAACCTGTTCTTCAAAACACATTGCTAAACCTAGAATGCCGGGCGTGGGCTGAATACCCGGGTGGAGATCACACTATTTTTGTCGGTGAAGTCGTCAACATTAACGCTTCTGAAGGCTTGCCGGCAGCCTTCTTTAGAGGACAGCTTGGCGCTCACAAACCCTGATGTTAGTGGCAAGCCCTACCCTTGGTGAACTCGTACTCCTTGGCGGTGGACACGCGCAGGTCGCTGTTTTACGTCAATTCGCCATGTCGCCGCTGCCGGGTTTGCGTCTAACTTTGGTAACACCCAATGTTCACACACCATATTCTGGGATGTTGCCGGGTTATGTCGAAGGCAAATGGTCAGACCGGGATCTGCATTTAGATCTTGCACGCCTTGCGCAGATGGCCAATGCCCGCCTGATCCTTGACCGTGCTAGTAATATTGATGCCAACGCACGGCGCGTACATTTTCTTAAAAGGCCATCACTTCCTTATGACATATTGTCAATAAATATTGGCGGTGAGCCAGATATTGATTCAATTATGGGCGCGCGTGGCAATGTCATCCCGGTGAAACCCATCAGCCAATTCCAACAAAAGTTAGATCGGATGATTGCAGGATCGCCACCTCGCCGTCTATCGATCATTGGTGGTGGTGCCGCTGGTGGGGAGTTGGCGCTTTCAATATCACGCCGTTGGTTAAACGAATTTGGTCAGCGCCCAGATATCTCACTCTTCAGTCGTTCAGAACGTTTGTTGCCGCAAATGGGTGATGCTGCCGCCAACAAGCTTGCGACAGCTCTACGAGCTATTAATTGTGATCTGCACCTTGGCCAGCCAGTCATCCGAATAACCAAAAAGAGTCTCACCCTGGAGGATGGAAGTATCCATGAATTTGATGCCTGTTTTTTGGTTTCGGCCGTTGCGCCGGCTTCTTTGATCGCCGACTCTGGTCTTGCTACTGATGATCAGGGCTTTGTGGTAGTTTCTCCAACCCTACAAAGCCGAAGTCATCCCGAAGTCTTTGCCAGTGGAGACATTGCAAGCCTGACTCCCGAACAGAGGCCTAAGGCCGGGGTGTTTGCTGTCCGAGCGGGGCCAGTTTTGGGTTATAATTTGCGTCAGTATGTGCTTGGCGGGAGTTTACGTAAATGGCGGCCGCAGCGCTACTATCTAGCGTTGATAGGAACCGCCGATGGCAGAGCAATTGCCGTTCGCGGCAAATACGCTAGCAAATCTCGTTTCTGGCTCTTCCTTAAACATTGGATCGACCGACGTTGGATGGCCAGATATTCTAACCTCGAAATGCCACCTCTCCCAACGCCGTCGCGCCTTTCTGGGATAAATGGCGCAGCTTATGAAAGCAAGCTAAGTCAAGAATCCGCTGATCCAGCATTTGCTGCAGTACGTTGCCTTGGCTGCGGCTCAAAAACAGGCCATGGAACGCTAGCCAATGCCCTCAACGCCGCAACTCAATTTGCCTTAGCCGCTGGAGCTGACCCAGCTTTGATGCCTGATCAGAATCTAGAGGCTGATTCGGCACTGTTGCCACCCTCACCTGTCGGCGCTGAGATTGTACAGACAGTCGACATGTTATCACAGATTATAACTGACCCCTTCCGCCTTGGCAGGATCGCCGCAACCCATGCGCTGAGCGATCTTTATGCTGCCAACGTTACTCCCGTGGCAGCACTTTCAATCGTTAATCTGGCTGAAGCCCGGCTCGATTTGCAACAACATCAACTAACGCAATTATTAGCGGGCGGTATATTAGCGCTTGCAGATGCTGGAGTAAGACTTGTTGGTGGACACACCAGCGAGGGCGGCGACCTTTCAGTAGGTTTTGCCGCTACAGGGTGGCGGCATAACACTCCTGCTCCCCTCGTTATCGCGGAGTCGCATCAGCTTATTCTGAGTAAGCCACTTGGCACCGGCGTTATTATGGCCGGCCACATGGCGTTGCGGGGCAAAGGGGCATCATTTGTTGATGCGATCGAAGTTATGGAACAAAGTAATCATGTTGCAGCGAAAATTTTTAATAAACATGCCAATGGCGCCGCCTGGATGACCGATGTGACCGGATTCGGGCTAGCCCGTCATGCCTCAAACTTGGCGACCCGAGCGGGGTTTTCTGGTCTTGCTATTGCCATAAATTCCCTGCCATTGATTGCGGGGGTTGAAGAACTGCTCTCCGCTGGTATCAGATCCAGCTTGCACGGCCAAAATCGGGGAGCAATCCGCTACGATTGCAACGTCTCGTCTCCACACCAACTTCACCGGGCTGAAATTGCCTTTGATCCGCAGACAAGTGGTGGGTTGCTGGCCATCCTGCCTGTCGCCAAGGCGGCAAGTGCACTCGCATCGCTACAGGATTCTGGGCATCAGGCTGCTATCATTGGCCATCTTGATGCAAGTCTTAGTGGTCTGTCCCTAATTTCAAGTGATAATTCCTGATGGGTGCGCCAATTAATCTTGTAAAGAGTTGGAATGCTTCAGATTACGATATGATAATAGACGTCCGCTCACCTGCCGAATTTGGCGAAGATCACTTGCCAGGTGCGATCAATTTACCTGTACTTGACAATACACAGCGTGCTGAGATCGGCAAGATGTACAAACAGATTAGCCCTTTTGCCGCAAAACGCGCCGGAGCTGCATTTGTCGCAGGGAATCTTGCTCGACATCTCGGGTCAACTCTGAAAGAAGCAAATCGCAAATTCCGCCCACTTGTCTATTGCTGGCGTGGCGGCCAACGGAGCAGGTCAATGGCCCAGATTTTCAGCGAGATAGGCTGGCAAACTGATTTAATCGATGGTGGATATAAACGTTATCGCAAACATGTGCTTGACGGGCTGGATAACCTACCCAAAAGTCTTCGCCTTGTCCTCTTAAGAGGCCGAACAGGCCTTGCCAAAACGCATATTCTTCAGGCAGCGCAGGCCAAAGGAGCGCAGGTAATCGACCTCGAAGGCCTCGCCAACCACCGCGGTTCACTTTTAGGGGCAGCACCAGATGGTAAACAGCCTCCGCAGCGGCTTTTTGAGTCAAATTTACACACTGTTTTGAACAACTTTGATGAAGCGCGGCCTGTCTTTATTGAGGCAGAGAGCAACAAAATAGGTCAAATACATGTGCCGGCAGCGCTTTGGGCGGCGATGCGGAGTGCTAACTCCGTTGAGGTTCAAACCAAGATACATTATCGCGTGTCCTTTCTTTGCAGGGATTATGCACATATCATTGCTAATCCGGCACTCCTAGAACCGCTTTTTGAGTGGGCTGTTACTCGACATGGTCATGAGGTTGTCAATGGCTGGCGGCAATTCATCGCTGCTGGTGATTGGCGGGGCTTTGTTCACGCCGTACTATTGGATCATTATGATCCTGCTTACGACAAATCAGCAGCACTTCGTAACCACAAAATCATTGCTACGCTTGATGCTGGCTTTCTCGACACCATTGCGATTGAGCGTGCCGCAGATCAGTTATTAGTGGCAGGTTTGCTTGGGTAAAAATCGTCTTATCATAGCTTAAAACTGGCTTGCATATGCGATTTTGTTCTGTATAACCCTGGTAAAGGCTACTCCCCGGTAGCTCAGCGGTAGAGCAAGCGACTGTTAATCGCTTGGCCGGCGGTTCGAATCCGTCCCGGGGAGCCAAACCTTCGCTACTCGCTTGGTGGCTGGTAGGACGCTTTTCATGCTATTAATCACCAAGATAATAGCTTAACCCAGACGTAGGAATCTGACCATTCGCGGTCAAGCGTTTTGACGCCTCTTTTCTCGTCGGTCCCGATCGCGGCCAATGTTTAGCTTGGAGATGATCTTGGTTGTCGGGTGTTGGCTTACAGCAAGCGATCATTTATCTTTGTCCATTTTTAGAGCAAGCGACTAAGTCGACTTGCATGAGTGCTTTATATGTATGCATTGGTTTTATAACGTTCTGGATTGGCGTTGGCGTTTGTTTCTTTAGCTTATGGGGGATGGGTCTGATTTGCGTTATTGTTGGTGTGTTCTTCTTCTAACTGACGGCTATGGATGACGATAATTGGGTACGGGTAAGTGACCAGGAAAAAAAGGGTTGAGGGGTATTCTATGTCCAAAGAAGTTCGCGTCGTATTAATTGTCATTTTGGTATTCGTGTTGATAATATTGATCACTTCGCTGACAACTGAAAATCCTTACAGGGAAATTATGGATAAGCCAGAAGTTGTAGACGAAGTGGTGTCTTAAAGCTTAAAAGAAGGGCCACTGGAGTGATCCTAGGGTCAGTCATTGTGGAAAAAAATGTTGCAGTGCACCTAGAGTGTCCAAATGAATGGTTAGCTAGTAGAATTTTGCCTTTACAGCTTCCATAATGTCCGAGTGTTCCCCTGCGCTTAACAGGAAGCACAGATAGGTTTTCGTGTTGGCTTGTATGCTGCTCGATGTTTGCTTTCGCGCGGCTCTAAAAAGCCTTCAGCATTTGTTCTCCCATTTAAATTCCTCCCATATCCAAAATTTGGGTCGAGCGAATGCGGACAGTCATACTCCCAGCAGTTATACTCAGTATTCCAAATGGCTTCGCCGTTACATAGCTGGCACGAGTAGAAATCCTGCCGCTCTTGCGTCATCCGTTGACTGCAGCAATGTGG
>CACNSW010000030.1 GCA_902623185.1 uncultured SAR116 cluster alpha proteobacterium
TATCTTTCAGCCCGGTGGTATGGGGATAAACTTTATCAAACAGTGGAAGCAAGCAGGCATGGACGATGTTAGCAAGTTGTACACGGTTTTTTCTGTTGACGGTGTTTCCCTACCAGCTCTAAAAGAAGCGGCTTTGGGGACAAAAAGTACCCAAACTTGGTCTCCAGATATGAACAACGACATAAATACAAAGTTTGTCGCAGATTACAAAGCGAAACATGGAGCCTACCCATCATTTTATGCAGCGCAGGCATATGATACAATCCTTGCAATCGATCACGCTGTGGCGAAATCGGGGGGTACTGATGTCGCAGCAATGAGAAAAGCACTTGCTGCTGGAGACATTCCAACAACGCGTGGCAAGCTTAAAATGAACAGTAACCACTTTCCAATTCAGAACTTTTATCTACGAGAAGCGGTAAAAGATGGTGACGGTGTTGTAACCACTAAAATCATAAGCACTGTATTTGAGGATCATGCGGACTCCTACGCGAAAGACTGTAAATTCTGACTATCAAAAAGTTTACTGGCGATTATTACGTCGCCAGTAAACCATCTTTTTTGTTTTGAGCATTCGATGACCTTTACTCTTCTTCTTGAGCAACTCTTTAACGGCTTGCAAGCGGGCGTAACCTTATTTTTGATTGCGGCCGGACTTACTTTGATTCTAGGGATCATGGACTTTGTGTTTTTGGCGCACGGGTCTCAAGTGATGATTGGCGCCTACGCTGCATCAGCGCTAACATTAGCTACTAACAATTTCTACCTTGGAATTCTATTGGCCATACCGGTTACTTTTGTCTCCGGATATATTCTTGAATTATTAATAATTAGGCATCTCTACCGGCGCGATCACATGGACCAGGTGCTAGCAACTTTTGGTCTAATTCTTTTCTTCAACGAAGCAATAAGAATTGGCTTTGGCCCAGCAGCTTTATTCTCGGATTTTCCACCGTCGTTAACAGGTTTCGTCTTTATCCTACCAGAGGCACCCTACCCCGTATACAGACTGCTTGTAATTGCAATCGGAATACTGTGCGCAATTGCAATTCACTTATTTGTATCAAGAACAAAGGTGGGCGCAATGGTTCGTGCAGGCGCAAGCAATCCAAAAATGGCGGCTTCGCTTGGAATAAACATACAATTACTCTTCAGATTCATTTTTGCAGCAGGCGCAACATTCGCTGGTTTGGCTGGAATGATGATCGGACCTCTAACGTCTGTCGAACCAGGGATGGGAGAGCCACTTCTTATTTTATCTCTAGTCGTGATAATAATTGGAGGCATTGGATCTGTAAGAGGTGCATTTATAGCCGCAATCCTAATTGGTTTGGTGGATACTATGGGCAGGGTTACTTTACCAATTATTTTAAGAGCCTTTTTTGATGGCTCAACAGCGGATACTGCTGGTCCGGCGCTTGCGTCAATGAGCGTCTATATTCTAATGGCATTAGTACTGGTTTTTCGTCCTACCGGATTGTTCCCACAAAAGGGTAACTAAACTCATGAATTCGCACATATTTCAAAATAATCATGCGATGTGGGCCATTCTCTTTGTTTTTTCTATCTTCCCAATTTTTTCATCAATCCTGGATCTCCCCTTTTGGAATGACGTTTTAATGCGGATCATGCTCCTTGGTATCGCCGCAATGGGTTTGAACCTCATCCTCGGATTTGGTGGGATGGTATCATTTGGGCATGCAGCATTTCTTGGTATAGGTGCTTACTGCGCCGGAATTAGCCAGTTTTTTGGTCTAGACAATGGTTGGCTGCAATTAGCAATTACTATCTTTATCTGTGGCAGCCTGGGATTGATTATTGGTTTTCTTGCACTTCGGACCACCGGAATATATTTCATTATGATTACCTTAGCCTTTGCTCAGATGATTTATTTCTTTTTTGTCAGTTTGGAAAAATTTGGCGGTGACGACGGTTTAATCATTGATCGCTCAGATTTTATAATTATCGACCTATATGAACCCCTCCGTCTTTATTACCTAATTCTTGCAACTTTGATTTTTACGTCCATTCTTTTGACAATGATCGTTCACTCGCGATTTGGAGTGATTTTGAGAGCAATCAAATCAAATGAAAGCAGAGTTGAGGCGATGGGAATTACTACATTGCGTTTTAAGATTATAGCCTATGTGATTTCCGCTATTGTATGTGGCATTGCTGGATGCCTTTTCGCATCATGGCAAGAATTTGTATCGCCTGACATCATGCATTGGACGCGTTCAGGAGAATTGATGATAATTATCATTCTTGGGGGTTTGACCTACATCGCTGGGCCACTGGTTGGCGCAGTAGTTTTTTTATTACTTGAGGAAATCTTACCTGAATTACTTCATTTTTTTGCGCCTTCAATTGCTGAAAACTGGATGGTAATCTTCGGACCCATGCTTGTTGCGGTTGTGATATTTGGGAAAGGAGGAATCATGGGCTTGCTCTCTAATTATTTTGATCGGGGGCGCAATGTGTGAAATCGTCCTTGAAATATCGGATATCACAAAAAAATTTGGCGCTCTGGTAGCTACCGATTCAGTTTCTTTAGAGGTCAAAAAAGGAGAAATTCATGCTCTAATTGGACCAAATGGTGCTGGCAAAACAACTCTTGTCAGCCAGATTTTTGGTGACTTAAGCCCTGATAGCGGGTCCATCCTTCTTAATAGTCGGGACATCACTAAATTATCTGTTGCCGAGAGATCAAATGGAGGAATTGGGAGATCATTCCAGATAAGTAACGTGATTACAGATTTTACAGTACTTGAAAACGCGATTGTTGCGGAGATATCAAAGTCTAGGACTGGTTTAAAATTTTTTTCCCCAGCGTTCCAAGATCGCGGCTTAATCGCCGCAGCGAATAAAACCTTGGGTAAGACAAATATAGAACACCTTGCTCAGCGCAAGGTTGCGGATATCGGTCATGGCGAACGAAGACTATTAGAATTAGCGTTGGCCCTGTCTTCTGATCCAACTTTAGTGCTTCTTGACGAACCAATGGCCGGTGCAGGACCAGCAGAAACCAAATTCATGACAAAAGCGATAAGTAAATTACGTGAAAAGACGTCAGTTTTATTGATTGAGCATGACATGGATGTTGTTTTTCAACTTGCTGACAGGATTAGTGTTCTCGTAGAGGGTAAAATCGTTGCGTCAGGATTACCTGACCAAATAAGCCAAAACAAAAGGGTTCAAGAAGCCTACCTTGGATCTACGCTATGATTTTAGAGATGAAAGACGTAGAGACTGGTTACCAGCTTGGCCAAGTCCTTTTTGGAGTGAACCTAGATGTTCAAACCGGGCAATGTGTCTCATTGCTTGGACGCAATGGAATGGGAAAATCCACTATAATCAAAACTATAATGGGAGAACTCAAACTAAGCGCTGGAATAATAAGACGTTTTGGCGAATGCCAAGGCCATAAAGAACTATTTCAGATCGCTAGTGAGGGGATCGGCCTTGTACCGGAGGGAAGGCAAATATTTCCTAACCTTACTGTCAGAGAAAATTTAGTCACCTTCTATAAAAAACCTGATGAAAGTGCACAAATTGATTGGCAACTAGAAAAAATTATTGAATTGTTTCCCAGACTTAAAAACAGACTCCAAAATCTAGGAAGTCAATTATCGGGTGGTGAGCAGCAAATGCTTGCAATTGGACGAGCGTTAATGACTAACCCAAAGTTTTTAATCCTTGATGAAGCCACCGAAGGCCTCGCCCCTCTAGTGCGAGAGCAAATATGGGAAAGCCTCAATTATCTAAAGATGAGTGGTTTTTCAATTTTGATCGTCGACAAGGACATAGCTGCTTTGTCGAAGTTGGCTGATTATCATTATATTTTAGAAAAGGGGAAGGTAGTTTGGAGCGGGACTTCTTCCGATTTAATAGAAAACCGGGATTTGGAGTCCAAGTATCTTGGAGTATGAACATTAGCGTTGATTTCTTTCCATTTAGCTAAAAATTTTGAGATACTTCGCGCAAAGCTTCCTTTAATAAGCTATGCCTTGATACTGCAACGTCCAAACTAAATCGTTGCATAGGCTCGTGACAACCCGATGCAAAAAAATACTACCTGCAACTATACATTTCCAGGCCGGCTATAACGACCTTTCCTCTGGAAAATTCTTCTCAGTCTAGCGCTAAGGCCAACCTGCGAAAGGTTTGTAATTCATTTTTAGTGCATCAAAAGATGTTTAAGTTTGCTTTATGCAAACCCAGAGATTCAGGCTGCGAAGCATTCGTTTGCATCACAGCCTCAGAAGGCTAGCACTAAATGTCTTGCAAGTCGCCACGGTCACCCAAACTACCCACTCAACTCAGCTAGTGTCATTTGTTACCCTGCATCAGACAGAGCCTCCAGAACACGAATAACATTAAGATTTGGTGAACCGCGCCCTGTCAATTTTTTTCGTAACCTTGATTAACTCTTACAACAACCAAATTCCAAGCTTGATTTAAGTCTGCTATTGTGCACAACAACACCACTAATGAATAACTCATAACGAATCATTTGGGGCTTTTGGGGGAACAGTTGGAATTCGACTTCATCGTTGTTGGGGCAGGATCTGCGGGCTGCGTTTTGGCGAACCGTCTGTCAGCGAATCCCAAAAATCGCGTCGCTCTGCTGGAAGCTGGTGGCCGCGATATGTCTCCTTGGATTCACATTCCTATTGGTTATTTCAAAACAATGGGAAATCCAAAAACTGATTGGTGTTACTACACGCAGCCAGACCCCGGATTAAATGGCCGCTCCATAGCTTGGCCACGAGGCAAGACCCTTGGCGGTAGCAGTGCTATCAACGGGCTTCTCTATGTGCGCGGACAGCCACAGGATTTTGATCGCTGGCGTCAACTTGGCAATCACGGCTGGGGTTGGGATGACGTGTTACCATTTTTTAAGCGCGCGGAAAACTGGGAAGGCGTTGCAAGCGAGCACCGCGGCACTAATGGCCTGCTCCATGTTTCTGAAAGCAGAGTTGTTCGTGAAATTGTCAATGCTTGGGTCGACGCGGCAGAACGAGCGGGCTATCCTCACAATAATGATTATAATAGCGGTTGTCAGGAAGGTGTTGGTTATTTCCAGATGACTATGCAAAAAAGCCGTCGCAGTAGTTCTGCCACAGCTTATCTAAAACCAATCCGCAATCGTAAAAATTTGTCGATCATCACCCATACTCAGGTAGACAAGGTGGTTTTTGACGCCAACCGTGCAGTTGCCGTCGAGTGCCGAATAAGAGGAGTTAAGAAACGTATCACCACGAAGGCGGAAATTGTCCTTGCGGCGGGTGCCATCGGTTCTCCTCAATTGCTTATGCTGTCAGGTATTGGTGCCAGCAGTGAGTTAGTTCAACATGGTATTGATCCATTGGTTGATCTGCCCGGGGTTGGCAAAAATTTACAGGATCATCTTCAGGCAAGGCCAGTGTTCAAGTGTACCTCCAGCACCATTAACACTGAAATAAAAAGTATTTTCCAGCGTCTTTCTATGGCAGCAGAATATGCAATTACAGGCGGTGGGCCTATGGCGATGGCTGCCAGTCTGGGTACTGCCTTTTTGAGAACCAAACCAGAGCTCGAAACACCTAATATTCAATTCCATATCCAACCCTTCAGCGCTGACAAACCCGGTGATGGAAGCCACACCTTTTCCGCTTTCACTACGTCAGTGTTACAACTGCGCCCAGAGAGCAAAGGTCATCTTGAATTATGCTCAGCTAGGCCAGATGATCATCCGGCAATCCACCCCAACTATCTAGCGACAGCCACAGACTGCAAAACCATTGTCCAAGGTATAAAGGTCGCGCGCAGTATCTGTGAATACGAGCCATTAAAATCCTTAATTACCGGAGAATACAGCCCAGGGCCCTGTGTCGATACTAATGATGACGTAGCCATTCTAGAGTGGGCACGTAACACAGCAACAACGATTTACCATCCAACAGGCACGTGCAAGATGGGTAGTGATAACATGGCCGTGGTGAACGATAAATTATTGGTTCATGGGGTTGACGGGTTGCGAGTTGCAGATGCTTCGATCATGCCAACTATTACCTCTGGGAACACCAATGCCCCAGCGATAATGATAGGTGAAAAAGCGTCCGACATAGTGCTTAAGGAGGCTGTTGGAGTCTCAAGACAATAAGCAATGTTGCGCAGATTATTTTGCCGACATTATTCTTTAAAGTTACAATGCATTGGTAAACAGGGCGGCAGCAGCATGCCTGGTAGTCGAACTACACACAACCTACATCTACGGACAATCATATGGCTATTACCTATTTCAAAAAGGCTAACAAGACACCTCAGTCCAATACTGACGAGACGCGCGCAATTGTCTCAGATATGTTGGCAAAGATCGAAGCAGGTGGCGAAGAGGCGGCACTAACCTATGGACGCAACCTTGATGGCTACACCGGTGATGCGATTGTTTCGGAGGAGATAATCACTAAAGCCGCTGACGCAGTATCCGACCAAGTGAAAGACGACATCAAATTTGCCCTTGAAAGGGTTACAAAATTTGCCGAGGCTCAAAAGGCTTCAATTCAGGAGTTTGAGACTGAGTTGTCACCCGGATTTTGGGCAAGCCAGAAACTTATCCCCATAGAGACCGCTGGTTGTTACGTCCCTGGTGGACGTTACGCGCATGTAGCATCTGCCATAATGTCAATCGCAACAGCCAAAGTAGCCGGTGTTAAGCATGTCGTCGCTTGTTCAACTCCAACTAAAGATGGGCCAAATCTTGCGATCATTTACGCGATGAACATGTGCGGCGCCGACACCATTTTGTCAATGGGTGGGGTCCAGGGCATAGCCGCCATGGCCTTCGGCTTGTTCACATCCAAACCTGCACGCATTTTAGTTGGGCCAGGAAACCGCTTTGTGGCGGAAGCAAAACGAACATTATATGGCCGCGTCGGCATCGACATGTTTGCCGGTCCAACTGAAATCGCAATTATTGCTGACGATACGGCGGATGCCACTATTGTGGTCGAAGATCTTGTAAGTCAAGCCGAGCATGGACCAGATTCTCCTGCATGGTTATTCACCACATCGTCCCAGCTTGCTGGTGACGTGATGTCGCAGATGGACCAGTATATCAGTGCCCTACCAGAACAAGCACGCCATGTAGCGACCAGCGCTTGGAAGGATTATGGAGAGATCGTCGTCTGTGACTCACATGACGAGGTTGTTTCGGTTTCAGACGAATATGCAGCTGAACACGTTGAATTGCATACAAATCGTGACCAATGGTATTCCAACACTTTAAAAAATTATGGTTCTTTGTTCGTAGGTGAAGAGACAACAGTCACCTATGGTGACAAATGCTCAGGCACCAACCACATTCTTCCGACAAAGGGCGCTGCGCATTATACGGGGGGCCTGTCAGTACACAAATTCTTGAAGATTGTTACAACCCAGCGAATGACAAAAGAGGCGAACCGAGAGGTCGGCCAGGTCGCCGCCCGAATATCCCGTCTTGAGGGTATGGAAGCACATGCCCGTGCCGCAGACGTTCGATTGCGTAAATATTTTCCCCGTGAGAATCTTGGCTAAACCAGCTGGCTCAAAGGACCTGTTTGATCATCTTGACAAGACAGCATCGATCACGGTCAGTAGTGTTAAACTGGCAACTAATTTCCTTTAATAGGACGACGACAGGAAAAATTTGAAATGCCACTTTGCAAGCAAACTGATGAGAAATTCGACCTTGGTCTTGCCTGCAATGGCGCTACCAAAAATTGGCGATGTTAGATGGGACCAGGCCGCCTAAATTGACTACAACAATGGACCAGCCAACACAGCTTGATCTAGCGTTCCATCTTTTGTCACCACGGCAACCAAAAACACCACGCTATAACAACACCAGAAATGTAGGATGATCCAAAATTTGGCATGATAGTCTTTTATGGTTTATTCCGCTGCTTTAAGTTGAGCCACATTGGAATACCATTTCTGAATTGCTGGATCCCCCGCATTACGCTTGCTCTTTTCCCTCACGTTGTTTGAAAGATCTGCAGATTTCTGGACAAAATCCAAAGTCGCTTCCCAGTCAAAGTTGCGATAAACAGCTCCCATTTGCGCGAAAGGTGCGCTTTGGGCAAATAGTTGGAAAGTCAAGCGGTGACCGGCATAATCAGAATTCAGCAGATCACGCGCATAGGCTAACAGTTTGCGTCGATCTTCTGCGCCCCATTCATCATTGATGGTATAATATTTATCCATCCACGGCTTTGTCTCAGGAGCCGTAAATGTCGCCAGATTGGGCGTAACACAAATCTGTCCCCCACATAGCTCACGCGCGATATGCATCATCTCGTTCAATTGGTTCAGCGCAACGCATCGACCTGTGTATAGCAATGACTGATTCGGCATCATCAAACCCGCAGGCGATGTCTCACCCAAAGTTATGGCAGCCGTAAGGTGAGCGTTGATACTTTCACGCCACACAGCAAGTGTTGCCAGTTTTTCTTGGACTGCAGGCTGTTTTTCTAGCCCCGTCTGGCGCACATTAAAGAGCGCGGCACCAATCATCATATCTGCAAGTTTTAATGTACGCTGCACATAGGCAAAAGCGGAGTAACGATGCAGTGTAGATCGTATGAAAGCAGCAGCCTTCGTATGTCTGTAGAACAACACGTTCTCCCAGGGTACCAAGACATTGTCGAAAACAACCATGGTGTCAACTTCATCAAACCTATTTGCAAGTGGATAATCCTGCTGATTGGCACGTGGGCAGCCCCCACTAGCCCCCGCAAAACCTCCTCGACAAATAAATTTAAGGTTCCGCGAGTTCAGGTCACAGATAAAACCAACCGCGTAATCTGACAGTGCCGCATCACCCCAATTAGCGATTGTAGGTTTTGTGAAAGCTTGATTAGCGTAGGCAGCTGCGGTTTCAAACTTGGCACCACGCACAACAATGCCCTCATCCGTCTCCTTAACCACATGCAAGAGCATATCTGGATCCTGGTCCTGAGGTGCCTTTGATCTATCACCCTTGGGGTCAGTATTTGCGGAAACATGAAATGGGTCTTCGTGAAGAACACGATTAATATGAGTTGCAATATTTTTTGAAAACTGAGGGTCAACCTCATTCAACACATCCTGTCCATCGAATAAAGACCACATTTCGCCTACGGTCTCGTCACCAACGCGTGTCACCACACCTCCGACATCCTCCATGATCAGGTCCGTTGCACGGCGTTTCCCCCACCAATCCTCCTCTGTATATGGTAAGGCATTTCCTACTGCGTGGGTCTCACCATTCCGCTTCACAGTCATCACATGGGCCGTCTCAGCCTCATGCTGCATGTCGTATACACGTGCCCGGATGTCAACAATAGGCTTAAACATTGGATGCGTTGTCACATCCTTTACCCGTTCTCCATTCATGTAGATCTCGCGATTACCACGAATACTATTTTTATATTGTTCCCCCGTACGAATCATTTTTGATCTCCATAAATGTAAAATTCATAAGCTCTATCACCGTCCTAATGGAAAGTGAAAAAAACACACTAAACAATCGCCTCCGAACTTGCTTATTAAATTAAGCAGTTTATTAAAAAGCAGTAATTCGCTTTCATCTATTATAAGTTTCACACAAAAATTTATACTGATAGTTTTCTACTTTGGCGGAATTTTTGCTAAGTTACCAGTGTTAAAACTTTTACTATACAGTTCCTAAGCATGGTTATGAAGTTGCAGGTGTTTGTCTATGTTTTTATTTGATGAACTGTGTTCACGCCAAGACGCGCATAACCCTGTAAAGGTTGGTCTAATTGGTGCTGGAAAATTCGGTTCGATGTTCCTGACGCAGGTGCCAACCACACCCGGCCTGGAAGTAAGCTTCATCGCCGATCTTGATCCTGTGCGTGCAAAACGCAGCTGTTCGGCAATTGGCTGGCCAGATGAGCTGATATCGAGAACAGAATTTGTTGACGATGCGATGAAGATGATGGCCTCTGGTAAAGTTGATGTCCTGGTTGAGGCCACTGGAAATCCGGTGACTGGCGTTTTCCATGCTCGGGCCGCCATCCAGAACGGTATTCATATCATTATGGTAAATGTCGAGGCAGATGTCCTAGCAGGCGCGCAACTGGCACATGAAGCGGCAGCGGCAGGTATCGTATATTCTATGGCCTACGGTGATCAACCGGCACTGACCTGTGAAATGGTCGATTGGGCACGAAGCAGTGGTTTCAATGTGGTAGCAGCGGGTAAAGGCACCAAGTTTCTGCCTTCATATCATGCTTCCACCCCAGATACAGTTTGGGATCACTATGGGCTGACAGCCGAACAAGCAGACGCAGCCGGCATGAACAGTCAGATGTTTAATTCGTTTCTAGACGGTACCAAATCTGCTATAGAGATGGCAGCAATCTCCAATGCCACCGGCCTTTCTGCTCCTGACAACGGCTTGTTATTCCCTCCAGCAGGGGTGGATGATCTTGCGCAGGTGTTGCGGCCCCGTCTAGTTGGAGGGCAATTGGAAGCAAGTGGCATGGTCGAGGTCGTCTCATCACTTGAACGTGATGGAAAACCTGTTTTCAGAGATTTGCGCTGGGGAGTCTATGTCGTCCTGGAAGCACCAAACGACTACGCAGCTGACTGTTTTCGGCAATATGGGATGAATACAGACGAGACTGGGCGTTATTCAGCGATGTATAAACCCTTTCATCTTATAGGTCTTGAATTGAACATCTCCATTTTGGCCGCCGCGCTTCTTGGCAGAGCGACTGGCTGCACCAAGGCCTTCACTAGCGACGTAGTGGCAACTGCCAAACGGTCACTACGAGCTGGTGAAATTCTCGATGGGGAGGGTGGATACACAGTTTGGGGTAAACTTTGCCCTGCCAAACGTTCAATTGACATGAACGCCCTGCCAATTGGGCTGGCAGCAAATTTGAAGCTATTAAATGACATCCCTAAAGATGAAATAGTAAAAATAAGTGATGTTGACTTAGATGTAACTTGCGAAGTTTTCGAAATTAGGCGGCAACTTACAGAAGCTTACGCTTGAAGAATAGTCGAGAGATATGAAGCACCTAATTAACTAGAGTTCATGTATATTAGTGCTTTTCTAGGAACAAAAACCAATTTTGGTTTTGCGAGTTATTCTCACTCGCAAATTAATGTGTTAAAACGCAAACGTATTTAAATTTATGAGGTTTCAAACAATCATGATCAATAAGATTAGGTATGGGATTAAGCAAGCCAAAAATGCGCTAATGATGCTTGTTATCTTCAATTCTTCTGTTGCCATTGCAGCTGAAGTGAACATTTACTCACATCGTCAAGCCTTTCTTATAAACCCTTTTTTAGAAGCCTTCACTGCCAAAACGGGCATCAAAACAAATGTTGTTTTTGCCTCCAAAGGCCTTGCTCAGCGGCTTGAAAGAGAAGGTGAAAATAGCCCAGCTGACGTCGTGCTAACGGTCGACATCGCACGCCTGAGCGTTTACGCTGAAAAGGGCCTTTTTGCAAAAATTAACTCTCCAATTTTGAACACTACAATCCCAGAGCATCTTCGCGACGTCAATGGCTACTGGTTTGGTTTATCAATGAGAAGCCGTGTTATAGGTGTGTCGAAAGAACGTGTTCAACAAGGCGAAATCAACAACTACGAAGATTTAGCGGCTCCAAAATGGAAGGGACGCATCTGCTCTAGGCCCGGATCCCATGTTTATAACAGAGCATTAGTTGCATCAATGATTGCTTGGAATGGAGCAGCGAAAGCAGAAAAATGGGCCCGTAGCGTCGTAGCAAATTTTGCCCGCCGACCCCAGGGAAATGACAGGGCCCAGGCAAAGGCGATTTTTCAGGGTGAGTGCGACGTTGCTATTATGAACCATTACTACTACGGAAAAATGCTGAATTCAGAAAAGCCAGCACAGCGTGACTGGGCAAATGCCATCAACATTATCTTTGGCAATCAGGGCACGGGTGAACGCGGCGCCCACGTGAACATCAGCGGCGGTGGTGTAACTCTGCATTCAAAGAACAAGTCAAATGCAATAAAGCTTTTAGAATTTCTGGTATCTGATGAAGCTCAAATGCTTTATGGCAAGATCAACTATGAGTATCCAGTAAATCCTGCTACACCCATCTCACCTGAGTTAAAAATATGGGGTGATTTTAAGAAAGACAGCCTACCAATCAGCAAATTAGCCGAGTTGGCACCAGAAGCACAAATGATCATCGATCGCGTTGGTTGGTGAGTTCAGGCAGCAATAATCTCAGCGATGGCGCGGCCGCATGTCACGGTGTCGGCTTTGCCTCCTAGATCGGCTGTTCGAAGTTCGGGCTCTTTCAAAGCGGTTTCAATAGCATCAGTCATACATGTCGCTGCTTCGACGAAGCCAAGGTGCTCCAACATCAATGCCCCGGCCCAGATCTGACCAATAGGGTTAGCAATCCCCCTGCCAGCAATATCGGGTGCTGAACCATGGACTGGCTCAAATAACGATGGAAACTCGCCTTCTGGATTGATGTTGCCGGAGGGTGCCACTCCAATGGTACCGGTACATGCAGAACCGAGATCCGATAATATATCTCCAAATAAATTCGAAGCTACAACTACATCAAACCAGTCAGGATGCTGGACAAAATGGGCTGTCAGAATATCAATGTGAAATTTTTCCCAACCAACATCGGGATAAGCGGACGCCATTTTCTCGACGCGTTCGTCCCAGTAAGGCATTGTAATTGAGATGCCATTCGACTTCGTTGCAGATGTCAGGTGTTTTTTTGGTCGACTCTTTGCTAGCTCAAAAGCAAAACGGAGGACGCGATCCACACCTATGCGACTCATTACTGTTTCCTGAACCACAATCTCACGCTCGGTGCCGGCAAACATTTTGCCGCCGATAGATGAATACTCGCCTTCGGTATTCTCCCTAACGATCATGAAATCAATAGCGCCGAGCTCACGATTCGCAAGCGGTGATTTTACACCTGGAAGCAGACGCACTGGCCTGAGGTTAATGTATTGATCAAATTCGCGGCGGAATTTCAATAACGAGCCCCACAGAGAAACATGATCGGGTATCTTTTTAGGTAGGCCCACCGCGCCAAAGAAAATCGCATCATGGCCACCAATCTGTGTCTGCCAGTCTTCTGGCAACATATCGCCATGCCTCTTGTAATAATCATAGCTTGCGAAGTCAAAGTGATCAAAATGCAGATTAATATCAAATTTAGCAGAAGCCGCCGAAAGCGCCCGCAATCCCTCAGGCATAACCTCGGTGCCAATCCCGTCTCCAGCAATTACTGCGATGTTGAACCGGTTTTTGGCCATGTTAAAACCTCAAAGAAATATTAAATAACTGTGCCTTTGGCTGACATTTTCTCATCATAAGAATCTTTTGCTATTTTGCCAGCATGACATTGGCATTGGCGGCTTAATGCTTACGGTAAAAGAAAAAAACAACCTCGAAATGCCCTCTGCGGGCGTATATTTGAAAATTACCCGACTGGTCATATTACAGACTGCTCAGCGATCCATTGTGATGGCAATTGCTCACCTAACCCAACTTTCTGCCATAGTGAAACCGCTTCAACCTCGCCAATCAGACTTGCCACCTTTGCTTTAATACGAGCGTCGCGCGCCGAAAGTGGCATTGGATCCGTCAGGTCAAATGACTGGCTATGCACATCACCATTTTCCATCCTTAAATCTACCGTTGCGGCGGCATCGGAAATTCCTGAGTCAGTGGCAACAACAACCCTGTCACGAAGTTTAAGCACATCTGCGTCCTGACAGACGAAGTCACTGTAAGTGTCAATGCGCGCAGTGTCGTATCCATTCATGAATAACGCTGCAACCAACCGGTAGCTAAACTTTGCTTCAAGCCCCGTCTGAGGAGCGGCTATGTTGCAGACATTTAAATATTGTGGACTAACGGTGATAACCAATTCAGCAATCTCAGCCGCCTGGACAGAAAATTTGTCACGTAGGATAGCCAATGCTTCCAATGTCGCGTGAATTCCGTGGCAACAAGCATGAAATTTATGACTGACACGCTCAAAAACAAAATCGCGGCCCATACCAACAAAAGCAATTGTGTCACCTGCACCGTGGTGCGTTTTAGAGAATCCCTGTTCACCGTCTAGACCCTCATTTGCACCAACGAAACCCTCTAGTGCGAGAAGCGCTGCATCGACACCGCCATGCGCCGCTAGACCTGCGTGCAACGGTTTTCCCATGGTGCCAAACTGAACCTTTATACCACTCGCGATCGATGCGGCAATGCCGAGTGCATACCTAGTTTGCTTGGGTGAAAGGCCGAGAATACGTGCTGAAGCCATCGCTGCCCCAAACGTGCCGGCTGTTGCCGTCACGTGAAAGCCCGAGTGATAGTGGGAACGGCCCAGCCATGTTCCAATACGTACGGACAATTCAACTCCAATCAACACCGCCTCGAGAAAAACTTGCGGTGTTGAAGATAATTTATCTGCTAATGACAGCGCTGCTGGGATTACAGCAACGGAGGTATGTCCCATAGAATCAAAATGCGTATCGTCATAATCAAGCGCATGTGAGAGCGTGCCATTAATCTTGGCAGCCATACGGGCAGGAAGTTTACGGCCACTCCCCACCACAAATGCTTCTGGTGTACCCCCTTCTGACTCACCAATTCTCCGAAGAATTTGAGCAGCAGGTTCATTTTGTCCCGCAACCGCCACTGCCACCCAGTCAATCAGCGAAAGGCGCATAACATGGCGCGTATCATCCGCTATGTCAGCCCCATCAAACTCACAAACAAACCGAACGATCAGATCTGAGACGCTATCATCTTCATTGTGGTTAAGTGACATCATCGGGCGAATTCCTTACGTATTACCTCACTATGCTGGCCGATATCAGGCACTAGATATGGTGCCTCACCTGCTGTCTGGACAGGCAATGCCGCCAGGGAAATCTCAGACTTACCAATTAGCGCTTTCTGGTTTCTTAGGAATGGATGTTCTGACAAATCCGCAACAGAATTCAGCCTTGCATTGGCGATATTTGCAGCATCAAGCCGACCTAGAACCTGTTGCGTTGTCAAATTTCGGAAAACATTCTCAATAATCTCATTTAGGTCGTCCCTGTTGGAAAAGCGGTCAGGATTATTCACAAACCGCGGTTCATCTGCCAACGCGGCTTCATTCAAAACGGTTGCGCAGAAGGATCTGAACTCCCGGTTGCTCTGCACAGATAGCAGAACCTGGCCGCCATCACCACAAGGAAACGCTCCATATGGAGCAACGAAGGTATGCTTCAACCCCATGCGTTTAGGCGCGCCACCTGAGTAGCGGTGCGCCATCAATGGCATGTTCATCCAATCTGCCATCACATCAAACATGGAAATAGAAATGTCTATTCCCTCGCCAGTCCGGCCACGTTGAATCAAAGCTCGCAGAATAGCTGAAAACGCTGTTATTCCCGTAGATATGTCAGTAATCGAGACACCAACACGCGAGGGGTAATCTTCCGTTCCGGTAACCGAACAGATACCGCTCTCGCCTTGCACTAAAAAATCATAGGCCTTTTTCGTCGCGGCCTCACCTGTTTCGCCATAACCAGTCACTGCGCAAGTAATAAGACCCGGATTTTGCTTTCGTAGATTAGCGCCGACAAGTCCCATCCGGCCAAGCGCACCCGGCGCTAAATTCGAGACCAGCACATCAGCTTTGGCTAGAATCCGGCGCAGTAAAGCCTTGTCGTTCTCGTCTTTGAGATTAAGGCAGATTGACTCTTTACCACGGTTCAACCAGGCAAAAATTGTGCTCTGGCCGTCAGCACCCGCGTCATAACCCCGAGCAAAATCACCTTCTGGACGCTCAACCTTAATCACTCTCGCTCCAGAATTGGCCATCAACAAGCCGCAATAGGGTGCCGCGACTGCCTGCTCCAATGACACAACAAGAATACCTGAGAGTTCCGCATCAAGTCCCATGTTCAACCCTTACCTGACATAGCCGACCATTTTTGAGTTTTTGGCTAGAAAAATTTGACACGGCTTAATAAATGATAGTGTGATTATTTCGAACTGGCAATTCTGCTCCAGAAAAGACTAACAAATCAAATTCAATGCAAACGGCACAACAAGGGGTCCCTCATGCCACAATCCACCGATACACTCAGCGTTGCCGTTAATGATGATCATATTCTTGTCGTCACCCTGAACAGGCCAGATGTATCTAATGCCTTTAACACACAAATGGCCTGGGATCTGATATCGCTTTTTGAGGAATTGACGTTGGCTCCAAATGACCTGCGGGTTGTCGTCATTACCGGCGCGGGTAACCGGGCTTTTTGTGCCGGCGGGGATCTCAAAGAGCGCAATGGCATGACTGATAAGCAATGGTTTGCACAGCATCTGGTTTATGAGCGGATGTTACGTGCTGTTGTGGGTTGTTCCCTGCCACTCATAGGGGCAATAAATGGTGCAGCGTATGGGGGCGGGTGCGAATTAGCCGCCGCTCTGGATTTCATCTATGTTAGTGAAACAGCACGCTTTGCGCAGACAGAAACAAAACTTGGCATCATTCCCGGTGCAGGTGGCACTCAGAATCTGGCGCGTGCAGTTGGAGAAAAGAGAGCGATGGAATTGATCCTCTCGGGTGTTGTATTTTCCGCCGAGGAAGCGCTTGAATGGGGGCTTGCTAATGCCATATGCAAGCCCGATGAATTGATGAAAACCACACTTCAAGCAGCGCGAAGGATTGCGAATAATGCGCCCATCGCTGTCCGGCAAGCAAAGCAAGCCATACATAAAGGCCTACAAATGAGTTTACTGGATGGCATAGCATTTGAAATTGAAGCCTATAATCGAACTGTTTCGACAGCGGATCGGCGCGAGGGTGTAAAGGCTTTTAATGAAAAGCGTAAAGCCGCCTTCAAGGGAGAGTAGCTTTGACAGACCAGGTTATTTTGCGCGAGGTGGGCCCGCGAGATGGCTTGCAACTGATCAAATCGCGGCTGGACACTTCTATCAAGCTGACATGGATAAGGGCGCAGGCTGAGGTTGGCTTCACTGAAATCGAAGTGACCTCCTTTGTCCCCATTTCTGTGCTGCCTCAATTTGCTGATGCCGTCACGGTACTAGCAGATGCTCAGAAAATTGGAAAGCTCTTGCCAAGTGTATTGGTACCAAATCTGCGTGGAGCCGTATTGGCAATGGATGCGGGCGCCAAAAAAATAACCTTTGTTTTGTCGGTTAGCGAATCCCACAACAAAGCGAATGTCCGACAAAGTACAGATGACTCGTTGGCCATGCTACGTGAAGTAGTGGCGGAGCGTAACAATCGACAAAACATAAAAATTGCCACTGCACTTGCTACCAGTTTTGGCTGCTCTATTGAAGGCGCAGTTAGTGAGACTCGAGTGACTCAGATCGCTGAAATTCTAGCGAAGCAAGGGATAGATGAGATCAATCTAGCGGATACTGTTGGCTATGGTGACCCAGTACAAGTTGGGCGTATTTTCACGAATGTTAAGGTTGCCGTAGGTGAACTACCACTTGCTGCTCATTTCCACGACACCCGTGGACTTGGTCTTGCTAATTTGATGGCTGCGCTTGATGCCGGAGTTCGCCGTTTCGATTCTGCGCTCGGCGGTCTTGGTGGATGCCCGTTTGCACCGGGTGCGTCCGGCAATATAGCCACCGAAGACACAGTTCATTTGTTTAACAAGCTTGGCATTGAATCTGGAATTGACCTCGATGCCTTGCTAGAAGTTCGCCGTCAACTCGCCAAATGGCTTCCTAGTGAAAAACTGGAGGGCCGATTGCTTGGGGCAGGTCCGGCTAAACAATAATAACTGCCTAGCAAAAAGCAACCTGCGGTAACGGCTCGCTCCTACCATAAAACAATTCTCTCACAGCCGGGCTGTTTGTGACACCTGGCCTATCACGATAACAAAGGGTGGCGATGTAGCGTGTGCGCGACCCCTCAACACCGGTTACCCTATGCAATAGATTACGGCCCCCAAACAACAGTAATGCCCCCGGAGTTATGGGAATTGTAGTAGTGTCTGTCAACTTACCAGCAAGAATGCCACCAAGGCGATCGTAATTGTCATCGCCACTATCGCGAAGACCGCAGACATATTCAAACTGCCCACCTGCTTCTGGTGCCTGCAGCATGACGGAAACAGTAAACATTGCCTCGTCATAATGCCAGCCATGGCCGTCACCCTCATTCATTACATTGATCGTCATCGCGCCAATAGGATCGGCAAAGCGATGAAAATCATCATAACCAAGCACAGCACCAATAAAATCACGTAGTAGGTCCAAGCTATATAGACGCCAAAGTGCTCCGTCATGCGGCAGCTGATCACAACCCACCACATCAAGACGCGTCACCTGACGCTGCCTGCGCGGGTGGTCAGGCGGCAGACAGGTATCATCGTGCTCTAAGTAGACATTATGCGTGTTATCACAATGATAGGCACTGAAAGACGCGCTCTTGGCCTCTGCCGCCATCATCTCAACAGCCGTGGCCGTAAGGAAATTTGGCATCAGACAAACACCATCGCGTGCATATTTGTGACTCATTTCCTCAACAAGTGTCTGTCGG
>CACNSW010000031.1 GCA_902623185.1 uncultured SAR116 cluster alpha proteobacterium
ATTGCCACTGATTTTCTTTGAGCGGCTGTCGGTATTGAGATAGTTAGAGGAATCGGCGACACTAACGTCAACATTAGCTCTTATCTTGCGCCGGTCGGGAGGCGCCAGGGGCAATTCTTTTGGCGGAATAGTCGTCTTGCGCTTTGGCAGTACGCGTACAGCTGCTACCTGTGTCTCAAAATCTGCGGGTTTAACCCGTTTGAAGGAGGTATCTAGAATCTGCATCATATGTTTGTCGCGGCTACGGCCGGTCCGGCCGCCAAACACCACACCAATCAGCCTGACTCCCCGTCGTTCAACAGATGCTGCAAGGTTGAAACCCGAAGCGTTGATATAGCCTGTTTTGATTCCATCTGTGCCTTTGTAACCTGACAGCAGTCTGTTGTGGTTTTTGAATTTCTGGCCCTTCCACTGAAAACTCTTAGCGCTGAAGACATCATAATATTGCGGGAAGTCGCGACGCATCGCTACGGCAAGGCGTGCTATGTCCCGCGCTGTGCTAAGCTGTTTGCTATGCGGCAGGCCAGAGGCATTACGAAAAGTGGTACGCGACATACCTAACGCGCGTGCTTTGCGTGTCATGCGCTTGGCGAATTGGCGCTCGCTTCCTGAAATTTGCTCGGCAATCGCTGTGGCTACATCATTGGCTGACTTTGTGACCAGCGCATAGATGGCATTCCTCACGGTTATCGATTGGCCTGTCTTAAGATAGAGTTTGGATGGTGAGCGCCCAGCGGCCAGCGGCGACACTATTATCCGACTGTCCATTTTCAAACGCCCTGAAACCAACTCCTCAAATACCAGATAGAGCGTCATGATTTTGGTTAAGGAGGCAGGATAACGAAGGCTGTCAGCACTGCGCGAGAACAGGACCTTGCCAGTGTTTTCCTCAATTACTATTGCAGCGTATTTTGCTGCTTCAGCGCGTTGACTGTTTCCACAACTTAGCAGTAAGATAAAAGCTGAAGCCATTAATGCAGATACGAAAAAATTCCAGATTGTTAAAATTACGGCAGTTGACTTTTTCACAGACCTTCTGTTTAGCCGTATTTTGTCTTGGACAAGGTAAGTCGAAACTACCAAAGGTCAGCACTCCATGGAGCAAAGTGGGGCAAGAACAATTCACCTCTCGTTAGCATACCGCATATAACTCCCATTCAACAAGAGGTGGAGACACATCAACAGGAAACCTTAAAACGCCGATTGATAAATCATTTTGGGTGTTTTTTATCAAATCCTTCAATCATGTCTATTTTTTTCCTCAACCGCTCTTTATCACAGCAATATTAGTGCCAATATCTTAGTGAAACGTAATTTCCTCTTCTGATTGGTGTTACCGCCGGACATGTTGATTTTATGGCTAAATTTTTGAACACTGTATTAGATAGGCTAACGTGGCTTTGAAGATAGGTTTAGTTGAATAGCTGATCGGACCATGAAAAGATGTCTATAAAACATATACTTAGCGCAGAGTGGGAGGGCGGGAATAATGCCGGTGGTCAGTCACAACTGGTTCTCGACAACCGCAATAAAACAAGAAAACCGTCGATGTATAAAGTCCTTATGATGAATGATGACTACACACCGATGGAATTTGTAGTGCATGTGTTGCAGCATTTTTTCAACCTTTCGAACAGTCAAGCCAATGCGATCATGTTAAATGTGCACCAGCGTGGTATTGGCGTCTGTGGGATTTATAGTTACGAGGTTGCCGAGGCAAAGGCCACAAAGGTTATGGAATATGCTCGGCAAAACGAGCATCCACTGCAATTGCAACTGGAAAAGGATTAAAGAAAATGCTTTCGAGAGAACTTGAAGAAACCCTGCGCCGGGCAATGGGCACAGCCACGGTTAAAGCGCATGAATTCGCCACGCTTGAGCATCTGCTTCTTGCGTTGACTGAAGACAGTGACGCGCTTGAAGTTCTCTCTGCCTGCAAGGTTGACGTTCAGGAGTTGCGTTCTCGTCTGAATGATTATATCGAAACCGAGCTTACTTCGATTGTCAGCCACAGTGATAATCTAGACGTACAACCAACTGCCAGTTTTCAACGGGTGATCCAACGCGCGATTATACATACCCAATCGTCAGGCCGAGAGGTGGCGACTGGGGCAAATGTCCTAGTCTCGATATTTTCCGAACGTGAAAGCCACGCCGTCTGGTTTCTCAAATCATTGAACATGACACGGCTAGATGCTGTTTCCTACATCAGCCATGGAAGTGACGGCAATGTCGGTCGTGGCGCTGAAGAACAGGTTGAGACAGATACCGAAACTAATAATGGCAACGATCCACTCAGCCAATATGCGGTCGACCTGATCAGCAAGGCATCCGCCGGGCGGATCGATCCTTTGATTGGTCGTGATCGTGAACTTGAGCGCACGATCCAAGTGCTGTGCAGGCGTACAAAAAATAATCCTCTTTATGTCGGTGACCCTGGCGTTGGCAAGACAGCCATCGCCGAAGGATTGGCGCTTCGCATCCATAATGGTGACGTACCGGATGTTTTAAGCAACGCGGTTATTTATGCACTTGATATGGGTCAGCTACTTGCCGGCACCCGCTATCGCGGGGATTTCGAGGAACGGCTGAAAGCAGTGATGAAGGCTATTGCCAAAGATGAAAACGCGATTCTGTTCATCGACGAGATCCATACGGTAATTGGTGCGGGCGCGACCTCAGGCGGGGCTATGGATGCTTCCAACCTACTAAAGCCTGCTCTTCAAGAAGGGACGTTGCGCTGTATAGGATCGACCACCTACAAGGAATATCGCGGGCATTTTGAGAAGGATCGCGCACTCGTGCGTCGATTTCAGAAAATTGACGTGAATGAGCCAACCAACTCCGACACTATCAAAATTCTAAATGGTTTAAAAAGTCGTTACGAGGATCATCATAAGGTGCGCTTTACCGGCGCGGCACTCAAGGTAGCCGTAGATCTTTCGGCACGTTACATTAATGATCGTAAACTACCCGACAAGGCGATCGACGTCATTGATGAAGCAGCTGCGGCTCAGAATTTGTTGCCAAAATCGCGCCGCAAACAAACTATTGGTCAGCGTGAAATCGAGGCAACTGTTGCGACCATGGCCCGTATCCCATCAAAACACGTCAGTCGCGATGATAAAGCGGTTCTTGCATCGCTGGAAGACGATTTGAAAAGGCTTGTCTTCGGTCAGGACGCTGCAATAGGAGCCCTGGCTTCTGCGATCAAACTGTCGCGTGCCGGTCTGCGTGAAGCTGAAAAGCCGGTAGGTAATTACTTGTTTTCCGGACCAACTGGTGTTGGTAAGACCGAGGCCGCCCGCCAGTTAGCAGAGGCGCTTGGAATCAAATTGTTACGTTATGACATGTCTGAGTACATGGAGCGCCATACTGTTTCTCGCCTGATTGGGGCGCCTCCAGGCTATGTTGGTTTTGATCAGGGCGGGTTGCTCACAGACGCTGTCGACCAAACGCCACATGCTGTGTTACTTCTAGATGAGATTGAAAAGGCGCATCCTGACCTATTCAATATTCTGCTGCAGATCATGGACCATGGAAAGCTGACGGACAATAATGGTAAATCAGTTGATTTTCGCAATGTCATTCTGATCATGACAACCAATGCCGGGGCACAGGAACTTTCAAAGAAGGCTATTGGGTTTAATCGTGAAACGAATGAGGGCGCTGATATTGACGCCATTGAGAAGCTTTTTAGTCCAGAGTTCCGCAACCGGCTTGATGCAATCATTCCGTTTGCGCCACTCGACAATGATGTGATCCGCCTTGTGGTTGATAAATTCATCATGCAGCTTGACGCACAATTGGCTGAACGCAATGTAGAGATCGAATTAACTGAAGAGGCGCGGGATTGGCTAGCAAAGCGGGGATATGACCGTAATTATGGTGCCCGCCCGTTGACCCGTGTTGTGCAGGAAAACATCAAAAAGCCGCTTGCCGATCAGTTGCTCTTTGGTGAGCTCACCGGTGGTGGCCTTGCGCTTGTGGATGTTGAAGAGGATGCGCTGGTAGTGACTGTAAAACCGCCTGCCCAAAAGGCACTTCCTGGCAAGCGCACTGCGCTACCCGCGCCTGAGAAAAGATAGACCGCCCTGGCTTTTAGTTTGGCTTGCTGCCGCTTTTGAATGGGCTGGCCAAGGTTATGTAGTTGGTTTCCTCGTTAATACCGCGTTCTTCGGCCGAAAGAAAACGTGCGACAGCGTTTTTGAAGCCGGTGTGTGCAATCCAGTGTGCAGAAAAGGTTTTTACTGGCAGGTAACCTCTTTGGACCTTGTGAAAGCCCTGTGCGCCAGCCTCAACAGATGATAGCTTGTTGTTTATGGCGTAGTCTATTGCCTGATAGTAGCAGGCCTCGAAGTGCAGGTTAGGGATGTTTAAGTCTGACCCCCAAGTACGACCATAAAGAGTTCTACTGCCAATGAAATTTAGCGCTCCTCCAATGATGTGGCCCTGATATTCGGCCATTACCAACAGCATTCGGTCAGCCATGGAGAAATGAAGGTGCTCGAACACTTCGCGCGTTAAATAGGCGCCGCCCCACTTACGGTTGATGGTAGACATATAAAAGCGGTAGAAATCATCAATATGATGACTTTTGATGGCTGCGCCGGTTAACTGCAGCATCTTTACACCAGCATCAACAAGAGATTTTCGCTCTTTACGGATGTTCTTGCGTTTTCGCGAAGATAAGCTAGCCAAAAAATCTTCAAAGGAGAGATAGCCTTCATTACGCCAGTGGAACTGAATTGAGTGGCGTATCAGCCAGCCCTCATTGACGAGGGTTTCAGTATCCTCCATAGGCAGAAAATTGATGTGCGCTGAAGAGAGCTGCAGCTTATCAACATATTGTGTCATTCCATTCGCCAGCCCACGGATTAGTTGATGGCGTCGTGTCCCTGTGGCCTTACCAGTCATTAAGCGTGGTCCCGTCACAGGAGTAAAGGGAACAGCGGACAACATCTTTGGATAATATTGTCCTCCGGCTCGTATGAATCCGTCGGCCCAGCTGTGGTCAAAAACATACTCGCCATAGGAATGATTTTTGAGGTAATTTGGCATAGCTCCAAGAAGCTTGCCGTTATCGTCGCGCATTAGTAAATGCAGCGGCTCCCATCCGGTTTCTCCCCCAACTGCTTTTCCAGCCTCAAGAGCTGCTAGAAAGGAGTGACAGACAAATGGGTTTTCGGTGCCGGCAATGGTATTCCAATCCTCGCGTGGGATGCGGTTGATGTCGTCACATAACTCAATAGAATAATTGTCGCCATCCATGACAGGAGAGATGGCGATGAAAACCCGATCACACAAGAGGCTGGGTGATATTTTGCTATTAATCCATAAGAAATTGCACTTGCCTATCCGATTTCAAAAATCCCATCAATCTCGACAAGACAGCCAAGGGGTAGTGCGTTCGTTCCAACAGCAAAGCGGGCGTGGCGGCCAGCCTCGCCAAAGGCCTCAACCATCAGATCCGAAGCACCATTAACAACATTCGGTTGACCGTTGAAATCATCTGCTGAACAGACAAATGCTCCTAGCTTTACAACGCGCTTTACACGGTCTAGGTCACCACCACACGCAACTTTCAGTTGGGCGATCAGGTTGATAGCACAAATACGTGCCTGCGCCTGCCCGTCCTCTATCGTGGCATTGTGACCAATTTTGCCGGTGATCTGCAATTTTCCGTCGACAAAGGGAACCTGGCCAGAAATGAACACCAGATTGCCGGAGGTCACAAATGGTACGTAATTTGCAGCAGGCGCTGGGGCATCCGGAACGATGATTCCCATGTCATTCAATTTTGCTTCAACTTTGCTCATTCCGTACTCCTTGATTAGCCTGTTAAGCTTTACAATAATTGTCTACATTGAACTTTAGGACGCTTACACAAACCAACACATTAGGACAAGTTTATTCACGCCATTAGCCTTTTGTGGTATGGATAAAAAAGCCCCGTACCGAAGTACGGGGCTAGCACTGCAGGTTACTCTGCAGGGAGAGCTCAACTGCATCCCGTCGTGCTTCCACAGGTATTGCATTTCAGACAGGTACCATTGCGCACAAGGGTGAAATTCTGGCATTCGGGACAGGCTTCGCCTTCATAGCCCTGCATTCGGGCTTGTTTGACGCGTGTTGCTGTATCGTCGTGGGCTATGCTGTTGGTAGCGGCGGCACGGCTGGCGCTGGAAGTAGCGCTCAGGACCGCGGATGATGGTGTTGCTGGTGGTTTGACTGCTGCGACAATGTCGGTATCCTGGACAACAGCGGTTGCGGCGCTACCGTCATTTGAATAGACGACCAGCCCCTGTTTTCGGATGAAGCCTCTGCTTGTGACCTTGTTTACCAGCTCAGATTGGTTATCGCCGGTTCCGGTTGTCGTCACATCAAGGTCATCTAGATCGACATGACCGAGATCGTGCCTATCAAGGTATGAGATCGCTAACTCTCGGAATGTATAATCAAGAATGGACGTCGACATTTTGATCGCATCGTTTCCTGTCACGATTCCCTGTGGTTCAAATCGGGTAAACGTAAACGCTTCGACAAATTCTTCCAACGGCACGCCATATTGCAGACCAATAGACACAGCGATTGCAAAATTATTCATCAGCGAGCGGAAAGCAGCACCTTCCTTGTGCATGTCTATGAAAACTTCACCGATACGGCCGTCCTCATATTCACCTGTTCGCAAATACACCTTGTGGCCACCGACAGTGGCTTTTTGGGTGTACCCTTTACGGCGTTGTGGCAGTTTCTCGCGTTCTGCTCGGACAATACGCTCAACGACCTTTTCAATGACCTGAGGTGCTGCCGCTGCAACTGGTGTGTTGAGCGCCTCAGCAGCCTCCTCATCCTCGTCAATGTCGCCGACGAGGCCAGAAGACAGGGGTTGGCTTAGCTTCGAACCATCGCGGTATAGAGCATTGGCTTTTAGGCCGAGTTGCCATGACGACATGTAGGCTTTACCGCACTCTGCAACGGTGGCGCTGTTAGGCATGTTGATGGTTTTAGAAATGGCACCCGAAATGAAAGGCTGGGCTGCCGCCATCATAGTAATGTGGCTGTCAACTGACAAGAACCTTTTGCCAAGCCGACCACAAACATTAGCACAGTCAAAAACCGGCAAATGCTCTTCCTTGAGATGAGGCGCACCCTCCAATGTCATCGATCCGCAGACATGAATGTTGGCCGCTTCAATTGCGTCCTTGTCGAAGCCGAGTGCATCAAGCATGTTGAAATTAAGGTCATCCAGTTGAGCATTGGTGAAACCAAGCACACTTTTGCAGAAGTCATCGCCAAGTGTGAACCGATTGAAAGCGAATTTGACGTCAAAGGCGCTTTCCAATGCTTTTTCTAGCTTGGCAAGCTCGACATCACCAAAACCTTTGTCCTTGAGGGCATTGACCGAGATCGACTGGCAGTCTTTCAGGCTGCCTTTACCAACCGCATAGCTGATGATGTTGTTAATCTGCTCTTGGTGGTAGCCTAAATTGGCTAACGCTTCTGGAACTACCCTATTAATGATCTTAAAATAGCCACCGCCGGCGAGTTTCTTGAATTTCACGATGGCAAAATCGGGTTCTATTCCTGTAGTATCACAATCCATTACCAGACCGATTGTACCGGTCGGAGCAATTACTGTCGCCTGAGCATTTCGATAGCCATGTGCCTCACCCAGTGTTACCGCCTTGTCCCAGGCGCCTTTTGCTGCGGCAATAAGACTGGCATCGGGGCAGGGGGCGGCATCCAGTGGAACTGGTAGGATGCTTAGCCCCTTGTAGCCTGTTGCCTCTCCATGCGCTGCCAACCGATGGTTCTTCATAACTCGTAGCATATGTTTTTTATTTTTTCTGAACTGTGGAAAGGCACCCACTTCACTGGCGATCTCGGCTGATGTCGCGTAGGCAACGCCAGTCATCACTGCTGTGATTGCCGCACAGATGGAGCGGCCCTCATTGCTGTCGTAGGAGTGGCCTTGCGCCATCAAAAGACCGCCAATGTTGGCAAAGCCTAGGCCAAGTGTGCGGTATTCATACGATAGTTGGGCAATTTCCTTTGAGGGGAATTGTGCCATCAGAACTGAAATTTCCAGCGTAAGGGTCCAGAGCCGACAGGAATGTTCGAAGGCATCAATATTAAATGAGCCATCTTCCTTGCGGAATTGCATCAGGTTGAGCGACGCAAGGTTACAGGCCGTGTTGTCAAGGAACATATACTCCGAACAGGGGTTGGAGGCATTAATGCGTCCGCCTCCTGGGCAAGTATGCCACTCGTTTATTGTGGTGTCGTATTGAAGCCCTGGGTCAGCACATGCCCAGGCTGCGTGGGCAATCTTTTCCCACAAATCGGCGGCCTTTATACGTTTGGCGACACTTTTATCGCGGCGTTTGATCAATTCCCAGTCGCCCTGATCCAAAACTGCTTGTAGGAATTCGTTACTGACTCGAACTGAGTTGTTAGAGTTCTGTCCGGCGACGGTGAGATAAGCCTCGGAGTCCCAGTCTGTGTCATAGGTCTTGAACTCGATCTCGGTGTACCCCTGTTGAGCAAACTGAATGACCCGTTGCACATAGTTTTCTGGAATCATTGCCTTGCGGGCTGACAGGATTGCTTTTTTTAGGACCTTATTGGCACGCGGATCAAACCGCTCATCGTCATCTAGGCCTTGGGTGATTTGGCAGGCCGCCATCACTTCGCCCATGTGTTTTTGCGCTAATTTTGATCCGGCAACAAGGGCGGCAACTTTTTGTTCTTCAACGACTTTCCAGTCGACATATTCTTCGATGTCAGGGTGGTCAATATCAACCGTGACCATTTTCGCCGCGCGCCGTGTGGTACCGCCTGACTTGATTGCCCCTGCGGCGCGATCACCTATGCGCAGGAAGCTCATTAAACCGGATGATTTGCCACCACCTGAAAGGCTCTCACCGCCACCACGAAGGCGGCTGAAGTTGGATCCGGTTCCCGAGCCATATTTAAAAAGACGGGCTTCGCGTACCCACAAATCCATGATGCCACCATCATTCACTAGATCGTCACTCACCGACTGGATGAAACAGGCATGAGGCTGCGGATGCTCGTAGGCACTCTTGGATTTAGTTAGTTTGCCGGTCTTGTAATCAACATAGTGATGCCCCTGACTTGGGCCATCAATGCCATAGGCCCAATGCATGCCGGTGTTAAACCATTGTGGCGAGTTGGGTGCCGCCATCTGCATCGCAAGCATGTGACATATTTCGTCGTAATATGCGACGGCGTCTTTTTCACTAGTGAAATAGCTACCCTTCCAGCCCCAATACGTCCATGTTCCAGCCAGCCTGTTGAATACCTGCTTGGCTGATGTCTCACCAACATAACGTTGTTCTCGAGGCAGGTCTTCAAGCGCCTTTTCATCCGCAATTGATCGCCACAACCACGACGGGACTGCCGTTTCCTCGACACGCTTTAGCACACGGGGCACACCGGCCTTACGAAAATATTTCTGAGCCAAGATGTCTGTTGCGACTTGCGAGAACTGTTCAGGCACCTCAATGTTTTCTGCTTGAAATACTACGGTTCCATCCGGGTTTCGGATTTCGCTTTTGGCAAGACGAAAACCAATATTTGCATAGGGATCTTGTCCGGCTGTTGTGAACCGTCTTTCAAAACGCATTGGCTGGTCCTCTGAATCTCTCTGTGTCACCACATTGTCGTTTTTGTGGTTTGTTTTTAATTTACCGTCGTTTATCAGATATCGGTGGTTGAGTTACCACATCTAGCGGCTCGACTCAAAAGAACCTACATGATGTTGCGGTAGGGGGACAATAGGCAATCTGAAAAAAAACGTTTTTTTGCCATAATTTTTCTTTAACAATGGTTTAGCGGACTACCGCCAGTGCCTACGAAACCTACACAAGTGTCTGAAAGGAAATTATTTTTTGTCTTGGGGAAAACTTCAAAGCCGAAAAATGCGATCTGTAAAAAATTAAATTCTAAACCTGTCTTCTTTTTGTTTTTATCTCCCTAATTTGATATTTCTTCTTTTCTATTGGCTAGTTCTGGTCTGGACGTTGGTCGTGTTAACAGCCTATAATCCTCACAGATTAAAAATGTGGAGTGGTTGCGAGCTTCGGTTGCATTTGTTGGCAGGCAAGTCACACCTACATTTAATTAGGAGAAGGCAAAAACTAATGGATCTCGTTACATTGCTATCATTAAAATTAACGGCAAATTTTGTCGGAAGTGATGAACATGGCAACTGCTATTACCAAGAACGCACGGCTCGCGAGGGCAAGCCACCACGCCGCTACGTCCGCTATAACGGCATTGCCGAAGCTTCAAAAGTGCCGGCAGACTGGCATGGCTGGTTGCACCACACCGAGGACGCACCACCACCCACCGAAGGTTATCACAAGCATGACTGGCAGCGGAATCATTTACCTAATCTGACTGGAACGAAATATGCACACAAGCCAGCCGGTCACGTTTTGCGAGGTGGTAAGCGGGCTGCTGCAACCGGCGATTATGAACCGTGGACACCGGGCTGAAACTTTAACTATCTGGGAACCTCATTCAAACTTACGCTGCCCCACAAAGACTTTAACTTCATCAGGATCTTGTAGGAAAATGCAACGCAACACAATGGAAATTGTCATGGGTGTAATTGTTCTTCTGGCAGCTTTAGGGTTTGTTTCCCTTGCTTATGAAGCTGCTAATCTAAAAGGCGCCAATGGCTATGAGATTGTTGCTGAATTTGGCTCAACAGGTGGGCTGTCTGCTGGAGACGATGTGCGAATTTCGGGTATCAAGGTTGGCCGAATTACCCGTCAGGAATTGGATCCCGTCACCTATGCGGCGCGGATTACAATTTCGATTGATCCGGCGATTAAGGTGCCGTCTGATACCAGTGCCAGAATCACCGCAGCTTCGCTACTCGGCGGCAATTACCTAGAATTGATGCCGGGTGCCGAGGAAACTATGATGCGAGCTGGAGATATAATCTATGACACACGAGACCCTATCAGCCTGACTGACCTCCTTGGGAAAGCGGTGTTTTCGGCAGGCGATGCTAAGTAAATCTGACGCATGTGCTGGTCTGACTTCCTTGGCGATATTTTTGTGCGCCCTGACGCCGGCGAATGCTGGCTGGATAAATGGTACGGTTGCCACGTTGCAAGCGCTTGACAAAATTACTGCCCGTATTTCGACGCTCTCAGCGCCAATTGGTGAGCCTATCAGATTTGGTACGCTTGAAATTGTAGTTCAGCGTTGTGCCTTCCGTCCTCCTGAGGAACCACCGGAAAATGTTGCTTTTCTAGAAATAATCGACCGCGGCCATGATGAGGCAGCGCAGCGCAAAAAAATCTTTTCCGGTTGGATGTTCTCGTCTAGCCCTGCCGTTTCGGCGGTAGAACACCCTGTATATGATGTTACTCTACTCGATTGCATAATCAATTAAACGGGCTTTTCTGCTCCCTGGATGCTCTCTAACAATTCCGCAACCATCAGCGCGTCGCCTGCGCCCGGCAATATGCCGGCATGGCTTGCAAGCGCAACTGCAAGACGCTTCTGAAATTGCTCACGCGGTATTTCAAAAATGCCAAATTGCTGCAAGTGGTCAGTCTTGAACTGGGCGTCGAGCAGTTGGAAGCCACCAGCCCGCAGACGTGCAACAAGATGAACCAGAGCGACTTTTGATGCATCAGTGGTTCGTGAGAACATTGACTCCCCAAAAAAAGCAGAACGCAGCGCTACCCCATATAGTCCGCCGACGAGGCTGTCTCCTTTCCACACCTCTATCGAATGAGCAAAGCCCAGCTTGTGGAGCGCGATATAGAGACGTTTGATGTCACTGTTGATCCAAGTGTTTTCACGATTGGGCTGCGGCGCGGCACATTCGGCGATGACGGCCGGAAAATCCCTGTCGATTGTCACAGTAAACCGAGCCTGTTTTATAGTGCGGCGAAGGCGCTTTGGGATGTGGAAGCGGTGTTTTGCCTCGCAGCCAAGGGTGAGTGGGATTAGCGCCCGCACCTCTGGATCATAGAAATTGATGGTGCTGCTGCCGGCGCTATCCGCCATCGGAAAAACGCCAAGTGAATAAGCCTTTATCAACGTTTCCGGTGAAAATGCGTAGCGCATATAAATTTTTTGCCCGTTTCTGCTATTCTTTAAATCATGTTGAAGAATGGTCTAATCATTAGCTAGGAATTTTTCCTCGAGCCAGTGGACATTATAGTTTCCGTCTATTATTGCGTCAGCTTCCACTAACCTTGCGTGTAGCGCTAAAGTTGTCGGGATTGGTTCAACGATGAACTCTTCGATGGCGCGTTTCAGGCGGGCAAGGCAATGCGCACGGTCATCACCATAGACGACCAGCTTGGCAATAAGACTGTCGTAATATGGTGGTACCGAATACCCGGAGTATAGGCATGACTCGACCCGTATGCCAGGCCCGCCAGCGGCGTGAAATGCCGTCACCTTGCCAGGAGTAGGCATGAAGGTCTCGGGATTTTCGGCATTGATCCGGCATTCGATGGCATGGCCATTGAAGGATATATCCGCCTGTGAGAAGGATAAAATTTCGCCTGCTGCAATGCGGATTTGCTCACGCACCAGATCGACTCCGGTTATAGCTTCGGTAATTGGATGCTCGACCTGCAGACGAGTGTTCATTTCGATAAAGAAGAATTCACCATCCTCATAAAGGAATTCCATTGTGCCGACGCCAAGATAACCCATCTTGCGTGTGGCCTCGGCAGCAATTGTACCAATTTCGCAGCGCTGTGTAGCTGACAACGCGGGTGAGGGGGCTTCTTCAAACAATTTTTGATGTCGGCGCTGGACGGAACATTCACGCTCGCCAAGGTGAACAACATTGCCCTGCTGATCAGCTATGACCTGAATCTCGATATGGCGCGGCTGACTGAGATAGCGTTCCAAATAGACAGTATCATCACCAAAGGCTGCTTTGGCTTCTGACCGAGCGGAGCTGAAGGCTTCGGCTAGATTGTCAGCAGTTTTGGCTACCTTCATGCCGCGGCCACCGCCACCTGAGGCAGCTTTGACGAGTAGCGGATAGCCAATATCTTTGCCAAGTTTTTCCGCCTCCTCAAGAGTGTGAACGGCACCAGGCGAACCTGGTATTAATGGTAGGCCTGCGTTGGCAGCTGTAATCTTGGCCTCAACCTTGTCACCCATTGACCGAATATGACGAGTTTCTGGACCAATGAAGGTAAGACTATGTGCCCTCACAATTTCTGCAAAATCAGCGTTCTCTGATAAAAAACCGACCCCTGGATGCACTGCATCGGCGCCAGTTATTCCAGCCGCCGCCAGTATTGAGGGCATATTGAGGTAAGATTCTGCACTGCTTGGTGGGCCAATACAAACAGATTCGTCAGCGAGGCGCACCGGCATTGAGTCAGCGTCAGCGGTGGAGTGAACGATGACACTCGGAATACCCATCTCCTTACAGGCGCGCAGCACACGAAGTGCGACATCACCACGATTTGCGATGAGGATTTTTTTAAACATTATTCAATTACAACCAAAACTTGACCGAATTCGATGGGCTGGGCGTTTTTTACCAGAATTTTTGAGATGACTCCATCTGCAGGTGCCGTGATTGGGTTCATTACCTTCATCGCTTCAACGATTAGGAGAGTTTGACCTTTCTTTACGGCGCTACCTTCTGTAACGAAAGCCGGCGCGCCCGGTTCTGGAGAAACATAAGCGGTACCAACCATTGGTGATGTCACCGCGCCGGGATGAACGCTTAGATCGGCTGTGCTTTCGGCTGCTGGCGCTACTGCTTCGGCAACAGTTACAGATCCGGCGATTGGCGGCGCGGCGGCACCCTGAGTTGTCCCTGTAACACGTGACAGCCGAATGGCTACATCGTCTGTCTCATATTCCAATTCAGCAAGACCGGCATTATCAAGAATGTCGGAAAGAGCCTTGACCAGTGAAGTGTGGGATTCAGCAGTTTGCTTCGGGGCTTTTGCCATAGTCTCAGAACTCCCTTTGCATCTCGGCGATTGCCGCGATGGCCATTGTGTAGGAATTTGCACCAAATCCGACTACCGCGCCTTCAGCAATTGCGGTGATCAGCGATTTATGACGGAATTCTTCACGCGCATAAATGTTAGAGAGATGCACCTCTATCACCTTTCCATTAAACAACGCCAGCGCGTCACGAAGCGCCACGGAAGTGTGGGTAAGGCCGGCACCATTCACAATGATCCAGTCAAAATTATTGCAAGCAGCCTGAATGGTGTCGATGAGGACCGCTTCAGAATTCGACTGAGTCCATTTCATGGCAAAGCCATGGGTTTCACACGCTGCCTGACACTTTTTGCGAATAGCATCTAGCGATACAGCGCCGTAGATTTCTGGCTCCCTTGTTCCTAACATATTCAGATTCGGACCATTTACCACCAATATTTTTACTCTGTCCGTCATGAACCTTACCCTACCACCTTTTTCTTGATTAATGCCAGCGCTTGCTGCGCGGGATTCCTCTATCCTCTTTTGGCCCGTTCTTCGGCGATCAGTTGTCGCAAGTCATCACCGCTGATGGCACCCGGAATGATGGTCGAGCCAATCACAAGCCCGGGTGTTCCGGAAATTTGCAGTTGCTCGGCGGAAATACGTGTGCGGTTAATTACTGCAGCCGTTTCAGCACTGCGCATGTCCCGCTGCAGTTTGCCGATGTTTGCTCCCGCTTCACGCGCTGCTGCCAGAATGGTGTCTAAAGAGATGGCTCCAGGGTTGGTCATCATATTGATGTGATATTGAGGGAACACGCCTTGCATCTGAGCCGCGATTGCCGCCTGCGCTGCGACCATGGATGACTCTGAAAGGATTGGAAATTCTTTTACCACGACGCGAATATCATTATCTTCGGCCAGCACTTCCTGAATGGGGCCAAACAAGCGTTTGCAATAGCCACAGTTGTAATCGCTAAATTCATAAATCACCAACGATGCTTCCGGATTGCCAAGCACCGGGTCACCCTCGGACATTTTCAGGAACGCCAGTGCCGCCAGTCTCCGCGCCTTTTCCTCTCGCTCAGCTAGTTTCTTGAGCGCATCACGGATCACCTCCGGATTTTCCTCTATATACGTGCGGACCAACTCATCCAGCCTAGTCTTATCAGCCGAGGTGATATCGGCACGCACGGGGCCTACCATAATCGTTATCAATAGAACGAACGATCCGAAAAACCTTAGCATAATAGAGTTCCTCTTGCTCTTTGGGACTGCTCAATGCAGGACCGCGTTATAGCAACCGCAGTAAGCTTTGCCTAGCTTTAGAATCACAACCAATAATGGGGTATACTGCGTAGTCCTTACTTTTTTAGATCGTAGCGGAAAATAATGTCATTGGCGCGATTACGCAGCATTTCGGTGAGATCACCGCGTGCGAGTATGCGTTTAGCAAGCCTCACAGCGCGGCTGTTGTCACCAAGCAAGATTGCCTCGTCAGCCAAGCTAAGGTCAGCCTCGTTGATCTGCCCTGCCTTGCCATAGGCAATACCTAGTTGACGATGCAAGAACGCCCATGCTGGTTCACCAATGCGGGCACGGCTGATTACCTCAATAGCACGTGGTAGGCGCGTCTTATCGCCCGTGGCAATCAGCGCACGGCCAAGCAGCAATTCGATCTGTGGGCTGTTTGGCCGGAGGCTGACCGCTTGCTCATAGGACGCCACCGCTTTTAAGGGCTGTCCCATCGACATCAGAACATCGCCCCTGAATTCATTAAAGAATGGATCTTTTGGCTTTGCTTCGATTAGGCTGTCGATGCGTTTGAGCGCCTCCTTTAGGTCACCCCGGCGAAAGGCAGCAATAGAGTGCGCATAAGTTTGCAGTTGAGGGTCGATATCATCGTCATCGCCAGCTAAAATTTTCTCTGGACGTTCTGTCCAGGCATGAAGCTTAGTTTTGATTCGGTTGAATTTTTTAACAATTTCTGCTGATGGTCTGGTGTCACTATGCGGTGAATTTTTGACATGATCCTGATATGTCTGCAGTCGTTGTGCTGTTCCAGGGTGTGTTGAATAATATTGGGATTGTCGTGATTCGGGGAGGGCACGTTGGCGCGCCATCTGTGCCATCATATTTCTCAGGCCTATAGCAGAAATACCAGCATCATCAAGAAACGCTAGGCCGAGTTCATCGGCAATTGCCTCATTCCGGCGGACCGACGAGAGTATGTTCCGGTTTGCGCGGTCGGTGCCACCAACTAGCACGCCGGCTGCCGCATCGCCATGCCCACCGGCTGCAATAGCCACCGCTGCAATGGTTGCCAGCGCAGCGGCGGTACCAGCCTTGTTTAGAGTTTCGTCAATCTTCTGTACATGCCCAGCCTTGAGATGTGCCAGTTCATGGGCCATCACACCCAGAAACATTAATGGGCCGTCAGCACTGTTTATTAGACCGGAATTGATATAGATCGTGCGCGTGTCTTGGACAAACGCGTTTATTCGAGCGTCTAAGATGATTCTAACATCAATTACCCCCGGGGTGAAGCCGGCAACACTAACCAGCGGAGAGATCAACTCACCAATACCAACTTCTATCTCAGTATCACGGATCATGCCTGACTTTGCGGGCAGAATAACTCCAATGCTGAGAAGAAGGATGACCCAAGAAAAATAAACCCGCATTAAAGCCCCACGGCAATTTTTAATTAACACGTCAACATGAAGGTGGAAAACTGGTCTTTTCAAGACGTCCTCTCCTTTATGGTGAAGGCCCGACAACACTATAGCATGTAGTAACGTATTGGTTGCCTCTTGTTTTGCCGCCTAACTGTGATGTTGGAAATGTGGTCTTTTTCTTACAATTTTGCTACGTAACTTATTGTTTGCTTTTTCGCACCGCTATTCGAGTGGCATTTTCCATCCTACTGACAGATTGAGGTGGCATTAAATGGCTTTAAAAGTTTCGACGACAAATCGCATTCCCCCATTTTTGGCGATGGAAATGATGAATGCGACACGCAAACTTGAGGTTAACGGAGCTGATCTAATGCATCTGGAAATTGGTCAGCCCTCAACGCCCCCGCCACCTGCTGTCCTACAGGCTCTATCAAAATCACTTGGGAACCCCCAGACACATGGCTATTCGTTGGCCTTTGGTGAGATGCCATTGCGACAGCGTATTGCGGCGCATTATCAAGATTGGTATGGCTGTCGTCCTGATCCTGATAATATCGCTGTGACGTTAGGCTCATCCCTTGGCTTTACGCTGGCCTTTTTAGGAGCATTCGATCGAGGTGACCGTATCGCTCTCGCCAATCCGGGTTACCCTGCCTACCGCAATATCATGCTGGCACTGGGATTGGAACCTGTGTTATTGCCCTCACGCGCAGCTGAGGGATGGCTGCCACGGCTCAAATCTTTGGCAAATGATAGCAAGCTGCCTGATGGATTGTTGCTGGCCAGCCCGGCAAACCCTACTGGCGTGGTGATGAGCGATGTCGAATTAAAGCATGTTTGCCAATGGTGTGATGCTAACGGTGTGCGTTTGATAATGGATGAGATTTATCATGGCTTGACCTTTGACAAGCGGCCGACATCCGCCGTGTTGCATAGTGAAAGCGCAATTGTGATCAATTCCTTTTCAAAGTATTTCTGCATGACTGGTTGGCGTCTTGGCTGGATGATTTTGCCTGATGACCTGCTAGAAATAACTGAACGTCTGGCCCAGAACTTATACATCGGGCCGTCACGGCCGATGCAAGAGGGCGCAATGGCGGCATTCGATGATTATAACATTCTTGACCAAAATGTGCTGCGTTATCAGGAAAATCGTGATGTTTTGCTTCGCGACTTGCCATCTGAATTTCTTGGTGATATGGCTCCAGCTGAAGGTGCTTTTTACATTTATGCTGATCTAAAGCAGCTCTCGAAGACAGCTTTAAACTCAATTGACTTTACCAATGCGCTATTAAAAGAGGCGAACGTAGCCTGCACACCTGGTGTGGATTTTGATCAGGAGTTGGGTCATCATTACCTGAGACTTTCATATGCCGGGGAGACCGAGGAAATAAGAAATGCGAGCCGTCGAATCAACAGTTGGCTTCCTTCCTATCTGAAAACCCTCTAGCTGCGGTTCCACCATCCTCGTTTGCGACCTTCCGGCTTGGTCTCGCCAACCTTTATAATGTCCTGTGGTGCTGAACTACTAGGAGTACGCTGGCTCTCTTCGGGGCTTACTTGACTAACAATAGTTTTGCTCGCTACTGCATCGGTGGAAACAAAAGCAGTGTCACCATCGTTGTCTTGGGCCAAGGCTTTTTGAGGTGCTTTCTTGCGGGCAGACCTTTTTGTGGCACCTTTCTTTGCCTTTTTTGTCTTGCTTGTCTTAGGAAGGGTGGCTTTTTTGCGTGTCTGCTTTGGCAGAACCTCTCGGCTAGTATACCCAGTTACATCTGGCACAGTGTCGTCAGCGGCGGGTTGAGCCGCTGCTTTCTTGCGGGTTCGACTCTTTGGCTTAA
>CACNSW010000032.1 GCA_902623185.1 uncultured SAR116 cluster alpha proteobacterium
TGTAACACATCAAACTGGTGAAATAGGTAAAGGTATCTATCGAGTTTATGTTGAGGGCGCAGTAGAAATAGAAAAGGAACTCTATTTAGGATTTGTTCTTGACCGATCCACACAAAGAATCATGTTAGTTACCTCTGGTGAAGGTGGCATGGAAATAGAGGAGATTTCTGAAAAAAAACCTCAATCTATTGTTCGTTGCGAGGTGGAGCCTGCCGTCGGTTTAAGAGAATTCCAAGCAAGAGAAATTACCTTTAAATTGGGAATAGATTCAAGCTTAGTTCAGCAACTGCAAAAAACCCTTATGGGCTGTTACAGCGCTTTTCGCACCCTTGACGCTACAATGCTTGAAATAAATCCATTAGCAATAACCAAAGATAAGAGCATCATAGCTTTAGATGCTAAAATGACATTTGATGACAATGCTTTATTTCGACATCCAAAAATTGCGGAATTGAGGGATAAATCCCAAGAAGACCCTCGTGAAAGAAATGCTACTGATCGAGGATTGAATTATGTCGGTCTAACGGGAGAAATTGGCTGTATAGTCAACGGCGCAGGCTTAGCAATGGCAACTATGGACACAATCAAATTAGCCGGCGGTGAACCAGCAAACTTCTTGGATATTGGTGGTGGAGCTACACCAGAGCGAGTTACGAAAGCTTTCAAGCTCATTTTATCTGATGAACGAGTTAAAGTTATACTCGTAAATATATTTGCGGGAATTAACAGATGTGATTGGGTCGCTCAGGGCGTAGTGGACGCTATGGAAAATTTAGAGTTTACTCATCCAGTTGTTGTTAGATTAGCGGGAACCAACGTAAAAGAGGGTAAAGAGATAATTGAAAAATCGAAACAACCAATTATCCAAGCGGATGACCTAATGGAGGCCGCTACAAAAACAGTACAAATTTGGCAGAATATATAAAAATTAACTTCTGGCATCCTACCTTATAAGTAAGGAAAGGCAAATAATTATGAGTATTTTGCTCGAGGAAAACACACGAGTAATTATCCAAGGTATAACAGGTAAATTAGCAAGGTTTCATACGTCAGAAATGGTTGACTACGGGACTAAAGTTGTCGCAGGCGTAGTTCCGGGGAGAGGTGGGGAGAAAGTAGACACAATTCCTGTTTTCAATACTGTCAAAGACGCGGCAAGGGAAACAGGAGCAACGGCAAGTTTGATTTTTGTGCCTCCACCGTTTGCCGCAGATAGTATCATGGAAGCTGCAGATGCAGGATTGCAATTTTGTGTGTGTATTACTGACGGCATCCCAGCCCAAGACATGATCTATGTTAAAAGATATATGATGCGTTACCCCAAAGAAAAAAGAATGATCCTAACTGGGCCAAATTGTGCAGGCACTATAAGCCCAGGAAAATCACTTTTAGGCATAATGCCAGGTCACATATATAAACAAGGCTCGGTAGGGATCGTTAGTCGTTCTGGTACACTAGGTTACGAAGCGGCATATCAATTAAAGGAGTTGGGCATTGGTATATCCACTTCTGTCGGCATAGGAGGTGATCCCATCAATGGTTCCTCTTTTCGTGACATTTTAGAAAGGTTTAACGAAGATGACGAAACCGAAATCATCGCTTTGATAGGCGAAATTGGTGGGCCGCAGGAGGCAGAGGGTGCGGAATTTATTGGAAAGCATATATCAAAGCCGGTTGTTGCATATGTCGCCGGCCTGACGGCGCCAAGAGGAAAAACTATGGGCCATGCTGGTGCGATTATATCCGCTTATGGAGAAACTGCTGAAGAAAAAGTTGAAATGCTTAGTTCAGTCGGTGTAACTGTCGCTCCGAATCCTGCAGTGATTGGAAAGACGATAGCGTCTATCTTAAATTAGAGACACCTCGTCTACTAATTTTCAAACTACAACTATTATTCGATAACTTTTTTCGTGGTGGTAACATGAGCTTCTTTGAAATTATAAATGCCCCTGCACGCCTGAATAGATCAGAGCTTGCTGTCCCAGGCAGCCAACCCGAGCTTTTTGAAAAAGCCGCCAGATCTGACGCTGATGTAATTTTTCTCGACTTAGAGGACGCTGTTGCACCCGAACAAAAAGTCGAAGCACGTCAAAATGTTATAGAGGGTTTAAACGATATTGACTGGTCAGATAAAACTATATCAGTAAGAATTAATGGGCTTGATACCCACTATATGTATCGAGATGTTGTCGATATTTTAGAAAAAGCAGGTGACAGTTTAGACCTTATAATGATCCCAAAAGTTGGCACTGCTTCGGATGTATATGCCTTGGACATGTTGGTCACCCAAATTGAATCGGCTACTTCAATTAAAAGGCCTATTGGATTTGAACATATCATTGAAACTGCACTTGGCATGCAAAATATCGAAAGTATTGCTGCCGCGTCGAAGCGAAATGAGAGCCTACACTTTGGCGTAGCAGATTATGCCGCCTCAACAAAGGCGAGGACAACTGCTATAGGCGGTGTTAACGAGAAGTACTCAGTGTTAACAGATGGAGACACTGGAAAGCTACGTGAGGTCCATTGGGGTGATATGTGGCATTATGCGCTGTCTAGGGTCGTAGTTGCAGCAAGGGCCAATGGTTTGCGACCTATAGATGGGCCATTCGGCGATTTCTCCGATAACGATGGGTTCCTAGCAGCTGCTAATAGAGCAGCCACATTAGGCTTTGAAGGAAAATGGGCGATACATCCTTCACAAATAAATTTAGCGAACACAGTAATGACACCAAGTAAAGAAGACATCTCTCAGGCCGTTGCTATTCTTGAGGCCATGGAAAGGGCAAAACAAACTGGCAAAGGGGCAGTCTCTCTAAATGGTAAATTGGTGGACTTGGCTTCGATCAGACAGGCAGAAGTGCTTGTGGAGAAAGGACGGCAGATTGGAATAATTTAACACTCCAAAAAGCCAAGTTTACTTTATTGGAACTTCAATTATTGGTTTTCCGTATTGTAGCTAAAAATAGGCTTTATGAACGTTAAGATATTTTATTAAGGTTAACACGTGTGAAAGGAAACAAGTTCAATCTTCCTTATGGTCTCTGGAAACATTTAGCAAATAAGGTATATATAGAGCAGGCTTTGTGGTTAGTTTCTGCAGGTAATTGAGTTTAGGAATTAAGTTTGTCTTATGATTGAGCCCACTAGCTGGCACAGCCACGTCTACTTCGACACACAAAGCCACCCGCGCGCCGATGCACTTGTTGCCGCAATGCTAGGACATTTTAGCCCTGAAGCCCTTATCACGTATGGAACTTGGCATCACAAGCCAGTCGGTCCTCACCCTGATTTTAGCATCCAGTTAGAATTTCCGCATGAACTTTTCACCGAGGTAATGACATTCCTGTCTTTAAACCGGAATGGCCTGACAATATTTAGCCATCCCAACACAGGCAATAACCTATTGGACCACCGCGACCACGCCATCTGGATGGGGGCAGTGCGTCCATTAAAACTCTCATTGTTTGGAGACGAGGATCAGGCTTAGGACTAGTTTATTGGTTATCGTGATGTTTACATTGGCCAATGTGATTACACCTGATTATAAACATTTTACTAATACTGACATAATCACATTTGTGAATAATTCTCTATTGGAGTTGGAAAAACCTAACAAAAAAAGTCAATAAAGCAAAATGAGTGGTCATCAAAAATCTCAGACCGAGTTTTACTGATTTACTTGTCTGTATTTGGTTACACTTACTCAACTAAATGCACCCGTCTGTGTAACTCTAAAAAGCGACTAAACTTGACATCAGAAACGAGAAATTTTTAGGGTTAGGTGATCGGGGCATTGTGTAGGGAGGCACATTTGCAAAACTGTACTGTTTCAAAAAGAACAGGAAACTTAGGCGCTACCATTGAAGGTGTAGATTTAAATGTTCCTGATGACAACCTAGTTACATTTTTAAAAGACACAATCGATTCTAGTTTAGTTATCAAAATTAAAAATCAGAACCTTGATAGATTTGGATTAGCAAGGTTAGTAAAAAAATTCGGAACACCATACATCCATCCAATAGTCCCAAATGGGTACGATGATTGTCCAGAAGTTTTAGAATTACTCAGAAAGCCAGATGATACAGAGCTATTTGGCGGTGAGAGCTGGCATTCGGATGTCACTTGGATGAGGCCAACTGGCTATGTCTCTATACTACATGCTGTTGATCTTCCAGACGTTGGTGGCGATACCGCCTTCTCGTCAACAATTTCAGCTTTCGAAGCGCTCTCTGACGGAATGAAAAAACTTCTGCGGACACAAAACGCCATTCATGCGTTTCACTGGCGAGAAAATCGTGAGGTTGACCCGTGGGTTTGTGAACAACCCGTAGTGAGGGTACACCCTAAGACACAAAAGGAAGGTCTTTATATAAATAGGATGTTCACATCAAGATTTTGCAATATGACAGCTGAGGAAAGCGCGCCGATGCTAAATTACCTATTCAACCACATGGAAGAACATAAATTTACTTGTCGGTTTGATTGGTCATTGGGGGATGTTTTAATTTGGGATAATAGGTTTACATTGCATTATCCAATCAATGATTTTTCTGGTCAACTTCGCAGAATGATACGAACTTCAGCCTTGGAAGAATAATAGCTACTCTTGTGAAAGTTTATTTTAAAAATACGAACGTCACTGGTGCGTAAATGATTATAGAGCTCTTATAAGGTACGACGGTGGATAAGGAACTTAAAACAACGAACAACCCTCAAATTCATCCGTTTAGTAACCTCCATTTGTTACCAGAACAAAGTGCTCCCGTAATCGAAAAGGGTAAAGGGGTTTATCTGATAGATACCTCTGGAACCAAATATCTTGATGCGATGTCGAGCCTCTGGTGCGCTACATTAGGGTATAGTCAACACCGCCTAGTCGCAGCTGCTAAAAAACAATTAGACAAACTGCCATATACTCATTCTTTCAGAGGGAGGAGAACCCCTCCAGTCAACGAATTGGCTGAAAAGTTAATTGATATCTCCCCCAATCAATTCACAAACGTATTTTTTGCAAGTTCAGGATCAGAAGCCAATGAGAGTGCAATAAAAATTGCGTGGAGTTTTCATAAAGCCAATACTGAAAAAGCAAGGCGAAAAATATTGTCGCATGAAAAGTCTTATCACGGTTCGGCGATTTTCTCTGCATTGCTTTCTGGCTCAGCGCCTATGCACGAGCACCAGAACCTCAGATTAGCTGACATTATTTTTACCGCCACGCCCGATTTTTATCACCAAGGGTTCTCCACCGAAACCGAAGACGATTTTTCAGACAGATTAGTTTCCCATTTGGAAAACCGTATTTTAAGGGAAAAGCCTGAGACTATAGCGGCATTTATTGCAGAGCCAGTCATGGGAGTGGGTGGTGTTATTATTCCACCCAAAAACTACTTCAAAAAAGTCCAGAAAGTATTAAAACGATATGGCATATTATTTATTGCTGACGAGGTTATTTGTGGGTTTGGTCGTACTGGAAACCTCTTCGGGTCACAGACCTTTGACTTAACACCTGATATAATGACGGTTGCAAAAGGATTGTCATCTGCTTATTTCCCGATCTCAGCTGTATTGACCACTAAACAAATAAACGATGGTCTTGAGACGCTATCCAAAAAAACTGGCCTGTTCAGCCATGGATTTACTTATTCAGGTCATCCCGTTGGTGCTGCTGTTGCGATGGAAACCATAAGGATAATTGAGCAGGACCGGATAATTGACCATGTCAGAGACATCAGTAAAGTTTTTAAAATTAAATTGATGGAATTGTCGGAGACAAAAGCCGCTTTGAATACTCGCAGTGTTGGACTAATGGGTGCGTTTGACTTAGCTATACCGAATAAGAGTTACCCTAAAGAGTTTGTCAACGGAGAATTTGGCAACAAACTTGTGGGATTGGCGCAGAAACATTGTCTATTTATAAGAGCAGTTGGTGATACGGTAGTATTGGCTCCTCCTTTGATAATATCCAAAGGTGAAATCAATATCTTATTCGAGCGCCTAACCAATGCGATTGGCCAATGGCAAAAGCATTTTAGATTTAGATTTTAAGACAATACGGAGACAAAAAGATTTTAAGTGTTCGCATCATCACTTGTTCATTTATAAAAATAATTTACGAGTCTCAAAGCAAAGCGAATAATAAACGCAAATAGCGCCCTCAAGAGAGTATATTGGGGGCCTTCAGGGGGCGTTGATTGGGGACCAAAATCACCGCATAGTGACCCCTATTTTTTATCTATGTTTTATCTATGGAGATAAAGATTTGGTGACAAATAGAATATCCCTTCACCCTTAACAACCAACTAAGCGTCTCTAAGCTTTAAAAATGGATTCCAATTCAGCAGCAATGAGTACTGAAAGGTAAAGTCAACTATTTTACAAATAAACTCATTATTTTTTATTTCATTTCTGGTGCCTGGAATTCCACAACTTTAAAATTAAATGTCTCTTTGGGTAAGGCAGGCTAGCATGTCAGATTTAGACTCTAATCGAAAGATCGCAGTGATACTGGTTGCTGACGTAGTCAGCTATAGCAAACATATCGAGTACGATGAAAACTCTACCCTCCAGGCCTATTCCGAATGCGAAGAAATACTCAAACAATTTTTGGGTAAAAGAAATGGATCGATTTTTAACACTGCAGGGGACTCGGTACTCATAGAATTTACAAGTGCAGTAAACGCCGTAGGTTTTGCGGTCGACTTTCAAAATAGAATAATGCAGCGGAATAAGTCCAATAATGTTGCCACCAAATTAGAATTTCGTATCGGCATAAATATGGGTGACGTTGTCTCTAAGGATGGTAACCTGCTAGGTGATGGCGTAAATATTGCTGCCCGCCTTGAAGCGTTGTCGCAGCCAAATGGTGTTTGTATTTCCAAAAGTATTTATGACTTTGTCGTTCCGAAAACAAAATTAACCTTTAATGATCTTGGTATTCAGAAGATAAAGCAAAACTCTTTCCACGCATATGATATTTTGCTTGATGAGTCTCAAAGGCGTAGGATTAAATCCAAAAAGAACTGGTTCTCGAAAGAATCTCTATCAGCTTGCATATTAGCTTTAGGGTTACTTATTGGTGTTGGAATTTATTCGGCTGGCTTTCTAGACACAAAAGTCGGGTCAACTCCTAATCAAAAAGATTACAAACAATCTGACATATTAAAGGTTTTGGTGAGACCAACTAACTATCTATCCAGTAACGACAATCTGAGCTATTTAGCGCCCGGGTTTACAACTTATCTTGGAACAGCACTTTCTCAACACCCAGGTCTCAATGTGTCTCCTGACACAACTGCTGAGCATATTCAAAAAAGAAACCTCACTAATGATCAAATTAGAGCTAATTACCAAATAGATTATATCGTTGACACGACCATACAAGTTTCTGGTGAAAAAATCAGACTGTCTGTAAAAATTGTTGATCTCAGCACAGAAAAAGCTGTTGCCTCAAAAGCGTTTGAATTTCTGGAAACAGACATTTTTACATATCAAGATAAAATAGCAGATTTGGCTATGCAAAAAATGAGTATAATGGGTCACTCATCTAGTTCTAATCGTCGAATATCTAGTGATCCAATCATTTATAAGAAGCACATAATAGCACAAGCAAATATGTTGTCGTGGACTCCGGAAGGTCACTTCAAGGCTATGGGATTGATAGAAGAAATATTAGAGGTGGAGCCTCAAAACATGGGCATCAGGCAGATGTTAGCTTGGCTCCTTCAACAAAAAGTTTATTTGGGCATATCTGAGGACCCTAATAAGGATTTATCCAAAAGCCTTGAAATTGCTGAGTTTAATTTGAAGCACCGTGACGTTGGAGTTATTGATGCGCTTGCTTTAGCTTCAAGTAATGAGGCGCTTCTGGGTTTATTTGAGCAGTCATGTGCAAGGGTGCCTTTGATGAATCAGCTTCTAAATGAAAAGCAACAAAAAGCTGAGCCCCATGATTACGCAATGACTGCTTGGATAAATCAAAATTGTGAAAATTTTGATTTGGCTTTAGAATCCTACAAAAATCTTTTTAAGGTATCACCACATTATCCCGCGTGGGTTAGGTATTATTATGCTTACGCATTGTTGGCTCTTGAGAATTTTGAGGAAGCAGAACGCTATATCCAAGAAAATAAAGGTTTGGATTATTCTTACTATGGCACGAATGAAATCCTAAAGCTCAGCTTGGTATATATTGCCCACAAAAAAGAAAAATTTGAGTTAGCAGCTCAGTATTTCTCTGAGTTCAAAGAGATGCCAAATTCACTGAGTCTGAGCTATATGGAAGGTGACTTTGCTGCCGCGCGGTCTAAAGTTTTCTTTAGTGATTTTAGTAAGGTTTTGAGAAAATATGGAATGCAATAATTCGAATTTCTATCCTGTGAGCAAAAAGATGTCCAACTTCTTTATGGTGCACAATCCTGCCAAAGCCCAATCCTGGATAACAGCTCATGGCCCTAGCACTTAGCTCAAGTCACAGCGGTTGCTGTTGCAGGTTACCGATTTTTGTGAACTTTATTTTACTAATTTTTTGTCTAAACTAGTTGTCACAGCACAATCGTGAATCCATCGAATCCTGGGTTTCCAAGGTAGATATCGCGATGCTCGCCTGCGCCCTGATGGGCTTTCCGAAAAGCTTTAGATTTGTTCCAATTTAAGAAATCTAACCCCGATCTCCAAACGCTGTGGGATGCATACAAAGTGAAGGTTTCGTTTCCATCCATCTTACCCTTTAATAACAAACTTCATTGACGTGATTACAGCAAAGGACCTACTCATCTGTTTGATAGGAGTAGTAACTCTTTGGGCGATACCGAACCGCCAAAATAGCGAGAGAAAGAATGAAGATTGCTCCAGACTCAAACAATAAAGCTATCATATCCATATCTTTACCCTGAAGAATAATGAGCCTGGTGATTGCGGTAATTGCGATAAAAATGGGTAAGGTAATGGGAATTCGCTTACTTACAAAAAATATGCCAATCATTCCGAGGACTTCAGTGTAGATAAATAGTAAAAGCAAATCCGCAAGTTCTACGTTCCGGTTTTGGACGATATCAAATATTTCTTGGCCAGTCGCCAATATGGCCAAAAACGCTATTGCAGCAAGAAGCAATTTCTCTGCAATATTTATTAGGTTAGCAATCCTTTCTTCCATAAGGTCATGCCTCTCTCTTCCAAAATTTAGTAGGTAGTAACACGGAATTACGGTCGTCTTTTAACGTCATACTTCGCGACAGAGCTTTCAAATGTTCCGACTGTAAGCGCTAAACCTGCCAGCAAAAGTGAGTGGACAATGACGCTAAACCCGAAAAAGTACCAAGAGCCAACAACGCTTGCAAAGTTAATGCACCACATCCAAGCGAGTGTTTGCAGTATGAGATGCCTGCTATTAACATCAGGAATGTGTCTTAGCGGGTTATGCTCAGCATCCATAATGATGTTCCAATTATCGAAAATAACTTTATGCACCTCGACCTCCAATAGCGATTGATTAATTGGCTATTCTTTAGAAATTTTCAACCCTGGGTTAACTGCTGCTAATCACCCGCACTTTGAAGATTGCGCCTCATTACCTAATTTCATGCAGAATTATCACGCTGTTTATAAAGCTTGCCTTTTGTGTAATTTCCATGAGAGAGATTTGCGGTTGAAAACTTACCAGTCCGTCATTTCCCTTAGGTTCCATATACGCCCATCAACGAAATTCACAGCGGCTCTTGTTCTTGTTGGCAGGACGCTGACATGTGGTTCTCTGACAAGTTTTGGCTAGCAGCCTGAATCAGTAAGCTCCGTAGGTGGAGCGTGGTGCTTGGACCTAATGCTGTGTACAATCTTTCTGCTTTGATTGGCTGATATAATTTTATAAACTGTTGAATAAAGCGGTTTAAGGGTTGGCCTCGCCTGAGCTAGGCACAGAACTCAACCCTTTGGGCATGATTATCTCGTGTGGACGACAGTTACGTAAGCATTAACGGCGCTAAAAGGCAAGGTGACGTTCAGAATGACCTTTAGCATTTAGTTTTTAAGTACTCTTAATGAGCTCATGCTACATCACATTCAATTTCACCAATAAGGACATTAAAAATGCTTACATTGATCATCAAAGGAAAAATCCTAAAAGGCTATGACCATTGGCTAGCGGCCATGACGGCTCGGAAGATTTGCGGAACAATAAATATGGTATCAAAACTATTTAACGTGGTCAGAACTTAAAAGAGCCAGACACGTTTCATGTGGTGATATATACCCCATCGATGGAAGCAGTCCATACTCAAATGGAGAATGATGCTGATCTGATTTCTGAGGCTGGTGGTGATTCAAGTCCAGAATCTAACTCAATTTCTATGGCCTCAGATTAAAAGCACAGGCTATTCTAGGCCTCAACCTTCGTCATCCACTTAGCTAGTACACCCAGGCTAAAGCCATTACCAGAAGCATGGCCGATGCCACTTTCTGTTCATACTCTAATGACTTATGACATTACGCCCATCTACCTCCACTAAGGCTAAAAGTGCGAACGCTTCCGCCCAATAACGCTGTCCCTTTGATAAAAAAACGATGTGGGCCAACAAGCGGCATCAGTAAATTAGTTTCTTCGTAGTAATTCGGTAGTATTAGGATTTAAATTTAATATGCGGTGTCACAAGTTGATCAATTTTTTCAAGAACAATTTGGGTGTTTTGATGGTCCTAGTATCCTCTATGTGCTTCGCCTTCGTGCCCAACTCTGCAAAAATTGCGATGGAAGAAGGTTCTTCCTTGTTCTTTTTGATCGCATCACGTTATGCCATTGGTGCATGCTTTCTTCTGCCCGTTTTTTTCTTAAAAAAGACCTCTTTTCGTGTGCCCGTGCGGCTAATATGGCGTGTTCTGGTCTCCGGTTTGCTGGCACTGTGCCTTATAGCGGCAACATATCACGCGGTAAATTTTCTTGATGTTGGGCTTGTTCTGCTAATTCTGTATTCCTTTCCTCTTGGGGTTGCTTTGTTTTCTCATCTGACTGGAAAAGAGAGGATCAATCAAATTCAGTGGATTTGCATGGCGATGGTGATGGTTGGACTAATCATCATGATTTATGATGGTCATACTAAAATTAATTTTTATGGATTAGCGATAAGTTTTTTTGGACTTTTTTGTTTCGTTTTTTTCATTATCCAATCGAATGCGTTAGCAACGACCATAGGATCTACACCCTTAAATTTTTATATCAGTATTTCTGGACTGGCTATTTTATCACTTTTAGTTTTATTTTTTTCTCAAAGCATATCATGGACGATGCCAAGGTCTGAAAAGGGCGTGGTGGCAATATTCAGTAATGGTTTTTTTTACATTTTGAGCTGGGTTCTATTCTTTGAAGGCGCAAGACTTATTGGCTCAATCAGGGCTTCCATGATGGCTTGTGTCGAGCCTCTCTTTGCAGCTCTGCTTGCGATGTTTTTTTTGAATCAGATACTCTCAGTTATCGAGTGGATTGGCTTTTTCACTGTTCTGGCCTCCATCTATTTGTTCGAGAGGTTTGCCACCAAGCATGACCAAGAATAATTTTTGGTGTTACGTTAGACATCTGCTACTAATTTTGTCTGCTATTTTAATTAGGCAAAAAATCATACGTTTTTCTAAATCTATTCTTCAATTCTACCCCGTCAAGAATGGGTAGGCTACGCACTAGTTTCTCCCGCTCGACTTTGAATGCGGCAAAAAGTGGCCTCGGCAGATCTCCAAAACGCGTCAAAAAGTTTTTGAGCCCATGATCAGTTTTAATGGTTGTGGAGAAATTAAAGCCTGAAGATTTGGCTATTTTAGCTAAGTCGACACAAGAGTTTGTGTGGCTGGCTTGCATGCCTGTTTCTCCAAAATGACCATTATCAAGTACAATAATTGACAAATTGGTTGGTTGTTGCACTCCAATAGTCGCTAGCGAGCCCATACCCATCAGCATTTCGCCATCACCAGTTAACACTATGATATTGCTATTTGGTTGCGCCATAGCAACACCAAGACCCACCATTGCAGCTCCACCCATCGCTCCCCACAAATAAAAATTACGGCTATTATCGCCAGTGGAGTGCAGGTCATAGGTTGACGAACCCAAGCCCGATATAATTCGGGCTTCTTCACGCAAACCGTTGAGGCTAGCAGTCACTTCCCGTCTTTTCAGCATCACCACTCCTTTCTACCAACCAAATTTTGAGATATAAGGACAGCGATCCTTTGGTCACTCGAGAAAGCGGAGTAGAGCGCTGCGTCTACCGTGTTAAGAAGGTCTTCACGTTTTCTAACGTTCAAAACTTGTATACCCATTGCCATTAAGACTGTAGGTGTGGCTTTACCCATTGGCACTTGCCACGAATTGAATTCGCCAAAATCGCCCCGCATTGTAATAAGGGTGACAAAAGGAAAGTTGCAATTCGAAACAAGCGATAGCATGTTCACGGTGTTGCCGACTCCACTTGACTGCATAAGTAATACTGATTTTTTCCCTCCTAACCAGTTACCACAGGCGAAGGCAACACCTTCCTCCTCTGTCGTGAGAACAATTGGTTGGAGGTCTGGATCATCAAATGCCTGATCGATAAGTCTCGCATGTCCAGCATCAGGAACAAAAGGTAAGAAATCCACATTATGTTTCTTCAATAGTCCCAGCAGCATTTCATCGGTATCTTTCTTGTTATTTCCACCCATTGCACCAGTCAAAATATCTTTATACCGTGATGCTCTAGTAGAACACTTCCGTGGTACAAATGACAAGAATGAGATTTTTTTCGTAAATTTCCAGTAATGGTCATGATGGGTGACTTTTCGGGGTGCCTTGTTTTCCATAGAATTTTAGGACTAGCCTCTTTGATTAAAGGGTAAAGATGGAGATTGAGAGGAATTCATTTGCAAGAAATTCAAATAAATTGTGAGCGAGTGCTTGGCGACCTTTACACATTGAGGGAAGTTGGCAAGTACAAAAATGGTGTTCATCGCCCAACTTTATCGGAGGCTGATATTTGGGTAAGGAATTGGCTAAAGGACCAACTTAATTCGATTGGGTTTAAGTCAAAGATTGATGGGATAGCTAATGTTATTGGATATTCTCCAGCGTCTGGAAAAAAGCTTCTTGCTGGATCTCACCTCGAAACTCAGAATCGATCAGGTTGGTTAGATGGAGTTTTAGGCGTGATTTATGCGCTTGAGACAGCAAGGGCCATTCATGAAGCCGGCGGGCATGAGCTTGGGATAGATGTTTTTGCTTTTGCCGATGAAGAGGGACACTTTGGTAGTTTTCTTGGAAGCAGATCTCTAATTGGTCAGGTTACGGAAAAAGAAATTGATGCAGCGAGGGACAGGACCACGGGCGTTCCTTTGCGCAAAGCGCTTTTAAACGCGGGTCTGCAAGGTGTGAGGCGGGAATTGCTCAATCCGGAACGTTATTTGGGTATGTTTGAGGCCCATATAGAGCAAGGGGCAATACTTGAACACCATGCGAAGTCTATTGGTGTTGTAGAAACAATAGTTGGCAGCAAACAATTTAAAGTCATCGCAAGAGGTCAACAGAATCATGCCGGCACAACCCCTATGCATTTACGTCGAGATGCTGGGCGAGCAATCCTTAGTGTTTATCAAAGACTTGAAACTGTGTTTTCTAATCTAACAAGTGAGAGTACTGTGTGGACATTTGGAAAAATTCATTTTTATCCAAATCAACCTAGTATAATTCCTGGTCATGCTGAAATGACTGTGCAAATACGGGACCCGAGCCGGGATGTTTTGGGTTCTTTAAAATCTGAATTACAAAGAGTCGTAGAAGAAGAAGCGGAATCAAGTCCCTGTGATTTAGAAATGAAGATAGAATCTGAGAGCGCGCCAGCCAGGATGGATACGGATTTAATATCTATATTGGAGGCTACTGCAGCTAAAATAGCACCCTTGGACTACATAAAAATGAATAGTGGGGCGGGGCATGATGCAAGGACTTTGTCAGCAATTATGCCAAGCTCGATGATGTTTGTTCCTAGCATTGGGGGCCTCAGCCACCACTACAATGAAAATACATCAGATGAACACATTAAACTAGGAGCAAGAATTTACTCAGATGCTGCAATAGCTATGATTTCACTTGCAAACTTAAATTTATAAATTTTGTTATAACATGAGTTTGCTTTCCCATAATGCTGCTTAAGGTCTCCGATCTGCGCAACTGAAGCCGTTGTTTAGACGAGCTTGTCAGCCTGCAAAGAGACGCCCAACATGAACATAATTCAGTTTACAAAACTTGCTTTGGGCTTCAAATCCTTAAAATTGAAAGCCGGTTAATTTTGCTTTGGCGTCTTTGGCGTGCCTATAGAGACAATTGTCTAGAACCACTTTAGGTTCTTGAACTTAAATTTCAGACATTAAATTATTCAACCCTAAAACACACCCTATGGATGCAGCATGTTTACACAGGTTTATTTACTGCCGCTCCAGCAGTGAAGTCTCCACCGAATGCTACAAAAGAATGTTATCAACAGAAGAAATTCACCAGTGTTGAAGAGCATCGTAGAGTATCATTGGTATTGTCGCACTCGCGATCTCTCTATATTTTTTTCATTCTAAGATAAAAATTTTCATCCGGCATAGATTACTCACTAGCTATAACCGTCAATAAGCGAATCGAAGGCTGATAAGGCAATACTGCATCGATATCTTCAAGCGTCATATTTTTTCTTTTGAGCAGCCTTTCAAAAAAAGTGGGAACAGTACTTAAATTTTTTGAAACGCTCTATTCGCATATAATTCAAATTGGCCTCCAAAAATAATCTTAGAAATATCGATGTATGTACCATCTTTATATAATTCAGAGTCAAAGTTAAACGCCTCAAAAGAAGCGTTCTTTTCGATGATAACGGCGCCCGCTCCATCGCCAAAAAACGCACAATGGGTGCTGTTCCAGTTAGCAATTTTCGAATTTGTGTCTGATGCTACTATTAATGCTATTTTTGAAAAATTTGCTTTCAGTTAGGCTGCTGCCTTGGCAATAGCTTATCGAAAACGCAAGCAAATTGTAAACACCTCGAATGCTTTGCGTTGACCAATTTGACCCTGTTTTGGATCTGAAAAGCGGACGCAGGGGCCTGAAATTTGGGCGTTAGGTTGACATGACCAGAAGGTCAACAGATGACTTATCCACGCCAGAATTCTTTATAGCTGAGTTAACAGCTTGCATCGCAAACGTAAGAGATGTTTCTTGTTCTCAGGCGACCCGATGCTCTCCTAGTGTCAACGCATTTGGGAACATGAGATTCCCGACGCATCTTTTGCTCAATTCACTAAGGCCCAGGTCAAACAACTGCTTCGCAAGCCAAGCCATTTGAGTTGAGAAGAAAGCGCCTGTTATATGTTAACTCTCTCAACTTGCTATTGAATATTGTTTGACCATCCCCCCCATGATTTAGAACCAGCTAAGCATGGATGCGAGATATGTTTGGATGTACCAGAAACGTATTCAAGAAAATCATTTTGCAAATTTAAAGCAGGCTTTTGCAGCGAATGAATTCCTGATTAACAAAAAATTAGATCCATGGGTAGGTGAAATTCTTGAACGGGACCTTTTGACTGAAGCGCCTAAGAAGATGCACGAAAACTCTAATTCATTGGGGAATATGGCAGTTTTTGTTCAAAGCCCGAGCGTTGGCTTTGGAGTGAGTGATATAGACAAAGGAACCCAATGCAGATAGGCAGATCGCAGAAACGAAGATTCAGCTTTTGAAGTCAGCCTTAATGCAAATCGGATTTTAATCGTGGTGGATGTCGGAATAATAGGGGGGATTGTTCAAAAAACTAGCGGGAATATGGGATATGGTAATCAAATGCTTATCCGCCACAGTTTGATCCAACACAATATGACTTTTGATTTTTAAGACTGTTATCAAAATCAGGGCCAATCAAACGAGATATTTCTAGTCCATTAATAGCAAAAAATACTTGTACCTCTTCAATGCTCATTTTAAAGGGATCACCAATACCTGACTGATCAAATATTATGCTTTGCATTGGCACATTAAGGGCTTTGTCTTTGCCTTTTCCTTCGACAACAAGTGACCCCTCTAAAAGGACTAGCTGAGACTTATGTCCAAAAGAACCTGCAAACTTAGTTCCTCTAACAGTGAGGGTAAAACCATTATTCTCGAATTGCCTATCATCATTTGGGACAAGTTTCATCCCGTCATACGCTAAAGCACCATCTATAATTCGGGCCCGCATCTTTTGATTTTTGGCGTCAAAAAGAAAATCATCAAAAATTAGTGTTGTTTTAGCGCCAATTTGAAACTCACTCCTGTCGTTCATTTTAATGAATGCTAATGATTTTTTTCTTACTTTGACTAAATCTCCAACGTTAATTTCTGTACCGGGGGAACCTTCAATCTTCTCAGCCTGAATAGTTTTTATTTGGACCGTTCCATTGCTTTCGGTAATTTTCCCAATTTCAGCGCCAGCTTGGGCGATTGCCACAAAAATTAAACTCAATGACAACAAAAAAGCTCTATACACTTTGGTTTTCCCAATTTTTAATGCTCTGGCTTTTTAAACACATTTTTCTATTTTGATGTGGCTCGATAAACACCATCCCAATCCGCTGGTTTTCCTCTCTTCATTCTTTCTACCATCTTATCATAATAAAGAGCCATTGCTGGAGCAGCAATTTTAAAAATTTCTACCCTAGAAAACACATCTTCCCAAAAACCACCATAATATGATTTTAAAAAGCTCTCATGTTCTCTGGTTGTTTTATGAATTGTGTAAATACGAAGTGGTTCTTCTTTCCCCTTAAAGGCAATGTTATCAAGCTCCCACCAGTCAAAGGCCGCGCCGCATTTTTTTACAGTGTCTGGCCCTAGAATTAATAAAACACCATACGCTTTGGTTTGTCCCTCTAAACGCGCAGCAACACTAACTGGGTCCCCCAATACGTCGTAACCAAATTTGGTTTTTGCACCAATGTTACCCACCAATATTTCGCCCGTGTTTACACCCACACCCAGGCCTACGGGCGGCTTGCCCTCTGCCACAAGTTCTGCATTAAAGGATTCTACTGCATTAATCATTTCCAGCGCTGTTTCTACTGCTCTTATGGGGTGTTTTTCATCATCAAGGGGAGCGCCGTGAATATGCATACTAGCGTCACCAACAAACTTAAGTAGGGTACCTTTGTTATCAAGAACAGGTTGGGAGATCGCAGTCATGTATCGATTCATGGTATTTGTGAAACCCTCGACATCGTCCCCGTAACTTTCACCTAAAGCAGTAAAGTTACGCATATCAGTCATCACTACACTTAAATTTTTCTTTTCGCCACCAAGCTCAGGTTTTTGACCAGATTTCTCAATTTGCCTGACCATTTCAGGTGCGAGGTATGATCCAAAAGCATTCTGCAAAGCTTTTTTATTTATTGCCAGAAATGTGGATTGAAGTAGCGCGTACATAGTGGCGCTGAGCGCGAAAGAAAAAATGAAGAACGAATTAACCACATAGCCTACTTTATCAAATACTTGAATACTGCCAAAAATGGAGAGCCCAGTAAAAGCAATAGAACAAATCAGGCCCGCAATAATATGATCTTTTCCTGAAATCAAAAAGAGAACAAGCAAGCCGAGGAAAAACAATGATATTACTCCGACATCGATCTCAGGGCTGAACTTCAAAAATCTTTCACTCATAATCTGGTGGATGGCTGAAAGCATTATTATTGAACCTGGAACCGCTTGCTCTAGGTTAGTTGCATGAAGGTCATTCAACCCGGCTGCAGAACTTCCAATAATTATTATCTTGTCCTTAATCAAACCGAGAAGAGCTTCGTTATTTAGGTCATTTTTGACGATATTTGACAATGAGAGGACTTTGAAACGGTCAGAATTACCGTGGTGAAAAACAAAATTTGCCTCAAGAGTGACAGGAAATTCGACAAAGCCAGTTGTAAGTTTGTTAAGAGTAATAATGCCCCTAGTTGTGTCTAAATTTAACATTTGGTCTTCTTCAAACACACGGATCATTTCCAAAAAAAACGATGGATATAAATCTCCATTCAGGCTACCCAGAAGCGGCAAATATCTGATAGTGTTGTCGACGCTATCTAAGTCAACATTGACGAAGCCATAACCCTCTAATCCTTGGAGACGATCTATCGGGAAAATCATGCCCGGAGATGTGCGTATATCAAATCTCCCGGTATTTTTGACTAAAACATTGGCTGAGTTTTTCTTGTTATTTTTTA
>CACNSW010000033.1 GCA_902623185.1 uncultured SAR116 cluster alpha proteobacterium
CGTCAGCCATTCCTCAAATTTCAGGAAATAGATAATGATCTCAGAAATGCCGAGCGTTGCAATGGCAAGATAGTCCGAGCGCAGACCAAGCGAGATTTTGCCAACCACCCAGGCAGCCCCCGCCGCAAAGATGCCGCCAACAACCCATGACAAGATGATTGGCAGGCCAAGCCCGCCAAGAAAGCCGGCAGTGGTTACGTCAACCGCCTCGATCGCGGCGATGGCTGGATCGGCAAGCATCCGCATAACCACATAGCCAACAAGCGTCACTAGACCGGTGAGCCAAAAGTTGCGGCGACCAAGATGGGTGGTACGCCGCCATGTATAGACACCTGCAGCCACAGTCAGCAGTGCGGCAACAAGACCGGCAAGGATGCCAGCACCACCCGCCTGCCAAGCACCGGCGACAGGCGGTGCCGAGACAAGCATCGCGGCCAGCCCACCAAGCGCGGCAAAGCCCATCGTGCCGACATTGAACAGCCCGGCATAGCCCCACTGGATATTGACGCCAAGCGCCATGATTGCCGAGATGATGCACAGATTGAGAAGGGCCAGTGATACATCCCAACTCTGTATGAAGCCAACCGCGGCAAGCAAGAGTGCCATTACAGCAAACAGGGATATGTTGCGCGGTGACAGGCTCATAGCGATTTCCCACTGAAAATGCCAGTTGGTTTGACCAGCAGGACAATCACAAGAATGACAAATGACACAGCAAATTTATAGTCCGTCGAGAGAAACTGAACGAGCGTTTCAGGTGCCATGGAGTCTGGTAGAAGATAGGTCACGACCCGTTTATAAGCAAAGGTGACAAACAGTTCGGAAAAAGCAATGACAAAGCCACCGGCAATCGCGCCTAGCGGATTGCCGACGCCGCCGACAATGGCTGCAGCAAAGATGGGCAGGAGGAGCTGCAGATAGACGAAGGGCTTGAAGCTCTTGTCGAGGCCATAGAGCGTACCGGCAATGGTGGCAAGCGCCCCTGTCATCATCCAGGCGATCATCACCACCCGGTCCGGATTAATTCCAGACAGCAACGCTAGATCCTCATTGTCGGAAAAGGCACGCATTGATTTGCCGGTGCGCGTCCGGTTCAGGAACCAGAACACCGCACCGACAGTGAGGATGGCGGTCACGACCGTCACCACCTGCGTGGTCTTTATGGCCAGACCCTCATTCAGCCCTGTCATTGATTTGAATTCTCGCGCCTTGAGGATAAAGCGCTGGCCATCGGCAAAAATCTGATCACGCGGCCCAATGACAAAGCGAATCAGCCCGTTGTAGACAAACATCACGCCAACCGAGACGATTAGATAGGTCACCCCTGAGGCTTTCTGCCGCCGGTAATACCTATAGACAAGCCTATCAGTGACCAAACACAGCATGACTGCGACAAAAATGCCTAAAGGAAGCGCAATAAGCGCGGTTGGTAGCGGGCCAAAGCTGATGCCAACGGACTGCAAACCCCATGTTGCTAGAATGACGAACATAGTCCCGATGGCCATTGTCTCGCCATGCGCAAAATTAGAAAAACGCAGCACTGCGTAGACAAGAGTGACGCCGAGCGCGCCAAGGGCAAGCTGGCTGCCATAAGCGAGGCCTGGAACGAGAACGAAATTGGCAAGTATAACGAGGGCGTTCAGGGCATCTGCCATGTCATCCCCCAAGAAAGGCACGTCGAACCTCAGGATTGGCGAGAAGTGCTGCGCCAGTATCGGTGTGGGCGTTGCGCCCCTGTACCAGAACATAGCCACGATCAGCAATGTTCAACGATTGTTTGGCGTTCTGTTCCACCATGAGAATAGCAATTCCAGTCTGTGCGATCTCAATTATACGGTCGAATAGCTCGTCCATGACAATAGGCGAGACACCCGCCGTCGGCTCATCAAGCATGAGCAGCTGCGGGCGTGTCATTAGAGCCCGGCCAACAGCCACCTGCTGCCGCTGCCCGCCGGAGAGCTCGCCGGCTGGCTGTTGGCGTTTTTCATAGAGCGCCGGAAACAGCGCATAGACCTGTTGCATAGTCTGGACGATATCATCGCTGCGAATGAAGGCACCCATCTCAAGATTTTCTTCAACTGTCATGCTAGTAAAAACATTTTGTGTCTGCGGAACAAAGCCCATGCCTTTTAGGACACGTTGTTGAGGTTTGAGGTTGGAAATATCCTCGTTCTCAAGGAGCACGCGCCCCTCCCGCAGCGTAAGCATACCAAACATTGCTTTCATTGCCGTTGATTTGCCAGCTCCGTTGGGGCCGACAACAACGGCAATCTCACCCGGCTCGACAGCGATAGTGCAGTCATGCAGAATGTCGGCACCACCATAGCCACAAACCATATTCTCGCCAATCAGGAAGCTCATGACATTGTACCTGATGATCTGACGTTTGGGTACGATCGGTTTTTCAGCCCGGTGCCGAGATAGGCCTCGATAACTTCCTCATTGGTGCGCACCTCGTCTGGGGTGCCAGTTGCAAGTACGGCACCCTCCGCCATCACAATCACCGGATTGCAAAGGCGCGAGATGAAATCCATATCATGCTCAATCATGCAGAAGGTATAGCCTCGCTCACGGTTAAGGCGCAGAATGGCATCGCCAATCGTGTTCAAAAGCGTACGGTTAACGCCGGCACCCACCTCATCAAGAAAGACAATTTTTGCGTCAACCATCATTGTACGACCAAGCTCAAGCAGCTTTTTCTGCCCACCAGATAGATTGCCAGCCAATTCATCGGCGACTTGACTTATCTGCAAAAACTCAATTACCTCGTCTGCCTTGGCGCGGATCCGAGCCTCCTCGTCGCGAACCTGCCCTGGCCGGAACCAAGCGTCAATGAGCCGCTCGCCCGATTGGCTTCCAGGCACTAGCATCAGATTCTCACGCACGGTCAGAGTATAAAATTCATGGGCGATCTGGAACGTACGTAGCATACCACGGGCAAAGAGTTCATGCGGAGCAAGGCCGGTTATATCCTCGCCATCCAGAAACACTCGGCCAGAATTTGGACGATGAAGCCCGGCAATTACATTAAAAAGAGTTGTCTTGCCAGCGCCATTGGGGCCAATCAACCCGGTAATTGAACCCGACACGATCGACAGCGAAACGTTCTCGACAGCTCTAATACCTCCGAAATGCCTCGAGAGATTTTCAACAACAATCATTTGGTTCCCGGAAAAGCATTATAAAAAGCCAGATAGAAAAAACGGCCCAGATATAAAATCAGGGCCGCCTATTTGTCACTTGGTCCTAGCGGTAGCCAACGGTGGTGTTCTTTCCACCGTCAACCAGAATTTCGGCATAGCTGCCCGCTGACTCACCTGAGCCAATCAATTCAACAGCCGACGCACCGACATAATCAACATCACCACCACCAGCAATGATCTCGAGTGCCTTGCCAATCTCACCAGGGAAGATTTTTTCACCCGGGGCGTTAGCAACCATCATTACTTTTTCCTTATAGGCGCTGGAGTCTGTCGACCCAGCCGCCTGCATGGCCATGATCATCAGCGCCGCTGCATCATAGGACTCGGCGGTAAAGGGGCCATTTTTGAAGCCAGCGGACGCAGCCAAATCATTGAGCATGGTAGCACCCGGGCTGTCTGTTCCCGGAACCGTGCCGATGGAACCATTAAGATCGGCGCCAATAGCTTCTGGCAGCGCATCACCAATCATACCGTCGGGGAGGAAGAAAGTGCTAAAGGCACCAGTGTCAAGCGATGACTGTATGATCATCTTGCCACCTTGATCAAGATAGCCGGCCACAACTAGCATGTCACCACCCGCCTGTGAAAGAGCCGCAACTTCAGCGCTGTAATCGCCTTTGCCCTCTTCATGAGCCGCGCTGATTGTTACACCGCCACCAAGCTTTTCGTAATTCATCTGTATGCTGTCTGCCAACCCCTTGCCGTAGTCATTATTAGTGTAAGTAATGGCAATGGATTTGATGCCCTTTTCCATAAGCATCTCGGCCACAACCTGACCCTGACGGGCATCGGATGGCGCGGTCCGGAAAAACAGGCCTGAATCCTCAAGATCGGAAAGCGCTGGTGAGGTTGCTGATGGTGAAATCATTGCTATGCCCTTGGCCATGGCTACATTCTGCAACGTCGCAATAGTCACTCCAGAACAATCGGCACCCATGACGCCACTTACGCCATCTGAGGTAATTAGACGCTCAGCAGCGGCAGTAGCCGCGGCGGTATCAACACAAGTCGAATCAGCCCGAACGCCGATTACCTTACTTCCACCCATGAAAGCGCCGGAGTCGGTGGCTTCCTTCATCGCAAGTTCAGCACCAGCCGCCATGTCAGGTGTCAGCGATTCAATCGGGCCGGTGAAGCCAAGAAGTATGCCAATTTTGACATCAGCCTTTGCGGGAACCTCGATAATTTTTTCAACTTCAACAATTTTTTCAACTTCAACGATCTCTTTCTGACCGCTGCCGACGAGGTAGCCGACCACACCACCGACAATCAGCGCCACAACTATAAAAAATCCGTTGTTTTTCATTATTTCCTCCAAAATCACTTGATCTATATCTGATAATGCGCAGAACCAAAGTAAAAACAAGTCTCAATGCGCCGTCCAATGGCGGATTAACCCTTGCCAGACAAAGGTGAAACCGCTTCAGAACACCGCAATAGCAGTCTCGACAATGCCTTAAAGTTGTTTATCGGACTGATTCCCCATTTTTGCTTAGTTATTTTTTGCTTTCTAGTCACGCGGATAAATTAGGTCGTTTGCATATTTATTTTTTAAATTTCTGTAGGGTAATGTTCTTATTTGAACAAACTGCGATCTCTGATTGTTTAAAGGAAAGGTTATCACACGGGACGGCTAAAGACCATCAGGGACCATTTCAACGACCCCTTCATTCCATGACACGCGATCTGCTGGAAAGCCCAGCCGGCCGACTGAAAGCGACTGTTGCCTTCGTCGCCAGTGGTCAAGTAGTTATGTGTGATGTTGTTGCTGACTGGCTGATCATTGGTTGAGGAATTGCTGGACTTTCAGCGGCGCAGCTCGTGGCAACCATGAACGAGTCCTGCTGCTAAAGACCAACCGCGATTTGGGCTTTATGATTTATCTACCGCATGTCCTCATGTTAGATGATTATGCCGGCAATCTGGACAAAGACCGTACCCAGTTGGCGCTGAACCAAGGACCATTGATCTCAAGCTTGCAGCTGGTGATGACTATGAAATGGATGAGTAAATAATCGTGCAAAGCGACAAGATCAATCGCCTCGAATGCAGCAGCCTAGGATCACGGGCTGGTAGCAAGGCTGAAGGGCAGAATACAGATTTGCGAGAACAGCCCGATCCTTGCGATGTAACAGACAAAGGGTGTGTGGAAAGGCAAAGACGGCTGGAAGTAACGCCAGCGCATCGCGTGGCTACCGAGCGTAGCCGATGGATTGCAACGCTGTGGCAATCTCTTCAAGGATCATCGGATCATCAATCGTTGCCGGCATATTCCATTCCTCATTATCGGCAATCTTTGACATGGTAGCACGAAGCACCTTACCAGAGCGCGTTTTTGGCAGCCTGTCGATGACCAAAACTTGATTAAAGGCAGACACTGGGCCGACTCGGCGTTTGACAAGCTCAACCGCCTCGGCGCAGACCTGCTCAAGCGGCCTTTCGCAGTTGGAATATAGACAGATAAGGCCAAGTGGCAACTGACCCTTAAGATCATCAGCAACACCAATCACAGCACATTCGGCAACATCGGGATGATCAGCAAGCACCTCCTCAAGCTGGCCAGTAGACAGCCGATGGCCAGCCACATTGATCACGTCATCCGTGCGCGCCATAATGTAAAGATAGTCATCGGCATCCCGATATCCCGCGTCTCCGCTATCATAATAGCCCGGAAATTTTGTCAAATATTTTTCGACAAAAGCTTCATCAGCACCCCAGATTGTTGGAAGGCATGACGGCGGCAACGGTAGTTTGACCGCAATAGCTCCAAGCTCCCCCGAACCAAGCGGTTTGCCTGCATCATCTAGGATATCAATCTCAAAGCCGGGCATCGCTACCGATGGTGAGCCGAGTTTAATCGGAAGAGCCTCTATACCCATCGGATTTGCACAGATTGGCCATCCAGTTTCGGTCTGCCACCAATGGTCGACTACCGGTACGCCCAATTTTTCATGAGCCCATGAAATAGTGTCCGAGTCGGCCCTTTCACCAGCTAAAAATAGGTATTCAAGTGAGGAAGTATTATAGAGCAGAAGAAGTTCTCCGCTCGGATCGGCGCGTTTTATAGCTCGAACAGCTGTGGGTGCAGTGAACAACACCTTAACCTTGTGATCCTGAATGATCCGCCAGAATACTCCGGCGTCGGGCGTACCAATGGGCTTGCCCTCGAACAACACTGTCGAACAGCCAGCAATTAGGGGCGCATATACGATGTAGGAATGACCAACCACCCAGCCAATATCAGACGCCGCCCAATAGACATCTCCAGGCTGGGTATTGTAGATACTAGGCATGCTCCAGTTTAACGCCACCGCATGCCCACCATTATCGCGGACAACACCTTTCGGTTGGCCGGTGGTTCCCGAAGTATAGAGAATATAAAGCGGATCAGTTGCCTTGACCGTAACAGGAGCCAGTTCTTCTGCGCCCTCATGAGCCGCATGCCATTCAACATCGCGCCCTTCGACAAGTTTAGCAGTGATAGCCTCGCGCTGGTAGACCACGCAGGTCCTGGGCTTGTGCTGCGAAAGACTGATTGCTTCATCAAGCAGTGGCTTGTATTCGACAATTCGGTTAGGCTCATGCCCGCAGGATGCGCTGATGATCATACCCGGCTGGCAATCATCAATGCGTTTAGCGAGTTCAGCCGCTGCGAACCCACCAAAAACAACCGAATGAACTACGCCAAAGCGCGCGCATCCCAGCATGGCGATCACTGCCTCAGGGATCATCGGCATATAAATAATCACTCGGTCTCCCTTGGTGACACCGTAGCGACAAAGCATACCAGCAAAGCGCGCCGTCGCGAGCTGTAATTTATTAAAGGTCAAGTTATAGGCTGTTCCAGTAATGGGCGAGTCGTAGATGATCGCGTTCTGCTCACCACGCCCTGCCGCTACATGACGGTCTACCGCATTATAGCAGGTGTTCATTTCGCCATCAGGAAACCAACGGTGAAACGGTGCGCGCTTGCTGTCAATGGCGGTTTTGGGCGGCGTCACCCAGTCAAGTGCTGCAGCAGCGTCAAGCCAGAAGGCGCCACTGTCAGCCAGCGCTTTTGCATAGATCGTAGAATATTTCATTTCCTATCCCTTTAGCTCTAGCTCTAGCAATGATTAGAACAAAGGCTAGAATTCAATGCAGTTTAGACAGAAAACTGCCTCCCAAGAAACCCAGAATTAGCCAAAAATTACAAGCGCGACAGCAAACGATCTGCTAGGCTCTTGCGCATTGGTTTTTGCAAAGGAGAAACTAATGCCAGTCACCAGACATGTTGCTGATATGGTCGCCGAAGCCCAAGCAATAATCCCCCGCATATCACCCGAAGATGCCGCAACAATGCAGTCAAGCGGCGAAGCCGTTTTGGTCGATATTAGGGATATTCGCGAGCTTGCTAAGACCGGCAGGATCCGAGACGCCGTGCATGCGCCACGTGGTATGATCGAATTTTGGGTAGATCCGCAAAGCCCCTATCACAAGGAAGCCTTTGCTACTGACAAGAAACTAATTCTTGTTTGCGCCTCAGGTTGGCGCTCAGCGCTGGCAGCAAAGACGCTTATGGAAATGGGCATGGACAATGTTTATGACCTTGAGGGTGGCTTCAGTGCCTGGGCAAAAAGTGGCCAGACCGTTATAACTGAATAGGTATTAACGTTAGCTAGGCTAACATTACCCAACTGCATTGACGATTGCTTGAAAGGCAGCTAGCAAATCGGTGTCGGTCTCGGTGTCAATTGGCGTATCATGGGAGGCCATGCGTATAATTGTGACCGCACGCCTCGGATTGATCCATATCCACTGGCCATGAATGCCAATCGCACAGATTTCATTATCATTAAGCCCGGTCCGGTACCATTTACTGCGATAGGAACCGCGATCAAACAGTCGTGGACTAGCAGTTTGGCGCTGCCAAGCTTTCGTGTCTGGGTAATGGGTGAAATCGGCAATCCAGCTAGCCGGAACGATCTGGCGACCGCCAAGAGCACCCTCGCATCGGACCATCTCGGCGAGACGCAATAGATCAGCCGGCGCCAGGCAGATTCCACCGGCAAGCCTGGGCGCGCCTAGGGTTTCCAGCGTGATATAGGCGTCTATGTGGGTGCCAGAAGGGCGGAAAAGAAGAGATGACAGCAAGTCTGCGACCGGGGCCTCAGCCGCACGCTCAATCACCCAGCCAAGAAGATCAGTGTGTGGTGAACAGTAATGATATCGGTAACCATGATTACCATCGGAGGCAGGCAATTTTGTCAGAAAAGCTCGCAAACCCTCAGTACTGTGGCCCTCCTCGACCGGGCTCCAGGCAGATGCTCGTCGATAAGCCATGAAAACCCCGCTTTCATCGAGATAATCCTCGATGAAAGCCGATGCAACCGTCATATCCAGTAAATGCCGCAGGTTGGCACCATCATAAGCACTACCGGCAATTTCAGGCAAGTAATAGCTGAGCTGCTGTTCCGGATTGAGAACTCCTTTATTGACTAAAATACCAACAAGCAGGCTAGCCAGTGATTTCGATACGGAAAAGGCAATATGCGGCTGATCGGCATTGCCAAACCCTCCGAACCATTCAAACAATAGCTTGCCATCACTCATGACCATGAAAGCGTCAGTGTTGCTTTTGGCCAGAAAATCATCAAGGAATTGCTGACTCTCACCAATCTTAAGCGTTCCAAGATCTACACGGTCTTCCGGTAATTCATAGGGCTCCGGAGCAGCGGCAATTGGCGCGGTCGGCAACAGCTGGCGAATATGCGAAAACGACCATCGGCCAAAGCGAGGCTCCCGCCAATTTGCGAGCGTTACCTGACCGCTGGGGTGTGGCGGGGCGCCGCGCATCAGGTGCACATATTCCGACTCTTTAACTTTCATTGAGAATACACTACAATAGGAAACTAGCACTGCCCAGCGATATCCACTCCACATCACCGGCTTTCCATCAGTTCCTTTTAGCTCAACATAGTACCAAGAAAGAAATAAATACAGACTACCCTCATATTTAAATACGTGTTTCGAAGATGATCTTTGCGTAATCTGGTTTATGTTGGCTCCGGAAGCTGGGGCTATCTTGATAATGGCAGCACACATTTTTATGAAAAGTAGTAACCAATTATCAAGGCTAACCATCTCGAGATCGAAATTATAACGAAATATCTGCTTTGCCGGATAACGCGTGGCGCAGGACCTATGGAGGTGCCGCTGTGGTTATGATTGGTTGCCCTTCCGCAGAGAGAACATTGCAAGAAACGCAACACTCACTGAAAGTAGGAATACGATCGTACCGATCACATTTACCTTTGGATCATAATTCATCAGCAGATCAGTCCAGATTTTTATCGGGAGCGTTATCTCAAAATTGGTTAGAAACCAAGCGATAATAAATTCGTCGAACGAGAAAGTGAAATTAAGAAGTATGGAGCCAACGACCGCAGGCATCATCCAAGGCAACACGATTTCAAAAAGTGTTCTTATACGCCCCGCACCAAGGTCGAAAGCCGCTTCCTCGTGAGACCACGGGAACCCCTGAAATCTACCACGGAGAATAAGGATGGAAAGCGGAACCATATAAACCATGTGTCCTAGAAAAACTGTGAAGAGATCAAAATTTACTTGGAAGGTTGCGAAATAGACGCGCAATGACAATGCAAGTAGCACCAGCGGTACAGAAAGAGGTATGACCATGAACCCGGTCAACGCAGATCTGCCACGGAAAGTCGACCGTGTCAGGGAGTAAGCAGCAAGAAATCCGAGAACTGTTGCAACAACGCTGGCGAGGCCCGACACAATTATGGAGTTTGTCAACGCCTCATAGAACTGTTGATCCTTCCAAAGGGCTTCGTACCATTTAAGCGACCAGCTCTTTACAGGAAAAAACGGATAGCGAGCTGCTGTGAAAGAAAAAACGATCAGGGTAATGATCGGTAAATAGAGTGCAAGAACAATCGTAAAGCTTAACAGGTGCAAAAGAGCATGCCCCAAGGGCAAAGCTCCTTTTTTCGGGTGTTTGCTATTCTGTCCTACCATCATCAATACTTAATAATTGCGCCTACCTAGGAGGATAATAGGCAATGTGATAAAAAGTATCGTAAGTAACAAAAACACAGCATAGGTTGCCGCCATTGGAACATTAAAATTCTCCAAGAGGCTTCCAACCATGAGTTGTGCAAAAACTAGGTTGAGCCCGCCACCCAATAATGTGGGCGCCACGTAGTCTCCAAAACAGATAATAAAAGACAACGCTATAGCGATTGATAGGCCTGGCCAGCTAAGCGGTAAAATTACCTCTTTAAAGACTGTCCACTCCGTTCCACCCAAGTCTCGCGCTGCTTCGAGCAAATTCCTTGGGATGCCCTCAATCACGGTATAAACGCTGACAGTTACGATCATTAGACAAAATAAACTCAGCCCTATCACTGTACCCACATGGGTATCAACCACCCCAAGGTTGCCAGATAGCACGCCAATGGATCTCAGGAGACTCGCTAGCGGCCCGGTCTCATTCAAAAAAAGCTGCCAAGAAAATGCGCGTACAATGAAGCTCGTCCAGAAAGGCAAGACGACGATGAGCAAGCCAAGCAATCGAAAACGCTTTGGCAAAAGAAAAGCTATTGTATAAGCAAAAATGAATCCAAAGATTACACCTATACTGACGGAAAAAAATGTTATGTATATCGAACGAACATAGCCGATCATGTTGACCTTGGTATTAAAAAACTGGTGATAATTTCTCAATGTCCACTCAGGAAGAATCTCAAATCCCTGGGGAGATAATGTCCAGAAACTAACAACGACAAGGTAAGCCAGTGGCACGGCAAAAAAGATTGCGAGATAAATCAAGGCCGGAATTGCACCGATCCAAGGTTTGTTTAGTTGCTCGCCGAGAAACTTCATGGTCATTTGTCCTCGTCAGCAAGAACCAGGAGATCATCTGCTGACCAACCTATTTGCACTTTCTCAGTATTTGCCAACTCAGCAACCCTTGGTCCCTCGACGATGAATTCCATGCCGGCAGTCACACTGACGATGCACCGCGACGTCGAACCGACAAAAATCTGATCCCTCTTGATGACCGTTGCTCCGTTTTCTTTTCCTCTCGCACCGTCGTTGATAGCAATGTTTTCAGGCCTAACAGCCATTTTCACGGTGCTTCCAAGTTTGACCGAAAACCCCTTAGGATTGACCGCTTTTAATTGACCAAAAGCTTCGTGAGTGCACAGAACCAGACTGTCAGATATCTCTACTACCTTACCTTCTAGGACGTTGCATTGACCAATGAAGTTGGCCACAAACTCTGTACGCGGTGCCCTGTAGATTTCGTCTGGTGTGCCAATCTGTTCAGCCTGTCCGTTGCGCATGACTACAATGCGATCACTCATCGAGAGTGCCTCTTCCTGGTCGTGGGTGACATAAATGAAAGTAATGCCAACATCACGTTGGAGGCGTTTTAATTCCACCTGCATGCGTCGGCGAAGGTTCGCATCAAGAGCACCAAGGGGTTCATCAAGCAAAAGAACGGAAGGCTCTATTACCAAAGAGCGTGCCAGTGCAACTCGCTGTTTCTGTCCACCAGAGAGCTGGCTCGGCCGCCGCTTACCAATATCAGGAAGTTGGATGAAGTCAAGCATCTCCTGAGCTCGCTTGCGATATTCGCTTTTAGTCAGGCCGCGTAACTTGAGCCCAAATCCGATGTTTTCAAGAATGGTTTTATGAGGAAACAACGCGTAATCCTGAAACATGATACTTGTATCACGTCTATTTGGCGGGATACCCGTAACGTCTTCTCCGTCGATCATAATCCTCCCTAACGAAACCTGTTCCAGCCCAGCAATCATCCGAAGAAGTGTTGTCTTACCACATCCTGATGGGCCTAGTAGCGTCAAAAACTCACCACTTGGAATCGACAAATTGAAATGATCAACCGCCACCACATTGTGACCGAAGCGCTTTGTTACACCTATTAGCTCAATCGGCTTTGCTTTCAGCATATTAGAGACTTTGGGCGGTAAATGTCGAAAGGATAGCCAGAGGACGGTGTTTGCCGTCCCCCGCTCAAAAGTGAATTAACTGTCGCCGTCATGCCGCCTTGAATTCCGCCCAAATAGCCTTCCACGCTTCTACATTCGGCGGAAATTTACGCGGTGCTAGGCGAGATAGGTACTCCCGTTGAAACTTAGCCGGGTCCTCAAGGTTTAGAAGCTTTCGGTGCTCCATCGAAAGCTGATCGACCGCATCTCTGTTAGGGACCATACTGTAATAGACATTGGCAACAGCAAGTTTGGCCTGGAAGTGGGGTCCCGCCACATATTCTATAAATTTCATAGCATTGTTTGGATGCTTGGCATTCTTGAGAACAACCACTGACTGATCCCAGGTAACTCCTCCTTCTTTTGGAAGCACTGCGGCATATGGAAGACCATCATCGGCAAGTCCTGCCTGAACCCATTCCCCCGCGATAGTGACCCAGTAGCTTTGGGATGCTAGTCCTTGGATCGTCTGGGCGTTGTTGCCAATCAAGCCCACCTGGGGCCGTAGCTCAAAAAGTTTCTTTTTAACTTCACCGAGTTGGGCGTCGGTGAGCACGTAGGGGTCCTCATAGCCGAGGTAACGACCGATGACGCCCATGATAGGAAGAAACCAGTCAAACAAAGCAATTTTACCTTTCAATTTTTTGTCGAAAAGAATGTCGTATGACTGGCATTCATCTGGCGTTAGATGCGTGGTATTATAAGTAAGCCCATAATATCCAAAGCGATTTACCAACGCATAGGGTTTGTTGTTCCAGTAGTTCAAGGGCCATTTGTCGAACGGCGGCATATACTTGTCGAGAGGTAAACGACTTTCGTCGAGCGCCATCAAATGGCCTCCCTTCGCGGCTTGTTGGATGTATGCGCTAGTAACGCTCGATACGTCAAAGGTGCCAGGTGGTGAGTTCTGTATCGCCGCAAACATCTCCTCATGGCCCTTACCTGTTTTTAAATTCACCTTAATGCCGGTGTCTTGCTCAAACTTGGTAAGCATTCCTTCTTCATGATAGCCGGACAACAAAAATGCGTTTAATTCTGGGGCTTCAGCCGCCTCGGCTGTCTGCCAGTCTAATCCAGTTAAGAATGCAGATGCCCCAACTGTTGTAATCGCAGAACCTTTAAGGAAATCCCTACGTGTCGTTCCGGATGGCACTGGTTTACTTGTCGATTTTTTGTGGATTGTCATCGTCCAGTCCTTTTCTGTTTGTTAACATGAATTTCCCGCGCGCGTGGCTAGCGTTAGCCATGATCTAATTACCATTCAATGGCCAGGACTCGGGCTGGCGCGGCTTCAGCGTCGAGTAAATTGAGTGGCATGGCAGCAATAAAGGGATCAGCGGTCTTGATTGCGCTCAAATTAGTTAGATTTTTGATTATGCCTATTCCATGCCCCAGTAGGCACGCCTCAGCACACAAATCGATCTTGGTAGGCATTTGAAGGCCCAATTTTTTGCGCCCTTCATCAAGTTCAAAATCTACAGCGACGATATCGTAACCCTTATCGGCTATCCAGTCCGCTGCTGCTTCTGTTAGATACGGAGATAAAGCCAACCAACGGTCGTCATCATATCCGACACGCTCGCTGAAGCCAGTACGTAATAGGAGCATCCGTTCATTGTTGGTTGTGGAAAGCGCAGCTGCGAGGTCATCTGCTGAGATAGCGTGGTTATTTGGAAGTCCTGACAAGTCGGCAAGGTCAGCACGTCGAGCTATTTGTTTGCCCAGGAACCGTGTGATGCCATCCGAACCGCCTAAATACTTTGGCGTCAAAAGGTGTGTATGGGAATGTCCCTCAAAACGGACTCCGGTTTCTTGCACCGGATCACCGTTCTCGAAAGATTTTGCAAGAAAAACGGAAGCCTTGCCACGCCAATCGTTTGCAATCGGAACCGAAACATCAGATATCCTTGGTTCGGATGAAGGCCAATCTAAGAGCGCGAGGGGGCTAGCTGGACCGCCATCAGCTCCAGGCAGCCGCAGCGGCCATCCAATCAAAAACACCCTATCTTGATCTATTTGCCACAGATTGGTGACGTGCTCAAGATGCATGAGCTTGGCACCCAACACGATTTGGTGCTCGGTGAACTCTTCGTTCGGCACCAGGCGCTCATCCATTTCCCGAGCGCAGTAATCCTGAGGAAAGTCAATCACCAATGCTCGACAACCGCGATCGACAATCCATTGCGAACCGGAGGCATCTACGTAAGGAGAAGCTTGCCAGTAATCCGGTGTAGAATTGGGATGCACTTGATGCAGGTTCGAACGCAAAACAAGAATATCACCTTGACGCACATGTTCGCAACGTGCCTCAAGTGTTTCTGCGTCGACTGCACCAGAAGGCACAAGGTCGGAGACGTCGACTACAGCAGCCTCACCACACAACTGTCGCATATCACAGTCATCAAGCGTCCACCCACCCCGTATCATGTGGCATGGTGCATCGACGTGTGTGAAGCCGTGTTTTGACCATTCCAAACCCGTCTCGCCTAGCTGACCGCTAGAACCCGGATTGTGGTGCACATATCCACTCCAGCTCCAGTGTTTTTGAATTGGTTGTCCCAATTTTATGACTTCAAATGCCATAAAAATTCTCCCCTGCCGGCCAACTTAAAAATTCTATAGAGAAGACTAAAACATCAAGCATCAAAACTACTTATTAAAGATATCATAACCACCAAAAAACATTTTTCAACAGGTGGCTTTGACATAGTTGCGAACAACTGCAAATAAATGCCAGTGCTTGGTGCGCGCGCCAAACAGTTTCTCAAAACATTAGCCACCTCCAACAGCACGACCAATCATTTTGTCGATAAGTTTAGACAGCTCGATTCTGGAAAGATATTAAGGCCCAAGACACAATAGGCGCATGTTTCTTTATTGCCCAAAGTCGCTTTTTTTCAGTAATTTATTTAGCAATATTTTCTATAACATCCGCTTCATTGGTTAAATCACTCAGAAGTGCTCTAAAAAATGTTATTATTTGGCTTTAGCTCTGTGTAATTGAAACTTTCAATCCGAAGGTAAAGTAAGACTGCATTCGCGTGTCCGTTTTATGCTGCCAAAAGTGGGTGTCTATTTAGAGAAGCATTATTCATTACCTGCTACTCCATAACTGGGCGCAGCAGATGGATCTCTAGCTCGTAGATCATATGCTTGAATTTGCGGTTCATAGGCATCCCACAAGTGACGAAGGGCAAGCCCCGGGCATTCCTCGGTCCAGTCAACACGTAGGTCGACTAGTGGCCATTCGTTGCGGTGAGCGACAAGAAGAGCGGCCGAATGGGTTGGTCCCTCTTCACCGCCAGCATCAATCCCAGCCTGCAACGCCGTCAGCAACCGATCAGCCAAATGCAGATCCGGTCTAACAACAAAACTATTGATCATTGCAGCAGGCACCGCCTTGCTGGAGAGCAGATTGCCAGCAGCGACGCAGCCCGCACCAGTGACAACAGCGTTGGTTCCCAAAATTTTAGAACCTGTAAAATGTGCGACATTGCCAGCAAGGTCGACCAACGCGACTTGCCGATAATCACTGTTGGGGCGATCCCTCATCACGGCAGCAAGCGCTGCCTCAGCCGGCGCGCCAGCGGCCAAACGTGCCAACACCTCTGGACCTATTGCGGGATCGGTGACGTTCTGCGTTGTCACGGCACCGGCACCGGCAAGTACATGCGGACAACGACTGCCAACACAGATGCTGCTAGTGGCGATTGCGACACCCACCATATCAGTCTTGGGGCAATTTCCAACAATCGAAAAAGTCATAGTATCGGCTCCTTAAAGGTATCTTCCTGTTGTGTTATGATTCACATTTTTAGTCACATAGGCGACGGGCAAGATACTGGGTGAATTCATGATTTTCACGCTCCAACCAACTTAGCGGACCCGGGCTGGAGAGCGGGGCCTTTGCGCCAGCAAAAATTCCTTCGACCATGTGTTTGTCTTCAAGCTGGACCAAATCAAGAAAAGCCTTGGTCCTGGCGATATAGGAGGCCGCATCACTCTCGGCGGCAAGCACCTCGGGGGCCAGCGCCGCACCATAACGGATGAGGGTTCGTCCTGGCCCGTCGGGTTGCAGCGCCAGATACCACAGATGATCAGGCGCCAAAACATACATGTGGCTTGGAAATACCGTGGGCATCACCGACATATTGCGCAATTTGCCAGTCAGAGTTGTGTTATCCGGATGCGCCGTGCCAACCGGTGCAGTGCCTTTCTTGACAAAAAACTGGGAGGTGAAATAGGCAAAGCTCCCGCGCGCGTCAAACTCGGTTTTCTCAACAGGAAAATGTCCGCCAACCGTATCACGGTGGGCGACGGGAAGGTGGTA
>CACNSW010000034.1 GCA_902623185.1 uncultured SAR116 cluster alpha proteobacterium
ATTGATGATATTCTCGTCGAGGGTTTTGACGGAGTTGCCTTTAAGGCTCCAGTGGCGTCAAAGGATCGCTACAGACTTCCTATCAGCTTGGCTAAGGGAATGGTTTTTAATGGTGGGCCTGCTGTATTGACAGTCGTAGCTGGCAGTGAAATGGCGGAGTTTAATCTAACCATTCCACCGCGAACTGAAACGCTTTCAACAATTGTTCCAAACCAATCTGGCGTTCTGATCATACTTGCTGTTGCCTTTCTCGGAGGGGTGATTCTAAATCTGATGCCGTGCGTTTTACCGGTACTTGCCCTGAAACTCTCGGCTGTTTTGGACGTGACTGGTCGCAATCGTGCAACGCTGAGGCTTGGTTTTCTGGCTGGGGCAGGGGGAATCGTCACTAGTTTTGCACTGTTAGCGGTGACGCTGATGTTGATTCGCCAAGCAGGAGGGCAGATTGGCTGGGGCATTCAGTTTCAAAACCCTGTCTTTCTTGGGGTGATGATTGGGTTGCTTGGCTTATTTGCTCTTAGCCTTGTTGATCTTGTGACAATTCCAGTGCCACGTTTCGCTGCGTCGCTGGGTCGCCCCTCTGGGCCAACGCACGGGAACGGCCTTGCTGGTGATTTTTTCACGGGTATGTTGGCAACCATTCTGGCAACCCCCTGTTCAGCGCCCTTTGTTGGAACGGCGGTGACGGTAGCACTGACGGGTGACACGCCAATGTTGTTTGCCATTTTTCTAGCAATGGGCGTGGGGCTTGCCAGTCCATGGTTTGTCGTGGCTCTGTTTCCAGGCTTGGTGGCGCTGCTGCCGCGCCCGGGAGGCTGGATGATCTGGCTCAAACGTGGCCTTGCGCTGTTGCTGGTTTGTACCATGTTGTGGTTGGGGATGATTTTGAGCACCTTGCTTTCGTCGGAGAACGAGGTAGCCAACTTAAATGATGCAGCGCGCACTGGTGCGATGAACTGGGCCGCCTTTGCTCCAGATACGGTGGCTACGCATTTGGCTGAGGGTAAGATTGTTTTCATTGACGTCACTGCCGACTGGTGTATCACTTGCAAGGCGAACAAGGCTCTTGTCCTCGATCAGGGAAGGGTTTCCGCAAAATTAATGTCACTGCAACAGGCCGGCTCTTTGGTGCTGATGCGGGCTGATTGGACGCGGCCGAGTGAGCAAATTGCAACTTTTCTTGCGTTTCATAATCGGTTTGGAATCCCATTCAACATTGTCTATGGTCCTGCCATTCCTAATGGTTATGTCTTGCCTGAATTACTTAGTCCGGCTGCAATTTTTGAGGCCCTTGAATTGGTCACTGGATTTCCCAAATGAAGTTTCATCAACAAATCCTCGTAGCCTAGCTTTTGGACAGAGGACTGATAAAACAAAAACGGGAAAGTGTGAATAATGACTATAAAAGCCGGGCAATCGATTCCTTCCGTAAAATTCCAGATAAAGACGGAAGACGGCATCGATGAGCATTCAAGTGACAATTATTTTGGTTCGGGCCGTACGGTGTTATTTGCATTGCCTGGGGCGTTCACACCAACCTGTTCAGCCCGTCATTTACCGAGTTATTTGGAAAGATATGATGAACTAATGGCAGCTGGTGTTGATAGGATTGCCTGTCTGGCTGCGAATGATGCACATGTGATGAAGGCATGGGGTGACGCAAATGGTGTTGGAGACAGGATTGATATGCTTGCAGACCCACATCTTGCGTTGACCACTGCCCTTGGCCTTAACCGCGACATGGGATCCATTCTGGGTGTTCGTGCGGCCCGATGCGCAGTGATCATTGATGATGGATTTGTCACAAAGATGTTTATGGAAGAAGTCGGTTCTTTCGAGGTTTCTAGCGCGTCACATGTTCTTAGTCAACTCTAAGGTTCCGTTACAAGGCCTACAAGGTCATGGCGGCGGCACGTGCCAGATCATCACATCGTTCATTCATCAGGTCACCTGAATGGCCCTTGACCCAGTGCCAGATTACGCTATGCCGTTTAAGCGCAACGTCGAGTTGTTGCCAAAGGTCTTGATTGGCGACAGGCTTCTTTGCCGACGTTTTCCATCCATTCTGTCGCCATTTTGGCATCCATGTCGTGACACCATCCATGACATATCTGCTATCGGTATGAAGTTCAACGTTCATTGGTCGGCTAAGCGCATTAAGGCCTTCAATCACCGCCTGCAACTCCATACGGTTGTTGGTCGTGTCTGGTACCGCGCCAGACAGCTCTTTTTCATTGCCGTTCCATTGCAGAATGGCGGCCCAACCACCTTGGCCCGGATTGTTCAGGCAGGAACCATCAGTGTGGAGGATAACGGGCGAATTCATGAGGCTAGAGGTCAATCCCATATGCGGCGGTGCCGGAGACGGATTGATGAAAGCGCAGAATTGACCAATATTCCATCGGGTCCTTCGGACTGACAAGAGCGTTAGTAGGCGTGTGAATCCAATCATAAAGGCGCGTTAGGAAGAACCGCATGGCTGAGCCAGCTGCAAGCACGGGGATGGCTTTGAATTCAGCTTCTGACAGAGGTCTCACTTGGTCATAGGCCTTTAACATGGCCCGCGACTTTGTGAGGTTGAAGGTGCCATCCGCCTCAAAGCACCAGCTGTTCAGACAGATCCCGAGATCATAGGCGAGGATATCCACGCATGCAAAATAAAAATCAATCACTCCAGTAAGTTTGTCACCGATAAACAGGACATTGTTGGGGAACAGATCGGCATGGATAACCCCTTCAGGTAAACCGGTTGGCCAGTTCTGGATGATTGCATCAAGTTTGTCTTGAATCTGCTGTTCCATGCCCACCCCAAGGCTTTCCACTTGCCCCTGAACCAAGGAAAATAGCGGCTTCCAGGCCAGGGGCCCGAGGGTATTAGGCCGGTGCCGGGTCACTGCAGCTGCCTCTAAATGCATGGTTGCCAGCACTGTTCCCAGTTCCCAACATTTTGCCTTGTTGGGAAAGCGTGACCAAGCACCGTCGAGAAAGTTGAAAATGACGCAGGGCCGTCCCTCAAGCACCCGCAGTATTGTTCCATCCATTGCCGCGACTGGTAATGGACAGCTTATACCTGCGGTCGCAAGCGTTTCCATCAATTCTATAAAGAAGGGGAGATCCGTTGGGTCAACACGTTTCTCAAACAAGGTGAGAATATAATTCGCTTGATCGGTCCGCAGCAAATAATTTGAGTTTTCAACTCCTTCAGCAATGCCGGCAAAACTGAGCACCTTGCCGAGGTCATAATATTGGAGAAACTTGCTAAGAGCGATGTCGTCAACAGTTGTGTAAACCGCCATTGGTCAACTCACTCTGCTGTTCAAGACGCTGGGAAGTTTAAAAGTTACATTCTCTTCAAGCAGCGCTTTCTCATCAAGTTCGACATCATATCGCTTCTGAATTTCAGCAATCAAATCCTTGACTAATTTTTCTGGTGCCGAGGCACCTGCAGAAATACCAATCAAGCTGGCTGTTTCAACAGCCTTCCAGTCGACATCATCCTTATCTTTTACCAGTGCCGCTTTGCTGGCTCCCGCTCGTAGCGCCACCTCAACAAGGCGTTTTGAATTAGACGAATTCTGAGCCCCGACAACAATCATTAGGTCAAGCCCCTGAGCTATCGCCTTGACAGCATTCTGCCTGTTCGTCGTCGCGTAGCAGATATCTTCGCCGCGGGGACCGGTTATTTTGGGGAACCTGAATTGCAAGATTGAAATGATCTCAGCCGTGTCCTCAATAGAGAGGGTTGTCTGTGTAGCAAAGGCAAGTTCACAATCGTTTGGCGGAATTACATTGCGTGCGTCATCAGCAGTTTCGATCAATGTGATTGCATCATCATCAACCTGCCCCATCGTGCCTTCCACCTCGGGATGGCCAGCATGGCCAATCAGCAGTATATGCCGTTGTTGCAGGACATGACGTTTAGCCTCGATATGGACTTTTGTCACTAGCGGGCAGGTGGCATCGATGGTTATCATTTTTCGGTTATTCGCTTCTTCGACAACCGCGCGTGAGACACCATGGGCGGAAAACACTACAGGTGCGCCTATCGGGGCCTCATGAAGTTCCTCGACAAAAATAGCTCCTTTTTCAGCCAGGGCGTCAACGACCGTTTTGTTATGCACAATTTCATGGCGGACATAAACTGGCGCACCGAACTTATCTAGTGCCGCCTCAACAATCTTGACCGCACGATCAACTCCAGCGCAAAAGCCCCTTGGTGCGGCTAGTCTGATAGATTTTGATGTTTTTCTCATGCCATAGTTCATGCGCGATAAAGGCTCTGAGGTCAATTGCCGTTCTCCTAAAAACAAGATAGAATGCAACTATGAAATGTAATAAACCCCTCTCCAAACCAGTTGGCTTAATTTTAGCGGCAATTTGCTTTTCCGGCTGCAGTGTTGTGGACAAGGAGGTTGTAGAGTGCCCGAAGATTACTGCGCTTCCGGAAGCGAGAGAGGCGTTTGTTAACACCGACAATCATGGACACCTCGTTGATGTTCGTTTCAACGGTGTAAGCACTACCTGCACGAAAAAGCACGATGGCAAGATAAAAATGGAGGTATCTGCTGGTCTGAAAGCTGTGCGCAGTTTTACCGGAAAGGGAGAGGCTGACGTCGCCATTATTGGTATGGCGATGGCGATATTGGGTCCAGACGAAAAGCTTGTGTCCAATGATTCTTTTGGATATCGAATTGGTTTTAGCACGGGTGCAAAGTCAAATTACCCCATTGCCGAATTCGATTTTGTTGTCGAAGAGGACCAACGAGTAGTCCTAATGTTGACACCAACCCTCTAAGATAAACTGGCATCTAATTGCCAATCGTTTTAACGAATTGCGCCCTTATTTAATTTTTCTATTTCGGCAACAGCCACATCAACTAATTCAAGACTGGCTTTACCATCAAGTTTGGATGTGATGATTTCCGTTGCGGTGGCGATAGCAAGATTAGCCGCTCGCTCGCGCAATTCCTTTACCATCGCTGACTCGGCTGCTTTGATTTTTGCTGAAGCTTGATCTTCGCGGCGTTTGACCGACTCGGCGGCGGCACTTTCGGCATTTTTACGGATACGGTCGGCTGTTGCCTCGGCATTTTTGATCATAGCCTTCGCTTCTTCTGCCGCTTCTCGATGGAGACGCTGAAATTGGTGCAATTCTTCAAGGGCTTCTTCACGCAGAGCACGAGCTTCGTCAAGGTCTAGCTTGATTTTTTGCGACCTATCGTCAAGCATGTTACCTACGTAAGCGCCAACACGACGCCAGATTAGTAAGACAAAAACCACAAAACCAACGGCAACCCAGACTGATTCCATTACAATGCCTTCCATCAGTTAATCTCCTGCGGAAACATGGCCGCGGCAGCAGCCTTCACCGTTTTTTCAGCCTGTATTTTTGTTGCCTTAAGCCCAGTCAGCTCCTTAACTGCATCGAGTGCGGCCTCGGCTGCTACAATATTGAGATTTTCCATTGCTTCGGCTTTGGTTGCTGCAAGTTTTTTTTCCGCCGTGGCTATTCTACTAGCAAGTTTTTTGCTAGCCTTTTGCTCAACGGACGCAGCTGTTTTTGCCGCTTCGGCTGTCGCTCTGCGGGCGAAGGCAGCAGCGTCATTACGGGCAGCTTCTAAATCAGCTTCGTACTCTGCACGAATTTTTGCAGCCTCGGCGGTAGCTTCACGGGCCTTGCCAAGGTCATTGTCAAGGCGAATGCGCCGATCTTCTAGAACATTACCAATCTTTGGGGTAATGATTTTAGCCATCATCAAGTAGCCTACGCCGAAAATGACAACTAACCAGAAAATCTGCGAGGGCCATGTGCTTACGTCAAGCTGAGGGAGGCCTGGCTCGCTTGCACCATCCGCAAAAGCCAGTCCACTTTTACAAACAAGGCCATAGCAAGTTACTGTAACAAGCATCAGATAACTCACCATGCCGTTTTTAGACATGTCTGTTTCCATCTTACAATCCATTTCAAGGCTCTCTCTGTTGACCAGAAAAAACTGGGCAGACGCAGGAGTGTAAAGTAAATGCTGGAGGATTACAGTGCGAACAGCAGTAGCAACGCAACAACAAGCGCAAACAGCGCAATCGCTTCAGTCAAAGCAAAGCCAAGAATGCCAATACCAAAAACCTCGCCCCTAGCAGCAGGGTTGCGAGCGATAGACGTTACTAGTGCAGAGAAGATGTTACCAATACCAACACCAACACCAGCAAGAGCTATAACAGCCAAGCCAGCCCCGATCATTTTTGCAGCTTCTACTTCCATTTTTAAAGTCCTTCCGAATTAACGACAATTAGTTTCAAAACAAACACCGCTATATTTTTTCAAAAGCGCTAGCGGATCACGCAACCCAACTCACTGCTTTAATGCAGGTGCAGAGCATCGTTCAAATACATGCAAGTTAAAATCGTGAACACATAGGCCTGAAGCGCTGCCACCAGCACTTCAAGCCCAGTGAGGCCAATGAGGGCCAAAAATGGCAACAGAGACCCCGCAATGGCGAGACCGCCGGCACCAGAAATCATCACGGCTAAACCAGCGAAAACTTTCAGCATCGTGTGTCCAGCCAGCATATTGGCAAACAAACGAACAGACAGGCTTACAGGGCGGACGAAATAGGAGATCACTTCGATCACAATCAAGAACGGGATCAATACCTTTGGCGCTCCGGCAGGTACGAAAAAACTGAAAAAATGCATGCCATGTTTGAAAAGCGCGATAATAGTTACACCGACAAAAACAAAAGCCGCCATGAAAAAGGTGACAACGATCTGCGAGGTGAAGGTATAAGAGTAGGGAATCAGGCCAAGCATGTTGCCGAACAACAAAAAGACAAAAAGTGTAAAAATGAAGGGAAAATAGGCACGCCCCTCACTACCGACATTACTACGAACCATGTCCGCAACGAACTCATACATCATTTCTGCGGCGCCTTGCATACGGCCGGGCACTAACTCGCCTCGGCGCATAGCCATAATAAGAAAAACGCCGCTAACAACGATAGACAACAACATAAAAAGGCTAGAATTGGTGAAAGAAATGTCGTAACCGCCAAAGGAAAGCTCTATGAGTGGCGTTATTTCAAACTGCTCTACTGGGGAATGCATTCCTTGAGATGCCATCTTAATATTAGTCCTTCACTCTTTACTTGATGAGTCACTATGCTCATCAAAATACCCTACCGCAAGACCGCGGCCTGAAAACATTCTCCAGACATTCAACATGCCTGCCATGGCGCCCAAAAAAAATAAGAGCACCAAAAGAAAGGGTGAGGTTCCAAGCCAATTATCTAGCATCCATCCAATAAAAGCGCCAACTATTATACCAGCGACTAATTCGGTAGCAACGCGGCCCATAATTGCCCCAACACCAGCAGGCAAACCCCGATCATCCCTTTTCTTCTCGCCCTGATTCTGCCTCTCCTGCATCTCAAAAATTCGGCGTTCAATATTTGCTAGGCGTTTGTCGCCGTCTGGATCTTGATGGCTCATTCACCTTTGTCCGGCTAATTGCTGCTTTCTGCACATGGAATCAATATCAAAGCTAATAGAAAAAATGGTGTAATCCGACCGGCATGCCAATCTCTTCTATGCCTGATGGCCAGATTCTCCAAAGTAAAAATAGTAGTCAAAGCCTTTTGAAAGAGCGACCAAGATATGAGGGTGCCTTGGCATTTGTCAAGCCTTCAATCCTTTTGTTGAGCAGCCAAAATCATACGATACGAGGATCGTCCCTAGCCTCCAGTTTGGTCCAAAAATGCTGATAGCGGCAGCTTTGTGTCGGTTCTACCTTAAGTTACGACAGTGTCCCGGATTTGTTCGGCTGTCTGCAAATCGACTGATACCAGTTTTGACACACCGCGTTGTTCCATGGTCACGCCGAAAAGTCGGTCCATGCGTGCCATAGTCATCCGGTGGTGGGTGACGACAAGAAATCTTGTGTCAGTCTTTTCGCCTATATGGCGTAGTAGGTCACAAAATCTCGCAACATTCGAATCATCCAAGGGCGCGTCTACCTCGTCTAGAACGCAAATCGGCGCGGGGTTAGTTAGAAATACTGCAAAAATTATTGCTAGTGCAGTCAATGCTTGTTCACCGCCCGACAAAAGTGAAAGTGACTGCAAGCGCTTACCCGGTGGACTGGCCATAATCTCAAGGCCAGACTCAAGTGGATCGGGCGCCTCTGTTAACCGTAGTTCGGCATTGCCACCCCCAAACAGCTGTTTGAATAAAGTTTTAAAGTGGCCGTTAACCTCAGCAAAACTTCGGAGCAATCGTTCTCGCCCTTCCCGGTTTAATTGTCTGATTGCACCTCGTAGCTTTGCAATAGCGGCAAGTAGATCATCTCGCTCATCTTCCATTCTGGTAATCCGTCCAGCAACCTCCTCCACTTCTGCCTCGGCGCGAAGATTGACCGGTCCGATATTGTCCCGCTCACGGATTAATCGCTGTACCCTATCGTCCAGTTTCTGCACATTTGGTAAAGAAACTATATCGCTCACGTCGGCTATTTTTGAGATATCTTGGGGTTCGCAACCAAGCTTTTCATGGATGTTTTTACGCAGTGCACTCACGGTCTCTCGCACTCTTTCCAATTGGCCTTCAGTGCGGATCAATGTCTCGCGCTCATTTGCAAGTGCTGTGTCGTGACGATGCTGCGCTGCTTCAGTGTCGGCAAGCTTGGTTTCGGCCCGCTGCAGGGCGTCCCCGGCCTGCATACGGCTCTCAGCAGAAATTTCAATCCGGTCTGCCATTTCGTGCCTCTGACGTTCCAGGTCCGCAGGCAAGGCCTGCAGGCGTTCCTTTTCAACCTCTCCATCGCTTAGCCGGCTCTGCATTTCGGTGACGCGCGTCGACGCGCCCTTCAGCCTTTCCTGCCAAGCTTTGCGCTCTCTTTCGGCTTCCCCCATGCGCTGTTTGGCGCTACGAATCAGTTCATTCAAACGCGACATATTCTGCATCATTTCGGCAAAACTTTCGCGGGCTTCTTTTGCGGTATTCTGAGCGCTTTTTTCGGCTTGTGCCAGAACGGAGTCATCCCCCATCACAGAGGCTTCTGAATTACAGGCCAGCAATTCTTTTGACAAATTGTCCAGTGTGTTTTGTAAATCATTGGCACGGTCCTGAAGGGATTGTAACTTCAGTGCTTTAGATTCGGCGTCGCGGCGAGCGGCGGCAAAATCTTGCTCTGCCGTTCCAGATTCGGTTTGGGATGTCGTCATGATCTCGCGACAGCGAAGTAGAGTCGCCTCGCTGTCAGCTTTGGCTTCCTGGCACAATGTTCTATGATTTGTGGCCTGAACAGCCTTTTCTTGCAAAACACTGAGGCGGTGCCGCTGCCGAATGCGTTCGGCGCCTTTGTCGTTGCCGCTTGACCTGCGAACAAAGCCGTCCCACCGCCACAATCCGCCATTTTTTGTCGTCAAAGCCTGTCCCGGATTGATGTCTGACTGCAGTGATTCGGCAATGTTTGCATTATCGACCACGCCAACACCGGTAAGCGTGGCCATTAATCCGGGTGCACCCTCAATGAACTCCGCCAGCGGCAAACTGCCCTCTGGGGGACTGAGATCGGATCTCGCCCCGAGGTTTCGCCAATAGCTGTGATTGCCCGACTCAACGGGGGCGCTCAACTCGTCAGCGAGATAGGCGGCGAGCGCGTCCTCCATGCCACCTCTCACAGTGAGCAGATCAGCAACCGGGACCTCATCTGGATTCTCTGTGTCAGAGAGAAGAAACTGCAAAGCGTCGATTTCAGCTTGCAATCGGGTTACCTGGGCCTCAGCATCGCGCTCGGCAAAGATTGCACGCTCCACACTGGTCTGGGCAACGGCAAACATATGCTTGGCTTTTTCCAGCGCGGCAAGTTTACCACTGTGAGCGGTCTCGGCCTTTTTCAATAACGCTTGCGCTGCCTTTGCCTGATTAGCAGTTACGGCGATACTGAGCGAAGAGAGCGCGCTCTCGGCCGCGTTTTCCCGGTTTTTTAGGTCATCAATCCGATTGTCCAATGCAACTCTTGTGGTTGCTGCCGCGCGCAGCTTGGCACCGGCCTCGGCGAGGGCTGCCTCGGCAAGCTGGGCGCTCTCTCGGGCAACTTCAAGCTCTTGTTTAGCTTTATCACGTTGCAGTATTGCCCCGCCAATCTGCTCTTCCAACTGGATGATCTCGTCGCTTAGGCGGCTGTTGGCGGTTGTTGCGTCATCGCGCAATTCGGTCTCGCGTGTCATATCACTGCTGATTTGCGCCTGCTGAGTGCGCAGCTTTTCAAGTGCACCCCGGATTCGTTCCTCCTCGCGGTCAAGTTCATCTCGGCTAATTAACAGCCGTTGATATTCAGCGGCTTTTGAGACCTCTAATTCGCGTAAGGGAGGCAAAGAGGCTGCGAGTTCAGCTCTTTGCGTTGCGCTTTTTGCTGCGGCCTGCGTTTTTTCAGCAACGATAAGCCTAATATTATGAAGACTTGCCTCGCATTCACTAAAATTCTTCTCCGCTGCAGTCCATTTTGCCAATAACAGCTGAGCTTCGGCCTTGCGGATCCGGTCCGCAACCGATCGGTAGCGACTTGCCTGCCGTGCTTGTTTGCGCAAAGAGTCACGCTGCTCACTAAGGTTGGCAATAACGTCATCAAGGCGCGCGAGATTGATCTCTGCGCCACGCAGCCTCAGTTCTGCCTCGTGCCGTCGTGAATGCAGCCCGGTGATATTTGCCGCTTCTTCAAGTAAGGTGCGCCTATCGTGGGGTTTGGCACCAACTATAGCGCCAATCCTACCTTGGCTAACCAGACCCGATGACCGAGCGCCGGTGGCTAAGTCTGCGAGCAGCAACTGCACATCCCTTGCTCTTGCCGGTCTTGAATTGACAAAGTAGCTACTGCCCTTGCCACGCTCGATTTTACGGGTGATCTCGATGTGGTCATTATTGTTAAATTTGGCCGGCGCAGCACGTTTGGAATTGTCAAGGCCCAACGTGATTTCAGCAAGATTGCGCGCAGGTCGCTGATCGGTTCCGGAAAAGATCAGGTCATCCATTTCACTGCCGCGCATCTGCCGGGCGTTGCTCTCGCCCATCACCCATCGCAGGCCTTCTACTACATTCGACTTGCCGCAGCCGTTAGGGCCGACAATTCCAGTCATTCCGGACTCGATCTCAACCTCTGCAACCTCTGCAAAGGATTTGAAGCCGGCCATCTTCAGGCTTTGAAAAATCAAAGATCAAGCCCTCGGCTACTGGAAGGATAAATCGACAACATGGGGACTATCAGGCGCCAAAGGCGCTCAACCTTTCGGCAAAATCTTCATAGGACATATTGCCCGACAATACTTCGTTATTATTGATGACAAAGCTAGGCGTTGAGGCGATTTGCCAATCATCAACGCCTTTCTGTCGCATCGCAACTATAGCCTCAAGCAAATCCCGGTTTCGCATGATAGCATTGAATTCGTCGGCACTAACCCCGGCAAGCCGGGCAATTTTCATCAAGGCGGATAGGGGATCTTCGGCGCGAACCCATACAGGATGTTGTGCAAATAGTATTTTTACGAGAGGGAAGTATTTTTTCTCAGGAACACTGCGGACTAATGCATGCGCCCTCAGCGCTAATCCATCGAGGGGGAAGGGCCGCATTTCATAGCGCACTATACCTGTATTGATCAATTTAGATTTTATAGTTGGAAAGATGTTATTGTGGAATTCCGCGCAATGGCCACAAGTCATTGAATAATATTCAGCCACCTGCACTGGTGCATCATTCCTACCTAAAATGCGTGGTCCAACCGCAACTTCGACGCTTAGGCTGTTGCTATGGGCCATTTTTGGAAAGCTGGCGACTAGTGCGGTAGTCACCATCCGTTTGATGAAATGCCGACGGCTTGATAATTTGGTTTTTAAGGAAATATAATTCATGGTCCCAACCATAATCGAAGCTAGTTTTTGGGGCAATGCGTATATCTGTAATCTACCGGGTTTTTTCCAGCGTCAACTTTTTCTAGGTCATTGATTTATCTGCCCTGGTCAGCAGCTATCCTGTTTGGTCGTCCTGCGGTGTGCCTAGCCGACGAAGTGCGGCCCGTAACTGGGGCGATTCTATCTGCTGCAATTTTTCATCAAGAGCCCAAATGGCCTCATTTCGCTGCACCTGTGACGTGGGAAAAGCTGTTTTTGGTTTTTTTACTAGGGGGTAGTGTTTCTGAAAGGTCTGAACGAAGGACAATCTGCTTATTGCAGCATACCCAAACGTTGCATTGACGCGACTTATGATGACCTCGGTTTGTTGGATTGCCTCAGGACCGCGCCCGCTAGCAATCACCAATTTCAAACTACCGTTGCTTGTTTCACCTCTGTTGAATTTTAACTCAACTGGCTGGCACCATGATGCCATTTCTCCAGCAACTTGGTTCCACTGTGAAATTAGTCTTGAGAGAACAAAACCCCGCATTCTGGCGGTTGGCTCAATCATCGGGTCAACAAGCTTTGACAGGCGAGTCATTTGTTTTTTACGGGTTGGGTATTTGGCCATAATGCAGCAGTTCAGTCGATGCGTATCTGTGATTTGATAAAATTAGCATAGCATGAATTCTGTGAGGCTGACGATACCTAACGTTAGTCTGGCCTATGGTTGATTTGAAAGGTTGCTTATGACAGTGTCGGGGCTATGACGGATCCTGTTTTTGTTTCTGCCGCTCTTTTTTCCTGGTATGACCGTTACGGTCGCGATCTACCTTGGCGACGGCGTTGGCCTGAGTTGGCACCAGCCTATCATGTCTGGCTTTCAGAGATCATGCTGCAACAAACAGTGGTTACGTCGGTCATACCCTATTTTCTTGATTTCATCCGTCGATGGCCGTGCATAGAGGATCTAGCTTGTGCACCGTTGGATGATGTTCTCGCTGCGTGGGCGGGGTTAGGTTATTATGCCCGTGCCCGTAATCTGCACAAGGCAGCCAAATTTGTTTCTGAGCAATGTGGTGGTCAATTTCCGCAAACAGTGGACGACCTTCTTGCGCTTCCGGGTGTTGGCCCTTACACAGCAGGTGCCATCAGCGCCATTGCGTTTGGTCGGAGCAGCGTCGCTGTTGACGGTAATATCGAGCGGGTAATTGCGCGACTTTTTGGCATCTCTACGCCCCTGCCAGCCGCAAAGGCCCAAATTGGTCGGCAATATGCGGCGATCATGCCAGATGAGCGACCGTCCGATTTTCCACAAGCGCTAATGGATTTCGCAAATGCAGTTTGCACTCCAAAAGGAGCAAATTGCAAATCCTGTCCCTTTGCTGGATACTGCAAGGCGTTTGCTGCCGGGAGGGTTGAGGCTTTTCCTATTAAACCTGCAAAAAAGGCTAAGGAAATGAGGCGGGGCATTGCCTTTGTTGCGCGAGCGCGCTCAGGCGAAGCCTTTTTAATTCGCAGGCAGGATAGTGGAATGCTCGGTGGGATGCTCGCATTTCCATCAAATGGCTGGGCTACTCGGGGTGAGAGATTTAACTGTGATGCCCCTCTTGATGCTGCCCCATTTCCAGCAAAATGGCAGCGCCTGGAAACACGAGTCCACCATGTCTTTACCCATTTTGCTGTGGAAATGGAGGTAGCGGTGGCAGTTATCACCTCGCCAACAATTGTAGCATTAAATGCTAGTGGTGGTGACTGGAAGATGGTGAGGCCAACAGATTTGCCAAGCCTGATGCGCAAGGTCTGGGAGGTGGCACAAACTGCCGTTGCAGACTCGCATTAACTTAGTTTCAATGATTGAAATGCCGCATCCCTGTAAAGGCCATGGCGATCCCAGCTTCGTTAGCTGCGGCGATGATCTCATCATCACGGTTTGAGCCACCGGGCTGCATCACAGCAGTGGTACCAGCCTCAACGAGCACTTCTAAGCCGTCGGCGAAGGGGAAGAACGCATCTGAGGCAACAACTGAACCGATTGTACGGCTGACCGGCCAACCATGATACGTTGCTACTTCGCGAGCTTTTTGCACGGCAATGCGGGCCGAGTCAACACGGCTCATCTGGCCGGCTCCAACACCTGCTGTGCTGCAATCCTTGACGAAGACAATGGCATTTGACTTTACGTGTTTGGCAACCTTCCAAGCAAAGATCATGTCTTTCACCTCTGCGGCAGTTGGCGTCCTTTTCGTAACTATCGTCAGATCATCTGGCCCGATTATGCCGCAATCACGCGACTGTATCAAAAAACCTCCGCCAACAGTTTTGACCTTAGTTGAACTCTCCCGCGGATCCGGCAGGCTCCCTGTCAGCAGCAACCGCAAATTAGGCTTTTCTGCCATTATAGCTTTCGCTGCATCACTCGCGTCCGGAGCGATTACCACCTCGATGAATGTGCTCGTCACTGCTTTCGCTGTCTGCTCTTCAAGCAACCTGTTCATAGCTACGATGCCACCAAATGCACTCACCGGGTCGGCTGCCAATGCGTCCTTCCAGGCCTCTGAAAGGTTAGCAGCCGAGGCAACGCCACAAGGATTAGCGTGTTTTATGATGGCAATTGTTGGCGCCTCAAATTCTGCCACAAGCTCAAATGCGGCATCCGTGTCGTTGATGTTGTTATAGGACAGGGGCTTGCCCTGAATTTGTTTTGCATTGCCAATACCGGCGCGTGAATTTGTGCTCCTGTAAAGGGCGGCTTCTTGATGTGGGTTTTCGCCATAGCGAAGTGCCAGCTTGCGCGTACCGGAGATGCTCACCCTCTCAGGTAGTTTTTCAGAGGCCATCCAATTGGCGATGGCTGCGTCATAGGCTGCTGTTAGGGCAAAGGTCTTTTCAGCGAGCATTTGACGAGTGGCAAAGCTGGTTTCACCGGTTTTGCCAATCTCGCCGGCGATTTTTGGATAATCGGCAGGGTCACAGATAACCGTCACAAAATCGTGATTTTTGGCTGCGGCGCGTAGCATCGCAGGCCCGCCAATATCGATGTTCTCAATCAGTGTTGCACGGTGCTGTGTTGCTCTAAGGGTGGACTCAAATGGATATAAATTGACTACCAACAGATCAATGCCCTCGATGGCTTCCAACTGCATGGTAGCCTGATGGTCCGCATTATCACGCTGGGCGAGTAAGCCACCATGGATCTTTGGATGCAGAGTTTTTACTCGCCCATTCAGGATTTCGGGAAAGCCGGTGACCGACGCCACATCAGTGACTACAATATTTGCCTCTCGCAGTAACTTTGCGGTACCTCCTGTCGAGAGGATCTCGATGCCAGCGGCCTCGAGGCATCGGGCAAAATCCTTGAGCCCGGTTTTGTCGGACACCGATAATAATGCGCGGCGAATAGTCATGGCGGGGTTCCTGCTCATTTCAATGGCTGGTCAGTTCTCATGCTGGTTAGCTCGCGCTTTTATGGCAAAGCGTGATCATAAAGGCAATTTGTGATACGCATTTTCTTAATCAGAAAAAATTGAAACCAAGTCCAAGTGCGGCGGCAACGGCAATGATCAGCCAGCTATTCCATTGCTGCTGGATCAACAATATGCCGCAGACAAAGGCAATTGGAAGAACATCCCATTTTATACCGGTGGGGTCGGGGATCGGCATTTGAATGATACCTATCTCTATGACATTGATATGAGTGAAAAATACATGTAGAGCAAACCAGACAGATAGATTGGCAACCACCCCAACAATCGCCGCCATTATACATTTGAGTGCATTGTTCAATTTTGGTCTGGTAACAATCCATTCGACATAAGGCCCAGTGATGAAAATCAAAAAGAAACATGGCGCAAAGGTGGCCCAGAGTGTGATTAGAGCTCCTAAGCCTCCGGAAATCATCGGCGTCATAATGTCATCCGCTCTCTTAGTTGAGGCGAGTGCATCACGGAAGCTGGCGATAAAACCAACAAATTCAGTCACCAGTATCAAGGGACCTGGCGTTGTCTCGGCGAGGCCGAGTCCATCCACCATCTCGGTAGCACTCAGCCAATGATGATTATTTACAACTTCCTGCCCCATGTAGGCCAGCGCAGCATAGGCACCACCGAATGAGAAAAATGCCAGCTTGGAAAAAAATATCGCAAGCTCTAATAATATCGTTTTATCGGCTAGCAATGCGACACCCAAAAACGGCAAAATCCATACGGCAAGACTAGCCACCGCTGTGATAGACGTTCTTGCAATGCTAGGATAGGCGTCATTTTGTTTCTGTTCCATCGTACTGATATCACCAATGGATTTGCTGAAAAAGCCGA
>CACNSW010000035.1 GCA_902623185.1 uncultured SAR116 cluster alpha proteobacterium
TTGTTTTCAGCACTTCCATCTGCTGCTTCTGACCAAGAGCTGAAGTCGGCTCGTCAAGAATAAGCACCTTGGCGCCAAAATAAATTGCCCGCGCAATGGCAAGTGTCTGACGCTGACCACCAGACATAGTTCCAACCGCCTGCTCCGGATCGGCAATGGTAATACCGATCTTAGCCATTTCCTCAGCGGCAATGCGATGCATCTCCTTCATTCTCATTAACCCAAACGGACCGCTAAAATGCGTAAGTTCACGACCTAGAAAAAAATTACGGGTTACTGAGCTAAGGGGATTGAGGGCAAGATCCTGATACACTGTGCCAATACCGGCCTCGGTTGCATTGCGTGGTGACGCGAACCTTACCACCTTGCCCTCGACCAGTATTTCGCCATCAGTGGCTGAAAAAACGCCGGATAGCACCTTTATAACGGTCGATTTTCCTGCACCGTTGTCACCAAGCAACGCGTGTACTTCACCGGGATAAACCTTCAAAGACACCCCATTCAAAGCGGTGAAGGCTCCAAATTTCTTGACCAGGTTCCGCGTTTCGATGAGTGGCGCTGAGCCAGAAACCGCCATTTTATATCGCCCCCATGATACGTTTTCGTATGTTCTCGTTGAGCAGTGCCGAAGCTACGATTACAAGACCAAGGAAAACCCGATAGAACGACCCATCAATGCCCGGAATATAGAAAAATGCTTCTTTGGCGAGACCAAAAATGAAAGCGCCAACGATTATGCCAAGCACCGTTCCAAAACCCCCCGTCATCACAACACCACCAATCACGGCAGCGGCGATCGCCTCAAGCTCCTTCAGATTTCCACGAGCGGCGTCAGCAGTATTCACCTCAAAAACCTGACAAGCAGCAAAAATAGTTGCACAGAAAGCAGAGAAGACAAACAGCGATATTTTTACCTTATTCGTCGGTACGCCATTAGCCTTGGCCGCCGTCAGATTACCACCAGTCGAATAAATCCAATTTCCAGCTTGTGTACGGCTGAGTACGAGATAGCATAGCAGCGACATTAGCAAACATATCATTACGCATGAGTAAAGCCCTTGCGCGAACTGATTACCAAAATTATTTGTATTCCAGTCGATCGGAAAATACAGCCAATCAAACACTGGTTCCATGATATCGCCACCAAAGAAATTGGCGACTGGGCGGGCTGAATGAAGCGTATCAATGTACGCCCGTGCAATATCAATGTCCGTCACAGACCTCGCCACAACCGGATCAATTTTGAATGTTGCAATTTTGTCCTGAATCGTTGCAACCATCTGTTCATTGCCCGAGTCAATCGCATTTTCAAGCGCGCGCTCAAGCGGCTTCACGCCACGGGCGGTCATAATTTCAGTTTTGGCATCTGCGGCCCGTTGATATGTATAGGCTAGACGTTCAGTAATTGAAGCCAAAGTGTCCGCAGGCACGTCTTTCAGGATGTCCAACAGAGCCGTCTCAGGAAGAGCTTTTGCCGCTTCCCTCTCCATTTCTCCGTGACCAGGTACGTCAACGATATTTTTAATATCGGGAATTTCAGTCACCGTTGTGGCGCCCTTGGCCTGATCAGGACGGTGGTTGAACGAACGCAACGAGACTTCCGTAAGGCCTCGCAAAAAGAATAATCCACCCAACGTGACAATAAACGATGGCAGACCTGACCTGACAACTATGTAACCCTGAAGCCAGCCAAAAAACAAAGTGAAGCACAGGGTAATAAGTAACGCGCTCAGTGGTGAAACGACAGGTAGGTGCAACAGCGTGTAAAATTCAACGTGAACCCCGCCCTCAAGGGAAATATAGGGGATGACAACAGAAAAACCCCATCTCAGGATCATTGCCATACAAGCGCCAGCAAAACCAATCATCGAACCGATTGATAGGTCGAACTCGCCAGCAATGATCAACAATCCGGCGCCCAGTGCAATAATTGCCAGCTGTGAAATAACCTTCAAGTTGTTTCGAATTCCAAGCGCGTTAAAACCTTCGCCAGCAAATGGATTCCAAGAAAATTCGCCAGTTGGGATCGAAAAGTATCCGAGCATTCCAAATAGCAGCAACATAACGCCAATCGGGCCAATTTCTGGTCTGGCAAAAATTGCCGCAAACCAAGATTTTGAAGCGTGGCGGTCAGATTCCTGACGGGCCTTTACAGTGGCATTCATGAGTTTAATCCACAAAAAAAAGTGGGTAGCCAAAAGCTACCCACCCTGGAGTTCATAAACTTATCTATCTACACCCGCAAGCGATGCAACAGATGAAGCGTTTGACTTATCAACAAAGCCTGGACCTGATGGGATGTTTGCACCGGGGAGCAGGCCTGCACCGTTGTTATACAGATGCAACACAACAACAGGCATATAGCCCTGTAAACGCTGCTGCTGGTCGATCGTGTACTGTACCTTGCCAGCGTTAATCATGTCCATAACTGGCGGACTGAGGTCAAAGCATGAGTGGTGAACTGACATGCCCAACTCATCAATCGCCTGCTGTACGCCCACACAAACATGTGGACCAACAGAAAGAACAGCATCGATGTCTGGATTCGCTTGAAGACCGGCAGCAGCACGTGTAGGAATTGTCGCTGGGTCGTTTGAACTGTCGACCAGTTTGATCGGCACAGACTCGCCATAACCATTACATCTGTCGTTCAGAGCTGTGTTATAAGCTTCTTGGATGAAGCACAAGCCTTTTGTTGCACCTTCTGCTTTTGCACGCGCACCAGCTGATTGACCGGCAAGAAATTCAGGCTGGCCAACATGCATCAGAGCACCAACGTCCTTAGATGACTCTAAGCCTGAGTTCATTGTGATAACTGGAATACCAGCGGCCACGGCGTCCTTGATGGCCTGACCAAGCGCGTCAGGATCTGGCAAAGACACAACGATACCATCTGGCTGCGTGGCAGCGGCCGCAGTGATAGACTTAGCCATATCACCCATGTCACCCGATGGATTGAAAATGTATTCAAAATCCGCACCAACATGACGTGCAGCATCTTCACCACCCTTTTGTACGACAGGCCAGAAAGGATCTTTTCCTTCACCATGTGTAATCATAACATAGCGCTCAGCGAACGCTGTGGTTGACAGCATTACTGTTGCTGCCAATGCCAAAATAACTTTTTTCACGATATCCTCCCAAATATGCGTTATTTGATTACTGCACCGTTGAAAGTGCGTATTTAAGCTCCGTAAGTTTCGGATAGCTTGATAGACAACCTAGAAAGGCGACCAATGTAAAGTGAAAACTTACCAATTTCTTGAAAATAAAGTCGCAGGTTATAACACAAATTTACAAAACCTTTACGGTGAGAAAATTTGCAGTTTAAGGTGAACGCCAGCTAAAGAAACGTGCCACCGTGTTTAAGGCGCACTGAACAGAAAATTAGGGTAAGTTAGAACAAAAACGAAGGAATAAATAATGAGGCAAATTGGCGTCGGAGTTATAGGAACAGGATTTATGGGCAACGCGCACTCGATCGCATACAGCGCGTCGGCGTCGGTATTTGGTACAACAATACGCCCACGTCTCGAGATGGTTTGCGATCTCAGTCCAGACCGTGCAAGCCAGCGTGCCACAAATTTAGGGTTTTCCGACTACACTTCAGATTGGGTGGAAGTGGTAACCAACCCAGCAGTTGAACTGATTTCAGTTTGCACTCCCAACGACACCCATGCCGAAATTTCAATTAAAGCGCTTGCCGCTGGCAAACACGTTTGGTGCGAAAAACCTATGTCAACCTCGCTAGAGGATAGCGCAGCTATGGCCAACGCTGCCGCAAATAGCTGTGGCAAAACGATTGTCGGCTACAACTATACAAAAAATCCTGCCGTCACACACGCCCGACACCTAATCGAACAAGGTACGATCGGCCGCGTTGCTGGCTTCTTCTGCCGCTATGATGTTGACAATGAAGCCGATGGAAGTCGCCCTTGGTCGTGGCGTATGTCGCGAAACAAGTCAGGCACTGGCGCAAATGGTGATGTTCTAAGCCATGTTATTTCCGTGGCGCATTATCTAACCGGTTCAACCATCACCCGTTTGTCGGGAGATATCGCGATTGTCCATCCAGAGCGCGAAGATCCAGAAGTCACTGGAGCGACAAAGGCAGTGGACAATGACGATATGGTCTCAGCGCTGGTCCATTTTTCAAATGGAGTTAAGGGACATATTGGCGCCAGCCGCGTGACCTGGGGCCGGAAATGTGGTTTGCGCTGGGAGGTGCATGGCACCGAGGGAACCATTATTTTTGATCAGGAAAGGCTCAATGAAATTAAGCTTTTCACCCCTCAGAGAGATCCTGCAACAGACGGCTTTCGTACAATTCTGACCGGACCCCTGCATCCTCCCTACTCAGCTTTTCTACCAAATGGTGGACATAGCCTTGGCTATATGGACGTGAAGATTTGTGAGCTTCACGATCTTTTGACCTCGATAGAATCGGGCGAGGATGTTTGGCCCAATTTTGAGGCTGGCCTGATCATTGAAAAGGTGATGGACGCCGTTGACAGATCAGCAAGAGAACAACGTTGGGTGAATGTGGAGTAACTCCGTGCAGGCCGATAACAGCAGTAATCAGGCAATTATCTCAGGCGGCACACAGGGTCTTGGCTTTGCTGTGGCTAGGCTGATGGCACAGCAGGGTTGTACCGCGATAATCATCACCGGACGTGACAAACAAAAGGGCGAAGCTGCAGCAGTTGAAATTTCCGCGCTTGGCGCGGTTTGTCACTTTATCAGCTGCGATGTCAGCAAGGAGGGCGATTGCCACCGCCTTATAAAGCGGGCATTGGATAGATTTGGTTCAATCAATGCGCTTGTTAATTGCGCAGCCATTACAACCAGAGGATCAATCCTTGATACGAGCATCTCGAGATGGCATGAACATTTGGCAACCAATCTGACCGGGCCATTCCTATTGATGCAAGGCGTGGCAAAACATTTGGAAGCAAACAAAAATCCGGGCAGCATAGTCAATATCCTGTCAACATCTGCGCATGTCGGGCAGAGTTTTCTTGCCCCCTACTCCGCTTCAAAGGGTGGCCTAATGACGCTTACCAAGAATGCAGCAAATTCGTTGCTTAAAAACCGTATCCGGGTCAATGGTGTTGCACCCGGATGGATGGATACGCCCGCTGAGGACGCAATTCAAAAAAAATATCATGCTGCGCCAGAAAATTGGTTGGAGATGGCAGAAGCGACAATGCCGATGGGCCAATTGGCAAAGCCAGACCAACTAGCGCCCCTCATTGCGTGGCTGCTAAGCCCAGACTCAGGAATAATTACCGGGTCAATAATCGACTATGACCAGCAAATAGTCGGAGCCCTTGCTGAGAATGGATAATTTGGCCAATTAGTTACGTTCCAACCTCACAGCTGCACCCTTGCGAACAGACTCAACCGCAGCATCTGCAAGGAGCAACGCGTTCAACCCATCAATTCCGTTTGGGTTGGGAGGCAGGCCGTCTGTCAAACAGGCAATGAAGCTAGCAATTTCATTGGAGTAAGCATCAATATATCTGGTCATAAAAAAATCGTGGAGAGTTGGACGCGTGTAGCCACTAGCCGTGGCAACCTCTATTGAAACAGGACGCTGATTTTCTGCAGCAATCATTCCAAGTGACCCATGCACCTCAACCCTCTGGTCATAGCCATAGCTCGCCCGGCGTGAATTAGTAATCGTAACCTGCTTTCCTGACGCCATTTTCATGATTATAGAGGCTGTGTCAAAATCCCCAAGCCTAGCAATCGCCGAATCAGTAAGAACAGAGCCTATCGCCTGGACCGTCTCAGGCATTTCTCCCATCAAAAAGACGGCCATATCAAAATCGTGGATTGTCATATCCCGGAAAATGCCGCCCGAGCGGCGAATATACTCGGCCGGTGGTGCCCCGGGGTCTCGCGAGGTGATGACCGCCATTTCTGGAGTCCCTACCTGACCCTCTTCAATTGCCTTTCGTACCGCCATGAAATGGGGATCAAACCTACGGTTAAAACCAACCATCAAAAATCCATCTTCTGCCGCTACTACCTCAAGACAACTGCGGACACGCGCCACATCGAGATCGATCGGCTTTTCGCAGAAAATCGCTTTTTTCGAGCGCGCAAACTGCTCGATTAGGTCTGCATGCATGTCGGTTGGTGTACAGATCACAACAGCATCAATATCACTACTGTCGGCAATTTCATCAATTGTCTGAACATCACAGCCGTAGCGAGTTGCGATTACGTCTGCTTCGTCCAGGATTGGATCGGCAACCGCACGTAAGACAGCATTTTCATTGGTGGCCACCGCCTTTGCATGCACCTTTCCAATACGCCCAGCACCCAAAATAGCAAAATTTATTGTCACTAGTTTCTCCAAAAAAGACTTCAATCATCGCGTCAGGCAGAGTAACACCTAAGTTGTAGTCTTTTGCCTAGCAAACCAGTTTTTTGTCAAACCCTAATCACTCCGGACAAGAGTCTTGATTTGTATTAAATTGATGAACACCATAAAGGTATCTTGGACTCCAGATGAGCAGAGCTCTAACAAACTCAACACGACAACATTTTAAAGGTAAGTATTTATGTACCTTGGTATTGACATTGGCACTTCTGGCGTAAAGGCCCTGTTAATGGATGACAGCGGTAAGGTTGTCGCCAGTGATATGGCACCACTGAACGTTCTTCGGCCACGAGCAGGGTGGTCCGAACAAGACCCCAAACATTGGTGGCAAGCGGTAAATCTGGCGGTGCACAGCCTTCGAGATAGTCATGCCAAACAAATGGCAGCTGTAAAAGGTATAGGGCTTTCAGGACAAATGCATGGCATGGTTGCACTTGATGACGCTGATCAAGTTTTGCGCCCTGCCATCCTGTGGAACGACACACGCAACGCCGCTGAAGCAACGGAGCTTGATGACAATTTTGCCGCGTTTCGGAAGATTGGTGGTAATGCGGTCATGCCCGGTTTCACGGCACCAAAAGCTGTCTGGATGAAGCGACATGAACCTGATCTCTTTGCAAAAATCAGTAAAGTTCTGCTTCCAAAGGACTATATTCGGCTACAGATGACTGGAGAATTTTGCGCTGAAATGTCGGATGGAGGGGGCACATTGTGGATGGATGTTGCGCACAGATGTTGGTCTGATGAATTGCTTGCCGCCTGTAGTTTGAGCAGAGATCAGATGCCCCATCTCGTCGAGGGCACCGATATATCCGGAAAATTGCGAGTAGGCATTGCTGAAAACTGGGGCATTGATGGTCGAGCTGTGGTAGCGGGTGGTGCTGGCGATAATGCGGCTGCAGCCTGTGGGCTTGGTGTCATCGCACCTGGAGATGCCTTCCTTTCACTCGGAACGTCAGGCGTTGTCTTTGCCGTAACCGATAGTTTCGCACCCGCACCAGAAAATGGCGCCCACGCCCTTTGTCATGCCATCCCCGACAAATGGCACCAAATGGGTGTCATTCTAGCAGCAACTGATTGCCTAAACTGGCTAGCCGAAATCACTGGTCAGACAGTTGAGCATTTAATACTTGAATTTGAGAGCAACAACACCGGGCCTTCATCAGTGCTTTTTCATCCCTATTTATCCGGCGAACGAACGCCGCACAATGATGCAGGAGCAAGAGGGGCTTTTTTTGGTCTCTCAAGAGCTCATGGTCGGCGCGACTTGACACAGGCTGTTATTGAGGGCGTGGGGTTTGCACTGGCCGACGCGGTTGATGTTTTGGCAGCCACTAGCAGCAGACCATCGTCATTGCTAGCAACTGGAGGTGGGTCAAGAAGTAGGCGATGGCTACAAATCATTGCCGCCATCACAAAATCTCCGATTATGGTTCCAGCTGGCAGTGATTTTGGTGCTGCGCTTGGTGCAGCCCGGCTTGGTAAAGCAGCGGCAGACAACATAGGGGTGGGAGAGTTACCAAAAATAATGCTTAAGCCAAGCATGGCCGAGCATATTGAGCCAAATCAGTCGCTAAGCGACGACTATGAAGAGGCAATCTCGCGTTGGCGAGACCTCTATCAAGCGGTAAGACGTTGATTGCTGTTTTAAGGGAGCTAGATTGAGAATTCATATATATATTTTCAAGCATGAAGGTCGATTGGGGAACAGAAATGACCGGAAAATTTTTTGATAGAAGCAATCCATTTACCTATGTTGGTGCGAATGGTGCCGCAAATGCCGGTTTCCGCCATTACAATCCTGATCAAAAACTGCTTGGTAAACGGATGGAGGACCATCTCAGGTTTGCCGTTTGTTACTGGCACAATTTTGTTTGGCAAGGAAACGACCCCTTTGGCGGCGCAACGTTTGAACGACCTTGGTTTCCCGAAAACTGGTCTGGCAGTGCTATGGACGCTGCAAAGTACAAAGCCGATATCGCATTTGAAATGTTCCAACTGCTTGGCGTACCATTTTTCTGCTTTCACGATGCAGATATGCGTCCTGAGGGAAATAATTTCGCCGAGAACACGTCAAATCTGCAGGAGATGACCGATTACTTTGCCGAGAAAATGGAGCAAACTGGGACACAGCTGCTATGGGGAACGGCAAATTTATTTTCCCACCGACGTTATATGGCGGGTGCTTCCACCAACCCTGACCCAGAAATTTTTGCTTTTGCTGCCGCCACTGTTAAGACGTGTATCGATGCAACAAAACAACTAGGTGGTGCAAACTATGTGTTATGGGGCGGTCGTGAGGGATACGAAACACTGCTTAATACAGCAATCGAACATGAACTGGACCAGATGGGTCGATTTATGACCATGGTTGTCGATTACAAATATAAAATAGGCTTTGAGGGAACAATCCTGATTGAACCAAAACCACAAGAGCCCACAAAACACCAATATGATTTTGACGTTAGCACTATTTATGGCTTCTTGAAACGTTATGGTCTGGAAGAAGAAATCAAAGTCAATATCGAACAGGGGCATGCTATCCTTGCTGGTCACTCTTTTGAGCATGAGTTAGCCATTGCTAATGCGCTCGGAATTTTCGGGTCAATTGACATGAACCGCAATGATTACCAGTCTGGCTGGGATACCGATCAATTTCCAAACAACGCACCGGAAGTCACGCTTGCCTATTACCATATTCTCTCTGGAGGTGGGTTTACAAATGGGGGAACCAATTTCGATGCGAAGCTGCGACGTCAATCTATCAATCCAGATGATCTGCTTCTGGCGCATGTTGGCGCGATGGACATCTGTGCCAGAGGCGTCAAAGCAGCAGCGGCGATGCTAGAAGACGGCAGTCTGCAGGAAAATCTTGTTGCACGCTATGCTGGATGGAAAGCCAAGTTTGGTGGAGATATCATAGACAACAGATACGATCTTGAGAGCCTTACAGCGAAGGTCATAGATGAGAATATTAATCCACAACCAGTTTCTGGCAGACAGGAAGTTCTAGAGAATATCGTGAGCAAGTTTGTATAGAGTTGGGCGAGGGGGTTCCCCCCTACTCTAAGCTATGCCTAGTTCTTGAAGGTTTCCCGCATTGAGTCAAAAATGCCCTCAAGGCGAGGTGACATTGAACAATCTGCCGTCATTTCCATTTCTGGCATGATCGCTTGAGGGATACCATCATAGGCTACGTCAGGATAGAGCGAGCTGGTGGCAAGTTGCAACAAAGTTCCTTCCGGCAATCTGATTGTAGCCTTCTTATTATAGAAAGGGACAGTCCTCCCGTGCTGTGGCGCGGATACAACAAAAACCTCATCCAGAAGCTCACATTGATTGTCCAGCGTTATGGTCGCCTGAACCATTGGCTTGGGACTTGGCTTAAAAACGCCACTTTGCACGATCCACCAGGCAATAAGCCCAATAACAACAAAGCTGGTAGCCAATACCAAAACAAGGACAAAATCTCTCATCTCACCGCCGGGTCATTGAGTTGATTCATATCAGAGATATGCATCTTTCGTACCGTTCCAAGCGTCTAGCTAAAAACTCTTCGAGACCGGCCAAAACACCAAATGATCTTGCCTTTTTAAAAACGTCTTGTATGCAACCTTGACTTTGAGTATTTAACCAACCAGCCTAGCGAATCAGCTGTCGTTCCTATGGGTCTGTACTCCGCGCCGAGGGGCTTGATCCAGCCGACATCATCAAGCATTGAGAAGAATGAGCCTAGATCGGGTTCCCCACAAATTGGCGGCCCACGGTCCGGAATTGAGGCAAATTGAACATGCCCAATTAAGTGACGCAGATCACGAAAGCGTTTAGCAATATCACCTTCTGTTCTTCCAACATGATAGCAATCAAACATTAGCTTTAAGTTAGGGGCGGCAATATCATCGATGATCGCTGCCGCCTGCCGTGTATTGGTCAGAAAATAGCCGGGCACGTCGTGGCTATTGAGTGGCTCAATCAAAATATCCATGCTATGTTTGTCTGCCCTCATACAGGCATATTTAAGATTATCCAAAAAAACATCATGCGCTGTCTCCGCGTCAGTAATGCCCGCCATAACGTGAACAGACTGCACCCCAATTACGGCACCATATTCAATCGCGTGGTCGATTGCCGCAAGGGCGTCCAGCTGGCGTTCAGGCAAGGCTGAAAGGCCAAATTCTGGTTTTGAGAGATCACCGGCATGGGTATTTAAGACTAACATCGACAGTCTCGTTTCACCCAAGGCTCGGGCGACTGACCGAGCTGGCACGTTAAATGGCCAGTGACATTCGACCGCATCAAATCCAGCTGTTTTTGCTGCATGGATGGCCTCGACTAAAGGCAAGTCAGCCCAAAGAAAACCAAGATTGGCAGAAAATCTAGCCAAGCCGATTAAGTCCTTGCCGCCTCAAATTCAGCCCAAGCTTTTTCTAGCTTATGAATATCGAAACCAGGTTGGCGCGCCGGGCCAAGGATGATCGACTCAGTGGCGATCACAGAACGTATTGCTGGGACAAGTTCCGGCATGACTTCGAAGGGAATGACAAGCGCACCGTGGCGATCCGCATGAATCAACTCATTTTGTGCGATCCGCATTCCCTTGATATTTACAGGAGTACCAATTTCAACAACATGAACAAATCCATGGCTTGGTCCAATTGAGCCAGCTAATACTGGAAATCCATCATCCATGACGTCCAGATCACGCATCACTCCATTGGTTACCGCACCAACAAGACCCAGTCCTCGATGGACAGCGACATGCACTTCACCCCACCAGCCGGCAATGCAGTTCGGATAATCAACATCTTCGATAACCGCAGCCGACGGTGACGCACCATCTGCCATTGCTCGGAAATAATCCATCCGACGGGACCGGATTTCATCAGCTGGCTCGGTCGCCGGTGCCAGCCCCGAAATCTTTGCTGTTCTTGCAAAGCCTACGATGGCCGGATCTCCAGGCTTTGAATGCTGCATAGTGCCACGGGTAAAGCGGTTAAAACCGCGTTGGCCTTGCGCAACTTCGATAGCATTACAAACAGTCGGTGTATCCACCTTTCGTAGCAGTTCTAGAAGATCACCTGGAATTATGAGATTATTCATGCTTTACACCCCATTGATCAATTTCAATTATTCAAATGTTGGAACGTGCCTACTATTAATAATAATTGCCAGACGCCTCCACTAAAAAGCAAATTAGATAAATCACCTAACGTAACTTTGTTGTGGGACCAGCTAGATCATCAGTCTTTCGAACCCTGTACATGCTTATCTCACCAGTCATTGACGGTACAAGTGAATGAATAAGGCCTGCCGGCACAAGACATGTATCACCTGAATTTAGGATTGTCTCGCCGCCACCCCAGCTTAGTTTCCAATGCCCGCAAACAGGCATCAGAACCTCCGGTCGATCACAACTATCCGCAGCGGCATCAAGCGAGCCGCGAGTAACAAAATCAACCTCAAATCCTGGGCGATCACGCAACACTGCGTCAGCTCCAATTACTTTTGCCGGCTGGCGGTCGGCAAGAGCCATCAGATCCCAATATCGCGCCACATAATGTGGCACAACTTCGCTAGTTGAAGGCTCGCCAAAACGCTCAATCTCCTCTTCAGTTAGGAGCGGCATCGGCTGCACACCTGTAGGCAAAGCCTCACCTTTTTTGCTGTCATACAAACGGCCATTCTCGCCAAGCAAAAGACCATTTTTGGCGGCTTCAGCGATCACTTTAGGCGCCCAAATTACACCACCACCAGCATCATCACCGCCAAGAATTGCCATGATCAGACCATAATCAGTGCCGATATTCTCAAAACCGCGAAAAATGCCAGTTGGAATATTGAAAATATCTCCCTCCTCAAGCACAACTTCGCCAGCATCACCGTTGCGTCCCCAGAAAAACCGCCATCTGCCTGACTGCACAAAAAAAACCTCAGCCGTGCGATGCGAATGCAAACTATTGTGGCATTTTGAAGGTTGCCCAGCAGCACCAATATTAAACCCAATTGATTCGCTGATATGAACGTGCTGATCCGCGCTTTCAGACACGCCTCCACCGATGATTGTGAAATTCTCCTTTTGATTGCTACCTGGTGTGTGCGCATCAATAAAAGCAGTCCGACAGGGCATTAATGCGCCACGACGAACAATATTTTTTTCCATTCTCTCTGGGGTCATCATCCTAGCCTCTTTCCGAAAACCATCTATTTTATCCACACCTGCCAGCGCCACATCACATCTAAAGACGATTTGACGCCAGCGCCGCACCTTCGGCAAGCGCAGCCAGCTTGGCATAGGCGATATCCGGATCCACTGCGCCAAATCCAGCGAAGGTGCCAAACCCACAATCTGAACCGGCAATCAGCCGGTCAGCACCAACAATATTCACGAACCGCTCGAGCCGCTGGGCTACAAGTTCAGGGTGTTCGACAAAATTTGTCGTGGTATCAACCACACCTGGAACTAGGATCTTGTCTACAGGTATTTCTGACCTGCGATCACAAAAAACTGTCCATTCATGGGCGTGGCGCGGGTTGGATGTCTCGAAGAGGATATAACGCGCCCGTGTCCGCATCAGTGTCGAAAAAACCTTGTCCATGTCGATATCACAGACGTGTGGCCCCTCATAATTACCCCAACAGATATGGACCCGCACATGAGCCGGATCAATGTCACGCAACGCATGATTGAGAGCCTCGACGTGCAAATTAGCAATCTTTACAAATTCCTTATCTGAGAGATCTGCAAACAACATATGTCGAGAAAGCGCCAGATCAGGACAATCGAGTTGAAGATCTATACCAGCGGCAACTATTGTCTCATATTCCGCCTTCATAACATCAGCCAGCGCTGCCAAATAGGCCTCTCTTGTGCTGTAATGCTGATTTTGCAGGAACAGTGAAATCACTCCTGGAGAAGCCGCATTCATAAAGGCGCGCTTAGCCCCATTCTTGGCCATACCAGCCTTTAGATTGGCAATATCTGCCTGCAACTCGCCCTGTCCCTTGGAGGTGACTTCACCAGTACACATCGGCCGGGCATATTGCGGTGTGCCTCCGTCATCAGCGAGGCGTTGCAGAAAACCAGGAAATAATTTCAAATCTCCTGGTGCATTGCGTGGGCTGTCACCTGAGAATCCAGTATAACGGTCCTTTACATAGGTCGCATAGGAAATTTTTGAGGTTTCGCCATCTGACACAATATCAATGCCAACCTCAACCTGGCGGCGGACTGTTTCAGCACAGGCTGCCGTCATACACGCGTCAAACTCCGCCTGCGAATAGCGTGTCTTATGTTCCCGAGCAAAAATAAAATCCACCACATCCTGCGTGCGTGGCAAGGAGCCAACGTGGGTTGTCAGTATTTTTGTCATCAAGCACATCCCTTTTTCTAAGCAATCAATCCAATGACGGGTCTGCCATAAGGTTCAAGCCATTGAATACTAGCCAGTCTGCATCAGGATCTGTTTCCAGATCGCGACCTCATCATAAAGCGTAAATTCGCGCCTGATCAGCGGGCGCCCATCGACAAGAGCGCCAAATTCGACATGCGATATGCCCATGATGTAAACCTCAGCACCCGTTGGTTTACCAAAACTTCCCCATCCCTCATGTCTGCCATGCAGACTCCAGCGAATGGCAGCACGCGGTGGCATCATCGAGTCTTCCCTGCCAATTTGATGGTCGATGTAGAACTGCGCCGATGGAAAGGCCGAACGCAAACCAATCCAGAAACTGTCAACCTCATTCCATCCTCTAGCATAAGTCTGCCCAGGATATTCACCATGAACCGCACGGTCATATTGCTCTGGAATTACCGCAAAATCGGCACTCATGATCCGATTAAGACAATCCGCATAGCGCGCGCCCCATTCATTCTCATTACCGCGACCCTTATAGGGACCTTCTTCATAATTGGACGGCGAAAGGGGTTGGCTACAAACCTCTGCACCGCCTTCCTCGGCAATCAATTTGGCAGCTACGTCCTGCGCTACCCAGCCAAGCTGCTTGGCAATGCCGCCATAATCGCGAACAAGCCATTCATCTGTAATGGTATTTTCAATCGCGTAGCAATCAGCTATGGCACGAAAATGAACCTTTTTGCCTGTTGGGGTACCAAACATGCTTTCGCCAAGATGTGTGCCTGTGCAATAGAGCCTGTGGGAACTCAGCATGCCTTCATCTTCGTTTCCTGACCAGATGACATCCTCTCCAAGGAGCTGGCGATCAGGAAACTCCACCAGGGTGCCCATAGTGCTTGCAATGACCCCAAGGTTGCCACGAGATGACCCCAGCGGCATTCGCAGGTGCATGTCCTTACCATAATAGTCGTGCAAGGTCGCGATGCCCCGATCTTCCCATATCTCTTTGGTGATTTCCAATATGTATTCAGGAAAATCCCTGAATTTGGGATCAAAGCCTTTCATGTCATCTTCCTTTCGTTAACCGCGCTGAACCCCGGAGAACCAGTGGTCCATCAATTTTTACCTGGCAGGGTACAGCACCCTGATTTTCAATTTCGCTGAGCAGTATATCGACCGTCGCCTTGATCATCTGCTCTGTGTGCTGGCGCACCGTGGTCAAATCATATGAGGGCCAAGCAGCTGCCGGCACATCGTCATAACCAACGATGGACACATCATCCGGTATGGCAAGCCCAAGTTCAGCCCGCAATGTGTCCATCACCGCAAATGCCATATGATCATTGGCCACAAACACCGCATCGGGCCGTGATTCCCTGTCGCCGGAAAACATCTGCCCTGTAGCGCGGCGGGCTTGGTCAAATTCGAAATTACCAACACCACGTGCAAAAAGCGGCACACCAGCATCCCGCAGACCATCACAAAACCCCGCCTCTCGGTCTCGCTGAGTTGACGCACCCTCCCAGCCTGCCAAAAAGGCGATGCGTTCATGGCCGCCAGCAATCAAAAATTCCGCTACCTTGCGCCCGCCGGCATAATTGTCTGAAGTAACCGCAGACATAGCTGAGTCATCCTGCGAGCGGTTGAACATTACGGTTGGGACACCAGCTATGCGGCATCTGTTCGACAGATCTGATGACAGGGCCACCGACGCGGCAATGATGCCGTCAACCTGATAATCAAGAATCTCTTCAAGAACGTCATCAACATTTCCTGCTGTGCTGGCCGCCAAAAAGACGAGGACATGATAGCCGCGCTCCTGCAGCTCGCTTGACAGTTTCTCCAGTGCCTCGGGATAAAACTGGTTTTGCAAATAGGCGACAACAAGACCA
>CACNSW010000036.1 GCA_902623185.1 uncultured SAR116 cluster alpha proteobacterium
TGCTTTGCAACTTCACGGGCGGACGTTTCCATTGTGACGGGGTCGGCAGCTCCCATGAATGAGTAATGCATATCAGCAACGGACCCAATCTCGCCATCCCTTGCCATTTCGTCGAGTCTGTCAAGTGGGATGATTACATTAAGATCTTGCTGCCATGCAGAGCGGTCAAATTCGACAGCCACGTGGGTCATGACGAGATCGCGGTCGTTCTTGTGAAAAGCTCTGTGGTCTCTTGCAAGCCAAGAGAAGGGTTTGTCACCACGCCGTGACACGGCTGCAGTTGAAACAATTGAAATGCGCCGTTGGTTTGCGGGCACCGTAGTTGTCCATGCTGGATTATCGAAGTTGGGCAGCTCGAGATTTGATATAAAACTGCGACCAACAGCGGGCATTTCGGAGATTTTTGTCACTCTAAAAAGCTTTCAAAAAACATTGAGAATGTAATTACATGTTGGGCAATTGAAAATGAAAGAGCAAGCAAATTTTGTTGATTGATAAATTCAGCGCCACTGAGATTTTTAAAGATTTTTTTGAGGATCAGATCGAGAAATGCGTAATCTGCCAAGGCCAATGCGAAGATAGCGGTCCTGAGGTGTTCAACAATCTTTCATGAGTATCAGCCTCAATAATAATTATTTTCGAAGCAGTTTGAAAGCGTGTGAATATTTTCTCATGTAGATCTATTTTGAACTTTTAGATCAACTACCCCGTTATATTTGACCGTATTAAAATTTAGCTATTAGATATTAGCGCACCGTGGTGGCCCAATACCAGCATGTTTTTTCACTGATTAATTTATTAATGGGGAATGTTTTTGCATCATAAGATTTTGATTATCGTCGGAGGAAATTCGAGATTTACAAAACATCTGATAGTTCAAGACTCAACAAAAAAAAAATTTGATAAAATATTTCTTTTTTCAGGTGGCAAACAAAACGAGCAGGGCACCAGAAAAGCTGAACCATCTATAAGCTTTAATAATTACTTAGATCTCGCTGATTTGCTCATGCAATTTAATCGTGTGCTGGCTTCAAACAGTAAAAGTAAAATACTGTTTGTCTTTGGCGGTACACCAACAGAAAAAGGACTTTACGATGATACCGCGCTCTATGTAAAAGCGTTAACGGGCGTTTTAGCTGCGGTCACTGCACTAAATGCGCGAGGTAATGTAAGGTTCATTATAATTGGCTCTTCTTTGATTTTTGTGCCATTTATTCACCGAGGTAAATACAAAGATGTAAAGAGGTTTGAATATAGGCTTTTTTTAAGTCTGAGATCATTGTCTAAGAACATTGGCTACGTTGTTTGTCATCCAATCCGCCCCGTTTCCTCTTTGATGGGGAAATTAGTCTCAATATCAATGGAAGAACTAGAAAAAGAAATAATAGATAACTCGTGTGAGGGCAAAACCTTGAAGTCGCGAATTTACACTGGTAGCTGGCCAAAAAAAATTTTGGCGAAAATTTTTGTTGCCCTTACTTTTGGAGTGGGGTGAAATTGAATTTTCTGTTTCTTGACGCTTATAAAGACAAGCCCTACCGAATTTCCAAAGATACAGCTGGTGGTTATGGCACTGCAAACGATCTTGGCGATGGATTAATTGGCAAATGCCTTTCGCAAGCAATTAAACGTACCGTCTATTGGCCCAATCTAAGCTTTATCCAGCTGATGGAACAATTGCAGTTAGCGGGCCACAATTGCAGATATCGTGGTGTCTTTGAGCACACTCCAATCAATTTTATTGAAGATTTTGATGCAGTCTTTATCTGCAATTCTATTGTTTGCTTCGAAACAGAAAAAGAGATTGCAGTTAAAATTGCACACTCCAAAAAATGCCCAGTCTTCTTGTGTGGAACTGTATTTAAACATTCTGAGAATAAGCCACCTGAAGGCGTAGCAATTTTGAGTGGTAATTATGAGTTTGTTGATACTGATTTATTCTCCAATCTGGATTGCCTAAGGGACACATTACAAAAAAAACAGTTTCACATCGATGTCCCTGACCAAGAAAAGGAATTAGTGCCTATAGGGTGGGGCAAAAATGGAATACCGATGTCCCGCAATGTTTTTCTTGGCGGTACAAAATTATTTATTCCCTATATTTTTAATCGAGGGTGTCCATACTCCTGTGCTGAGTATTGTACTTATCCAACTTCCCAAGGACGTAAGGTTTTTTCCCCCAGCATTGACCAGTGTATAAATACATTAAAATTCTACGAAAAGAGTTTTGGTAAAACACATGTTGTTTTTCGTGATCCAGTATTTTCAATTAATATCAGTAAGGCCAAGGCTCTTCTGCATGCAATCGCTGAAGCAGATTTAAACATGGAATTTAGCGCTGAACTTCATCTCAGAAACCTTGACACTGAATTTATACAGCTGGCCAGAGAGGCTAAATTTCGAACATTTAAATTTGGAATTGAGTCTGCATTTGAGCATATCAGGTCGTCTGTAAAGAGGATATCTGTAGACAACGATGAACAACTTGCCAAAATCCAACAACTGAGGAAACAGAAAATAAAATCTGTAGGAATGTTTATTTTAGCACAGCCCGCTGATAATTTTGAAACGTGTGAACGAACTATTGATTATGCATGTAAATTAAATCTAAATATCGCCCAGTTTTCTGTGTTCACTCCGTATCCTGGAACACATTTTCATTCAATGATACGAGATGACATAACCGCTAATTCGTTTGAAGACTACACCCAATTTAAATTAGTTTATAAACATCAATCACTAGAACCTAAAACAGTTAGAATGTTGCTAGAAAAATCCTACAAAAGTTTTTTAACCAGTAAGATTTTTTCGTAATGGGACTTTTGAAAAAGTTTTTCCGTTATGGACTAGTCGGCATTGTGGGCGTGATGATCCATGTTGGCATTACCTATGCCTTTATTTTGCTCTCGAAGCCAGTGGTGGGATATGTTTTCGGGTTCTGTACGGCAAACTACTGGGCTTACTTCATAAACAGTGGATACACATTTAATTGTGGTCGTTCCAAAAAATTTTTTATCCGCTATTTCCTGGTTGTGTTAGTTTCGATGTCTATATCGACTTTGATTTTTAACTCGCTAATCATATTTTCAAACGTCACTGCGTTGTCAGTAAGCTTGCCAATAGGTATCGTGTTGCAGTTCTGCGGCCATAATTGGCTTACATTTAAGCAGCATACCTCCCCCAATACTCAACATCCAAAATCCTCAGCCTAAATTTATCTCTTGCCAAACTTGAAGGATTTTAAGCTTGCAAACTGCATCAAATTCAGGTCATAGGGAGCATCAATAACTCCTATGGTCTTGGAGTTGAGCTTCAGGTTGTTAAGCTTTACCGTTTTGGACCTCGGAGAGCTTGAACCAAATTGTAATCCAAATTTAACAATATCTATTCCGCTGCAACGGCATTCTCTATTTTTGTTGACACACTCCCTCCGATGTATCAGCTGGATAGAATTAGGCTCAGAGTTGGTTGTTGCTTAAAAACAATGATAAAAGAAAAATTGCTGAAAAATGGTTAAATCACCTATACAACTAAAAGTCATTTGACGATACGGGACCTAATCTTTTTCTTAGCAACGTCAGCGAAACCATATGGCTCCGCCTGTCCCAGCATTGCCCAAAAAGTTTTACACCATTCTTATTCATCTGCACGTAATGACAATTTCAATATAGCTTCCGCATCAATCCAATATCTACCATCCTCGGTTGGTTCGGCTATTTTTGAAAAGTCTTTGCTAATATGTTCTGACGCCAAGTCAATGACAGACTGGATTTCAAATCGACTCACATTGTCGGTTTCTTCTAGATTGAGAGAACCACCAGATTGGACAATGAGATTCATACGATTACCTCCATCAGCGATGTCATGTAACCATACAAATCAATAATTTAATAGATTATCGGTGCCATTGCGCATTTCCCGAGTGGTGTTGACATTTGTTCGCTTCGCTAAAAAATCAAAGGCTGGCATGTCTCACAAACAAATACTCGCCGACCGCTAATTTCAAAGTGGCGTATAGACTCTTCGCATGCTGGGCACGTAGATTTTGAAAAGATGTTGACCTGCTCACGATAGCGACCTTGCGACGGGCGGACGCCTTGTACCGTAATTATGGAGTTGTATTTCACACCAAGAGTAAGAAGTTCTTTTGCATCTTGCCAGATGCGGTCAAAGGTCTGCCGATCAATATCTCTCCCCGGTATTGCTGGGTGCACTGATTGGCGCCACAAAATTTCAGATCGATAAATGTTGCCAATACCTGACATGATGGATTGATCCATAATTAAACGACCAATTGGAGCTTTGCTATTTGATATTCTCTTGAATGCAAGATCAGGGTTTGCGTCAGAACGCAGAACATCTGGGCCTACACGTCGTGTTAACTCTAAAAAATCATCATGGTTTAAAACCTCACAAATTGTAGGGCCGTTGATATCAATTGCGTGTGTTTTCCCAACTAGGCGCACTCGCACAGCACCACGCGGTGCTGCTAGCGGCAATTTGTGCTTTCGAATTTTTCCGAAAAGACCGAGGTGAATGTGTAGCACGTTTCCACTGCTGAAATGATAACAGAGGTGTTTTCCAAACGCCTCTACGGCAAGGCATAACTGACCGGATAATAGACATGCCCCTTCTGTAAAACGACCTTGCGGTGAGCTGATAGCTAGTTTTTGGCCAGAAATGACCCGGTGATGGTCTATTGCCGCCCGGTGGATTGTGTGACCTTCTGGCAATTACGACTCCATTTAATGTGATTAGTCGTCGACGATTTATTGAAAGATAATAGCAATGTAACTCTTATCAATAGCAGCATCTCCCTATGGTAAGGATAATAGGATTTTGCGCACTAGAAATTAGAAGGGTTGGTTTTTATCAACACATTTTTGAATTTTTTCTTTTTAAGCCGAAACCACCGAGGACCGCATTCGCCTATGTCGATTTATCTAATAATGTAATTAACTATGCCACCCAAATGTCTTTAAGGTCTGAGGATACTAGTACAGTAATCTTTGATGACGCCTATGAATTGATAGAATAATTCAGCGAGTGTCGTGGTCCGCGTTCAGCTGAGGAAAACCAATTACTGTTTATATCGTTAGCCTAAGTGTGTGGGGTGGAACGAGGAATAGTTGGTTAGCTAGTGCATCATTGGCAGTGCAAAAAATGCATTGCCTCGGTTCGAAATTGGCCCTATTCGATGGAGACACCAATAGGTAAACAGTCATTACCTTTTCTCATGTTTCCTCCGAGATAAGAAACTGGCCCTCTTCGGTAAACCCGTCGGGGGTCTTTTTTTGTTATTAATTTAGCGTGTGTAGTTAATACTTGAATCAAAAAGCAGTGATTAACTCTCTAAATTACACCTTCTCTGGATGTAAACCTATGAAAGCTAACTTACTTTGTTTCCTGGCTGCCTTTTCATGGTCTCTTGGCTTCCCTACTGGGGCAAGTCTGATGGAGTCATGGGATCTACTTACGCTGGTGTTTTTACGCTTAGTTCCCGGTACTCTTGCTCTTTTAGTGTTTTGGAGATTGGTCGAGGATGGCATTAGCGTAGGCGCAGTTTCATGGATAAGGGGTATCTTTGTTGGCGGTGTCGGATTTGGGCTGGGAACCACTTTATTGCTTTATGGTCAAAAACAATCAAATCCCGTAACACCAGCGGTTGCCGCTGCTATGATGCCTTTAGCTGGTGTATTACTTGAGTTGTTTTTTGATAATAAACGGATCTCACTTTCTTTCGTCATAGGATTGTTTTGTGCTGTCTTTGGTGGACTAATTGCTGCTGGTGTTGGGTTGGGAGACTATATGGTCAACGTTGGGTTTTTTTATTGCCTAATTGCAGTGTGTCTTTACGCTTGGGCTACCCGCGAGACGAACCTTCGTCTTTCCGGAATATCCTCCATTGGGCAGACCGTAATAACGCTGATCGGCGCCGCGATTTTTGTTGGTACGATATTAAGTCTTGCGGTCATTTTTTTTCCCGAGCAAAGGCAATACGGCTCTTTTGATAATGAGGCGTTACTTCTCATGTTCGTGTTTTCGATATTATCCGTTTCCATATCACAGCCATGCTGGATAGCAGGCGCTCGTGGCCTGGGGATTACAATTGCATCATTTCACCTAAATGCCGTTCCATTTTATGTAATGACGGTGCTGGTTTTTTTGGGTAATGATTTGTTCGACCTATTTAAGCTACTCGGCGTTCTTCTTATAGCTCTTGGGGTTTATATGGCGCAGAAATCATCCAATTCTGATAAAAAAATGACAATCTAACTTTCACATTCTGAGATGACGGTATGTGCACGCGATCTATTACCCTCCTAAGTTCTTGGAGAGATAAACTAGCTATAGGCTTAGGCCACAGAAATTAGTCCACCCATTCCCGAGGCATGGTGTTCCAGCATGTGGCAGTGGAATAACCATAATCCTGGATTATCTGCGACAAAAATTAGCTCGGTTCTTTCACCGGGGTGCATTAAGTAAGTATCTCTCAAAAGCTGCCGCTTTTTCTGACCAAATTCTCTAGATTGCACCCAGAAGTGATGGCCATGAAGGTGCATGGTATGACGCCAGGCAGTGTCATTCCATATACGAAGAATAATAGTATCCTGAAGTTTAGCTTCAGCGATGGTAAAATCATAACCACCAATCTCACCATTAAATGCCCATATCTTTGAGTCGTTCATGGCCAAGTCGCGTAATTCTCGAACCTTACCATTGAACGTTGCGCTGGAGAGGTTGCCCATAGCTCCACCTTGCATGTGTATATCGATAATCTTCGCGTTTTTTATACTTGGTTGATTGTAATATGGTTCATGCCCTGATACCCCTCGGTATTTATCAGAGATTGAAATGACCGGTTCAAATTTTGCGGCAACAAGTGGTTGACTAGTGCTAATTTCTAACAAATTTGTTAAGTCTGAAGTCTGTTCGATTTCCACGTCCAATCGCTGTGCGGGACCAAGAATAATTTTATCTGTGATGAAATTTCTGCATGGTGATCCATCTACACTAATTACACGCATTTGATGCCTTCCTTCGAATGCAAACTCAAGAACGCGAGCATTTGCAGCGTTAATAAATCTAAATCTTGCAACGCCAAAGGATGGCACGGGCACAGAGGGCCCAAACATTCCGTTAATTGACAGTGCATTACCCAATCTACCGCCGTGAGACCAATGCCCCAAATTACCAAAACTGTCTTCGTCAATTTGTTCATCTTTGTCCATTAACCAATCGTCGGCTACGATTAGCACGTCCCGGCCATTATCTTTTTCGTCAGAATCATAGACAATAATGGGGCCATACAGCCCACGCGCAACCTGCTCCCAAGCCCTATTATGCGCATGATACCAAAACGTTCCGGGGTCCTTTACAGGAAACCGATAAAGGAATCGTCCCCCGGGTTCAATAGCTGCTTGGGTCAAGCCTGGCACGCCATCCATCTCATTAATATTCCGTATACCATGCCAGTGGATTGTAGTTGGTTGATTGAGATTATTCAAAAATTCAACTTCAACAGTGTCACCTTTTACAGCCGTTATGAGTGGCCCTGGATTTTGACGATTGTAAAGCCATAAGTTAGTAGCAATTGATTTATTATCAAATGGATGTGGTGTGGGTTCAGCTACGAACTTATAGCGTCTAAGACTACCTTTAGCAAAAGATGCTTTTTTTGGCGTTGCTGCTAGCAAAAGCCCAAAAGCAGAGTATCTAACAAAATTCCGTCGAGAAATCATTACGCAATCATCTAAAAAAGTTATGTCATTAATTTTTTGCCAGACACCTGGGTACTATACTAAGTTAGCTATCCCCAATGGCTTTATAGTTTTGGTTGATCTTGTTGTGTCTTTCTTCAATCTTGTCCGGCCATGTTGATTTGATGTAGGAGAGGACAGCAATAATTTCCTCGTCATTAAGAATTTCTTCCTACGCGGGCATGTTATTGGGGTAATCTTGGCCAATTAATTTCTCTATGCCAAATTTTGTCATAGCAAAAAGGTGGTAATTAGGATGATGCCACGTGTGACCTGAGGCATCATGTGGGGGCGCCAAACGCATACCGTCTGATAACGTTGTTTGCCAACCTTTTTGACCCTCCAACTGCAAACCATGACAACTGCTACAATAATTCTTATAAATTTTTTCACCAATTTGAACAAAAACCAAATCATTTGGTCTTAATGTTACGTCTTTCGAGCCAGTCGCTTGACCGCTGTAAATCAAAAAAAATCCCATGAGATGTATTAGAAAAATAAACTTTCTCACTTGATTTACCTTTCTCGGAATGACATGTGGCAGCTCTTGCAGGATGCTGCAACATCACGAAAGGCGGACTTGGCCAAGTCGATGTCCTCAGACTCAATAGCAAACATTAAGGTATCAGCTGCCTGAAAGTTTGCAAATGCAGCTGCCTGAAATCCTGCGGGGTTGGACCAGATTTCTGGAGATGCTTCAGATGGCTTACCATCCGAGCCTTCAGGAAAATATTCAGGCATAACTTCTGCCCATTCTCGTATTTCTGATGCAAGGGGTGCAATTGGCGAGAGCTTTCCATTCTGTAAGTGACTTTTTATAAGTCTAAGATTTTTCTGGTTTTGCTGAAACCGTTCCATTCTCTCTTTAACTATTCCAACGGCTCCATCATGAGCTAAGACGGTGCCAGAAAATAAAGTAACCAAAATTATTGCTATAGTTTTTGTTCGGTGTATTAACATCTTCAATGACACGCCTTTCCTAAAGCTTTAAGCCTCCAATAATTGTAGGGGAGTGGTGTAACAAACCCTACCAACAACATTACGGGGACGACCCACCAGTTTAACATTGCTCCACCGGTTAAAACTACATCGGTAACATTCATAGCTATTTCCATTGCGACCATTGAAATAAAAGACATACCAATAGCAGTTTTAAAAGCGGTCGCCATTTGCATTTGACGGCACAAAATGATTGTTTCCAAACAAATTGACGTTAGAAGGCCGTTAAAAATTGCAAGTGTCATGATCCAAAACACAGGCCAATCAATACCTGTCGTTTGAAAATATAGAATGGTACCCATATCACCAATGGCGCAACCAGCAAGACACCAACTAGTATTGTAACTTGCTATTTTCCAAGTGTTTGAGCACATCCAATTAATGCTAAGTTTGTCTATTGCAATTGCCATCTTTACCTCTTAATAATCAATAAATAGGGTTTCCCCTAAGGGGAGAGTCAACAGCGAGAAAGTTTTCAGATGAAAATTAGTGCTGCTGCACGCGCCGCTGGCCTCACGGTCAAAACGGTGCGTTATTATGCAAATATTGGGGTTATCGTGCCGGAAGTCTCTGATGAGACTGGTTATCGAATTTATGCAGATAGAGATGTTGCAAAATTAAGATTTATAGGCACTGCTAGAAGGTTCAATTTTTCCATTAATGAATGCAGGGAATTACTGAGTCTTTATGAAGATAAAAACCGACCTAGCCGGGAAGTCAAAAAGATTGCAATAGCAAAGCTCAAGGAGATTGAAAGTAAGTTGACCGAATTGCAAAATTTAAAGTCTGAACTAGAGGCTCTTGCTAATGCCTGTGATGGTGATGATCGGCCAAATTGTCCGATTATTGAGGGTTTAGAGAAATCTTCGGACCGTTAAATTTAGCTTACAAACGCAAAGAAACCTTTTATTTGGCTCCGCCGCTATACCTATTCAAATACCAGCTTTTTATCGTATGACTTAATAAATTTTTTTCTTTATTTTGACTTCTTCTGGAAAAGCCTTATTTGTTTATATCATCTTCGTATTGCTTCAAGTTTTGGCGAGAGAAATTAGTTCATCAACAATCTAACTCAATATTTTTGTCACTTGTAAACATAACGTTTTATAGTGACACCAGCCACTGAAACAAATTTATCACTCGTGCGGGTCAGAGGGGGCACGTCACCAAGATTAAGTCTAGAGCGAGATCAGACATGACCTGACCTGCGATCTTATCGTCATCAAATACTTACAGTAAAGTAATGCGGCAAAACGACTAACGCTTTTTTGCATTTTTGGCGCTAAGTGAAGCCAAAAAGTGGTGCTACCTTATGAGAGATTGACATCTCACTTACCTTCATGCGACTTCAATCAAAGAACTCGATGCGAAGGGGTTAAAGATGAGCCGAAATATGTGGATACTGGCTGGATTGATGGCCATTCTCTCAATAGCCGTGATTTATCGTGGCGAGAGCGGTATGCCAGCGCCTGAATACGTTAAGTGCAAAGAGAGCTTAGTTATGCAGCTATTTACAGGCGAATGTACCGCGCGAGCCTCAGTTTCGGGCAATGCAGACGAGATGAACGGGTCACAAAGGTAATCTTCGACCGTTTATTTGTAAATCAACTGGGTCAGGGAGCTTTTTTATCTGCCTTTGTTTCCCCCTGGAACAGAAACATAGTCCTTGAGGTAAAACCGTTGGGCGTCTTTTTGACTGACAATACGGCTTAAATAACTAGGGCGTCACTTTGAGACTTTAGCAACAGCCCACAAGATTTGTTGAACTCTTTTACACTTGGATTAGGATGGTATGAAATACAACGAGACATAATTAAAGTAACTATGTAAAGAATATCTTTACCGTGAATGTTTTCCATATCTGACCAAATAAAAGGAGGCCCCTCTGATTCCCTTTTCACATGTAACAAGCGAACTGTGAGTTGAGGAATGCATAACGCTTCGCAGATATAATACAAGACAAATTGTTACGATGTTTTTGTAGTTGGACAGCAACTGATCTGAAGGAAGTTTAGCACAGCCTCGGTATGCCTGTCCGACAAGTAACCGGTTAGGATGAGTTCATCTATGAACTATACGGGATAATGGTTTTTAAGCGTGTAGCACCCAATATGGTACTCTTTTTTAGGGCGAAGAGTCACAATTTGTAATTTAAATTACCTAGGAGAAGTGAATGGCTGAGACTGTAGCAAAAAAGTTAGCAAGGAAGACAGGGGCGAAAAAAAAGCGCGGTCGACCAAAAAAGACACAAGCGCAATCTGTGCCAGCTTCCCTGATGTCACCACCGATCGAGTCTAAAAAAAACGCATTTGAACGAAATTTTGGTGAAGGCACAGCGTTTGATCTTGATTACGGCAAACTATTAATAATCGCTCTCTGTATATATATCGCAGTGCAGGTCAGCTGACCAAGGGTCTTCATGTGACAATTGCTGTAGGGTTACAGTCAAGGTTTACCTTTTTTTCTGTGGCACATTTATATTTGTTGTAGTTTTTTGGGTTCCAAAACCCGTTTGCGCTGCTTAGCCACTTTATGGCTGGCATTAAAATAGGCTTGTATTTACTCAGTTAATTTTCTGGCCCGTTTGTCTGTCATGTCAGCGTATCCACACCAACTCGGAAAATTAGTCGCCCGCTAATCTTTTCCAAGGTCAGCGTTGATGGGGTGGTATAAAACTGTTTACAGATAGCGCAGCTGATACAGGGCCAATCCGAGAAATTTTTTGTTAACCTCAAACTCACTGTCAGTAAAATTGTGCTTCTTTCAGATTTTACTCCAATCAAAGCATCAAGTTAATAAATATTTAGGAGTGCATATATTTGTTTATATACGCTCGCTGAATTACCTACGAACTTTCCACTTATTTGGAATTTGCATATGATTGAGCGTCCACTATCAGCTTTTGTAGTACTGATTTTGCCACCCGAGGGAGTTCTACCTCTTTGATGTTTTTTATGTTGCGTAAATCGTTGCCCACAACAACCAGGCCAATCATCCCGATATTCAAGTGTGGTGTACAACCATATAAATAAATTCCCGACTTCTTGAAGAGTATGGAATGGGAGCTGTTCACTACTGACTTGGGGGGAATGTTATTCATTTCAGGACCTGCGAGAAACTCGACGTTGTGGCCTTCACTCGTTGGCAGCCATACTACGGTGTCTCCTACTTCGATGTGTGCCACTTCAGGGCTGTAAGTATCAAATTGGGTAAAGCTGATTTGGATGGTTTCTCCGATTGCCTGCTTGGCGGCGATGAGTGAAAACAATATAAAACCAAACGCTTTGAAATGTTTACTTAACAATTGCGGATAAAACTTAATTACCTTATGGGCTAGATATATTAGACTATTTATAATATCCACTGGTCTACATTCACGTTGGATCGATCGTTGAAAGTGCTTGCGTAAATGAAGCAATTCCAGAGGATTTCATTGGAATAAATGGGCGCTTAAGTAATTTGCACTGTTTTTTTGCTTCCAGCGCGCTGTGGTGGCTTACATTGTCCATTGGCACAAAAACAGCATCTGCGGTTGCAACAAGCTTAGCAAGCGAGGACATTGCTGACCTTCCGTTACCGCCCTCATGGTAAATTAATCTTCCACCCATTTTATTTATCATGTTTTGAATGTTATTAGCTGTGTGGGGGATCCCACCAACGTAAAGTAGGCTTTTGCCTGAGACAATCCTGTTAATTTGTTGATCTGCTTCATCAGTTAAACTAACAACCATTTTTTCGAGTGAACTTAGCGATTTTTCCAAATGGATTACATACATTTTCTTCTCTCTAAGCCGTCTATTCCGAATTTCCAATTTAGCCCTAGTACTGTCAATAGACGCTTCTAAGTGAGCACACCGCTGGCGTAGAATTCTTAACTTTGTTTGCTCGCAATTAGTATCATTTCTGCCTGGCTTATTATGAATTTTGTTTTTTGTGATTTGTCTTTGGAGCAAGTCAACTAAACTTTCAGATCTCTGTAATTTTTTCTCCAATTGACCGACTGTGGCTTCTAGCTTCTGCCTTTGCCATCCATGTTTGTTTTCTAGGGCTTTGATGTGGGACTCAACCTCAACTAATCTTTGAATTAGTGATTGATTTGAAGAGCTAATCAAGTGTGACAGCATGTGAACATCTGAATAAATTTTGTTTGAGTCCTCTTTTGTAAGTTCTCGCCTGGTCGCAGTTGCCCAATATGCACCTGGGATGAGCCCACGATCAAATGATACACGCCACAATTGCATTATATCTGTTGACGTCTTGTATCTGTGAAAAGCACGGATTGTTCCTTCGAACTTTTTTTCTAATATTTTGTTCACATGTATTGAGACCTGATTTTTTTCTGCACAGTCACGAACCAGCATCGCGTGTACAACTGCATCTATTTGGCTTGGGTCGGAACACTTCGCGCCAAATTTTCGCCCAATTTTTCTTGCTTCGTACATTGAAAGACACGTGCCTACAATTGAACAAAGCCATGTTTTTTCTAGTTCCCAAATTTTTTTACGAGGTAATGCCTTCACCGAATTTGCTAAGGTGGTTTCGTCAGCCATTAAAGCAACCTGTTAAATATGATAATGATTATCATTATCACGAAATTATTTTCTTCAGTCAAGGTTGATATAGAAGCGGGAATTTAGCAAAGAGATGTGGGGCTTGCATCGAAAGAAATTAAAAAGCACGTCAGTTTAGCTCGAGAGCCACACTGTGGCATTCTTCAAAAAGGAATTGCACAACAGAGAACCAAACATAGTGAAACTCCAGATCAAACAAACTATCTGCCATAGAGAAAATTAGAGTTCTTGATCAGTTAGGCTTTGCCACCCACTAATCGTGAGATCATAACCTTCAATGCTTATTACGTTAGATGGACTGTTCGATAATAGCGTCATATTACGAATACCAAGATCGACTAGAATTTGAGCGCCCACGCCATATTCACGAAGGCCATGAACGGGATTATTACCATCCTCAGCGCCGGTGTTTTCACTGAAAATTGTGGGGGAAAGACTCAAATTTGAAGACTCACGCAGCAATACAATTATGCCGCGCCCTGCATCGGTGATTGCATGCATTGCAGCACTTAATTCGTTTCCAGATCGCTTTTCCGATACTTGCCCCAAAAGGTCGGTTAACATATCAACACGATGCATACGCACCAATACCGCATCATTGGTAGCAATGTAACCTTTTATAAGGGCAATATGTTCAACATTGGAAATTGTATTGACGTAGATGACCATCCTCCATTCGCCACCAATTTGAAGATTAACAACGCCTTCCATGGTGCGCTGCACAAGTGATTCATTCTGGCGTCGCCAAGCGATCAAATCAGCAATTGAAGCGATTTTTAAATTATGGTTCCTTGCAAAGGTAATAAGATCCGGAAGCCGCGCCATTTCACCATCATCGTTCATGATTTCACAAATCACGCCAGATGGCTCCTGCTGTCCGCTAGCGCGCGCAATATCGACAACGGCCTCAGTGTGCCCAGCGCGAACAAGTGTGCCACCATC